>CAYYAB010000061.1:0-8814 GCA_964469895.1 uncultured bacterium | reverse complement strand
TAAACCGGCTTTCCGACCTGCTCTTTGTGCTCGCCCGCTACGTGAACCACCGGCTCGGCGTTGAAGAGCCGATCTGGAGGTCCCGGCGGCAGTGAAGCAGCGGGTGTGGACCTGCTGGACGAGGCCGCGCCCGCGAGCCCGCTTCTAGCGGGGCCCCAGACTGAGCGGGCTGGCTGGTCTACCCGTCTTCTACGGGGTTGGCGGCGCACGACTCTGCCTCCAGCCGCTTTTCCGGTGGACCTCCTCTTCGGGAATCCCCTGACGGGCAAAAACACCCCGCCGGGCTTCTCCCCTTGCTAAAATGGCTACCATGATCCTCCGGGTCATCCGCCGCTAGGTTTTGGTTTTCCTTCCGGCTTAAGGCTTTCGGTTTCCCCGAAAGGGAGGTTTTCGCGGATGGCCCGATTGCGTTTCTTTGGAAAGCTTATAACCCTTGGCGAGACCTACCTCGCCCAGTACCTGGCCTACCGGGGCGAGCTCTTCTTTTGGGTGCTCTCTCAGAGCTTGCCCTTCCTCTTTCTCGCGCTTTGGGTCGAGGGCGGTCCCCGTCCCGATCGCGAGTACGTCCGCTACTACTTCTTCGCCTGGCTCCTTGGGCTCTTTCGCCCCACGTGGATGGCGTACACGCTCAGCTACGAGATCCGGACCGGCCGGCTCTCGCCGCTTTTGCTCCGGCCCTTTTCGCCGGTTTTCGACCACCTCGCCGACGCCCTCGCGCTCTCTTTGCTCTACCTGCCGCTCGGCCTGCCGGTCTTCGGTCTGCTCTATGCCCTTTTCCCCGGCTTCCTGGCGGGGCTTTCGCCCGGGGACGCAGGGGCCTTCCTCGGCTACCTGGCGCTCGGGTTTGCCTTCCACTTTGCCCTCGGCTGGCTTTTTGGCGCGCTCGCCTTTTTCCTGGAGCGAAGCGACAGCTTGCTCGAGCCCTACTACGGCCTGCTCTTTTTCTTCGGTGGGCTCGCCCTGCCGCTCGACGCCCTACCCGAGGGGCTCTTGCGCGGGCTTTCCTGGACCCCGCTTCCCTACCTCGTCTACTACCCGGCGGCCCGGGCGGCGGGCTGGGAGGCGGAAGCGGGCTACGGGCTGCTGATCGTTTGGACGCTTTTCGTATCGGTGCTTGCCGCCTGGGCATGGCGTCGGGGCCTGGTCCGCTATAGCTCGATGGGGGCTTAGGATGCGCGGTTATCTTCGGGTTTTTCTGCGCTCCTTCGAGGCGGCGGTGGCCTCCTGGACCGAGTATCGCCTCGACTTCCTGGCGGCGCTCCTCTCGAGCCTGTTGGAGGCCGTGGGGCGGGTGGTGGCCGCGCTCGCGCTGGTGCGGGCGGGGGTGCTCGAGCTCGAGCCCGCCCAGGCGCTCGTCTACCTGGGGGTGGCGACGATTACCGCCGGGTTTTTTGCCGGGGTCGTCGGCCCTAACCTCACCGCTTTTTCCCAAAGCGTCATTGACGGGACCCTGGAGTTCGTCCTCCTCCGGCCCCGGAACCCGGTCTTTTTGCTCCTCGTAGGGACCGCCTCACCCTGGGGGGTCTCCGACCTGGTCGCGGGGGCGTTCCTGCTTGGCTACGGGCTCTTCTCGCTCGGGGCCGGGTGGGAGGGGGTGCTCCTTGGGACGCTCGCGCTCTTCCTGGGGCTTTTGATCGCCTACCTCAGCGCCTTCGCCCTCGCCCTGGTGGGGTTTTATTCGGTGCACGTCCACAACCTGATCCAGCTGATCTCCGGTGTCTTCAGGGCGGGGCAGTACCCGGTCCGGGCCTACGCCGCCCCGGTGCGGGTGCTCCTCACCTTCGTGCTGCCGGTCTACCTGGCGGTGAACCTGCCCGCCGAGGTCTTCCTCGGGGTGGCTGGCCCGGGGGCGCTTTGGGCGATGGGGGCCTTTGGGGTGCTGCTTTGGGGGGCTGTGGGCTGGCTCTTTTCCCTTGGCCTTCGGGCGTATACCTCGGCTTCGAGCTAGGAGGGGGCGATGGAATACGCCGTAATCGCGGAGAACCTCCGTAAGGTCTTCTGGGTGGCGGAGAAGGAGCCTGGTATCCGCGGCACCCTTCGCCACCTGGTGCGCCGCCGCTACCGGCGGATCGAGGCGGTAAAGGGGGTGAGCTTCGCCGTTCGGCCCGGGGAGATCGTGGGGTTTTTGGGGCCCAATGGGGCAGGGAAGACCACCACCTTGAAGATGCTCGCCGGGCTTCTCTACCCCTCCGGGGGGCGGGCCGAGGTGCTCGGTTACACGCCCTTCGAGCGGCGGCCCGGGTACTTGCGGCAGATCGCGTTTGTAATGGGGAACAAGTCCCAGCTCCTTTGGGATCTCCCGGTCCTCGATAGCCTCCGGATCCAGGCCGCCGTCTACGAGATCCCGGAAGGCGCGTTCCGGAAACGGGTGCGCCGCTTCAAAGCGCTCTTGGGGTTGGAGGGTGTGCTCACCCAGCCGGTGCGGAAGCTCTCCCTCGGCGAGCGGATGAAGGCGGAGCTGATGATGGCGCTTTTGCACCTTCCTCGGGTGCTCTTTCTCGACGAGCCTACGCTGGGGCTCGACGTCACCGCGCAGGCGGCAGTGCGCGATTTCGTGCGGCGCTACGCCCGGGAAGAGGAGGCGGCGGTGCTCCTCACCAGCCACTACATGACCGACATCGAGGCGCTGGTCGAGCGGGTGATCGTGATCCACGAGGGGCGGCTCCGCTACGACGGGGAGATCCCGCCTCTCGTGGCGCGGTTTGCGCCTTACAAGGAGCTTTTGCTCGAGCTCGAGCGCCCCACCGACCCCCGCCGCCTCGAGGCCTTGGGGGAGCTCGAGGAGGCCGGGGGACTCCGGGTGCGCCTTCTGGTGCCCCGGGATCGCCTGGTGGAGGCGGTCTCCCGCGCCCTCGCCGAGCTCCCGGTCCGGGACCTGGCGGTGCGCGAGCCCCCGCTTGAAGAGGTGTTCCGCCGCGTCTTCGCCGCCGGGGGGTAAAATCCCCTCGGCATGCAGCTCGACTGGGTTTCCGCCGCCGTGCTTCTGCTCGCCTACCTCTTTGGCTCGATCCCTGGAGGCGTGCTCGTCGCCCGGCTCTACCGGGTGGATCTGCGGAAGGTGGGCTCCGGCAACATCGGGGCCACCAACGTCCAGCGCGTGCTCGGCTGGGGACCGGCGATCGTCGTGGCCCTTTTCGACATCTTCAAGGGCGGGATCGCGGTCTGGATCGCCCGCCTCGCCGGGGTGGAGGGCTGGCTTTTAGGCGGGGTGGCGGTGGCCGCCGTGCTCGGGCATAACTTTCCCATCACCTTGCGCTTTTCCGGCGGCAAGGGGGTGGCGACCAGCCTGGGCACGCTGCTTTTCCTCGACCCCGAGGTGGCGCTATTTTCGGCGGTGATCGGGCTTTCGGTCATCCTGCTCACCCGCTACGTCTCCGCCGGCAGCCTGACCGGGGCGGTGGCGGCGGTGGTCCTCGCCCTCGCCCTCCGGAGGCCGGACTGGGAACTCATCACCCTTGCCTTAATGGCGGCGATGCTCTTTTTCACCCACCGGGCGAACCTGAAAAGGCTCTGGCAGGGTGCTGAGCGGCGCCTCGGCGAGCGGGTCAAGCCTCCCGAGGCGCCCGGCCCTTGAGCTCGGCGTCGGGCAAGAGCAGGGTGAAGAGGAACCCAAAGAGCACGAAGCCCGCGCCGTAGAGATAGACCCGGCGGATGGCCTCGACGATCGCCTGGTCGAGGGCCGCTTTCATCTCGCGCTGAAGCTCCTTGATCCGGGCTTCGAGCAGGCTTTTCACCCGGGCGAGGATCCGGTCCTTGAGCCCGGGGGGCACCGGCCGGCCGAGCATTTGCTTCATCTCTTCGGGGAAGATCGGGTTTTCCCGGAGTTTCTCGATCGCCTCGGGGTCGCCCATAAGCGCCCGCTCCACCAGGGCGAGGGTTTCTGTGAGGCTCGCCTCGAACCGCCGCTCGATCGCCGTCGGGTCGCGCAGGGAGAGGCCTTCTGCCTTTGCCCCCGGGGGCAGGTGGGACGCGATCGCGCTCTGAAGGCTCGCAGCGAGCACGGCACCTAAAAGGGCGGTCCCCAGGGTGGAGCCGATCTGCCGGAAGAACTGGGTGGCCGAGCTCGCGGTCCCCATCCGGGCGGGGTCCACGGCGTTCTGGACCGCCAGGGTGTAAAGCGGCATCGAGGGACCGAGCCCGAGCCCCATGCTCACCATCAGGAGCAAGACGAGCCATAGCGGGGTATCGAGCGCGATCACCCGGTGCATGGCGAGGAAGTTGAGGAGCAACCAGGCGTTCCCTGCGAGCATCCAAGCCTTGTACCGGCCGGTCCGGCTCGCGAGCGTCCCGGCGCCCAGGCTCCCAAGGATCGCCCCCAGGGTGAGGGGGAGGAGGGTGAGGCCGGAGTGGGTGGCGCTGATCCCCTTGACCTCGATGAGGTATAGCGGCAGGAAGAACATCGCCGAGAGGAAGGCGGCGCCGAAGAAGAAGAGCGCCGCGCTGGCGTAGCGAAAGACCGGGTTTTGTAAAAGGGAGAGGTCAAAAAGCGGCTCCGGAACGCGGAGTTCCACCCAAACGAAGAGAAGGAGCCCGAGGGCGGCGAGGGCGAAGAGACCGAGCTCGATCGGGTCGGTCCAGGCGTAGGTGGTGCCGCCCCAAGAGAGCGCGAGCAAGAGGGGCACGGTCCAGAGCACCAGCGCGATCGCCCCCGCGAGGTCGAAACGGTGCCGCGAGGGCGGGGGCGTCGCCGGCATGTAGCGGGCGATAAACCCAAGCGCCACCGCCCCCACCGGCATGTTGATGTAGAAGACCCAGCGCCAGGAGAGGTGGTCGGTGAGCAGGCCCCCAAGCCAGGGCCCGACGATGCTGGCGATGCCGAAGATCGCCCCGAACGCCCCCTGGATCCGCCCCCGCTCCCGGGGCGGGATCAAGAGCCCGATGACCGTGACCGCCACCGCGAAGAGCGCGCCGCCGCCCAGACCCTGCAGTCCCCGGAAGAGGACCAGGGCGTCCATGCTGGGCGCAAGACCACTCAGCGCCGAGCCCAAAAGGAAGATCACGATGGCCCAAAAGAGCAGGGTGCGGCTTGGGATGAGGTCGGCGAGCCGGCCGAAGATCGGCACCGCCACCGTCGAGGCGAGGAGGTAGCTGGTGGCGACCCAGGCGTACTTCTCCACCCCGCCGAGCTCGGCGACGATGCGGGGAAGGGCAGTGGCGACGATCGTCTGGTCCAGGGCGGCGAGGAAGATCCCGAGGAAGACGCCGACCAGGGTGAGGGTGGTACGGGACCTAGCCATCTTCTTCCTCCAACTTGGCGAGGAGGAAAAGCAGGGTTTTTCGCTCCTCGCGGGAGAGCTTTTCAAGGAGCCGGGCGCTCGCCTCGGCAAGGCAGCGCCGGGCGGCCTCGAGTCGCCGGCGTCCCTCGGCGGTGAGCTCGAGGAGGAGCCGGCGACGGTCATTCGGGTCGGGCCGCCGCTCGATCCAGCCCTTTTCCTCCAGGTCTCCGAGCAGGTGGCTCACGTTCGGAGGGGGAAGGTGGAGGGTTTCGGCAATCTCCCCCGGGCGCTTGCCGCGGGCGGCCTGGGCGAGGAGGAAGACGTGCTGGGGGCGGGTGCCGAGGGCCTCGAGGCAGGGGCGGGCGTGCTCGAGCATGCGCCGCTGGATGCGCCAAAGCAGGGCCAGGAAGCCGTTGGTCTCCACGCCCCGAGGATAGTTCAATAACTAAATATTTTCAATACGAAACCTTTGTGAGCATAAATATTGGGTTTAAACTTGGATCCATGCAGACGCGGGATCTGCTCGACGTCGACGACCTAAGCCCCGAGGCCTTCCGGAAGGTGCTCGACGACGCCCACCGGATGAAGGCCGAGGGCTACCGGGGGCGGGAGCTCGCCGGCAAGACCTGGGCCTTGATCTTCGAAAAACCCTCCCTCAGGACGCGGGCGACCCTGGAGATCGCGGTCTTCGAGCTCGGCGGCCACCCCCTTTACCTGGACCAGCGGGGGATCGGCCTCGGCGAGCGGGAGCCGGTGCGGGACGTGGCCAAGAACCTCGAGCGCTGGACCGCCGGCATCGCCGCCCGGGTCTTTCGTCACGAGACCGTGGCCGAGCTCGCCGAGCACGCCTCGGTGCCGGTGATCAACGCCCTCTCCGACCGCGCCCACCCCTTGCAGGCGCTCGCCGACGCGATGACGTTGGAGGAGGCCTTCGGCAACCTGCGGGGGCTCCGGGTGGCCTGGGTCGGGGACGGCAACAACGTGCTGGTCTCGCTGGCGAAGGCCCTTGGGATGCTGGGCGTGCGCCTGGTGGCGGCGATCCCCGAGGGTTACGACCCGCCCGAGCCGATCCCGGCGGAGATCGTGCGCGACCCCGCCCTGGCGGTAGAGGGGGCGGACGCGGTTTACACCGATGTATGGACCTCGATGGGCCAGGAGGAGGAGGCCGAGCAAAGGCGCCGGGACTTCGCTGGTTTCACCGTGGACCTCGCCCTGTTTGAGCGGGCGAAGCCCACCGCCGCCTTTCTCCACTGCCTGCCGGCGCACTACGGCGAGGAGGTCACCGAGGAGGTGGCCTACCACCCCCGGAGCCGGATCTTCGACCAGGCGGAAAACCGCCTCCACGCGGCCAAGGCGGTGCTTCGCTACCTGGTGGGGGCGGCATGATCAAGGCCGCGGTGGTGGGCGCGAGCGGCTACGGGGGCGCCGAGCTGATCCGCCTCTTGAAGGCGCACCCAGAGGTCGAGCTGGTGGGGCTTTCGAGCCGCACCCACGCGGGCCAGCCAGCGACGGCGGTCTGGCCGCAGCTCGTGGAGGGCCCCGGGTTTTCCGACCTGCAGGCGGCGGTGGCTGAGGCCGAGGTGGTCTTCCTTGCCACCCCGAACGGCGTGGCGATGGAGCTCGCCCCCAGGCTCCTCGCCGAGGGGCGCCGTGTCGTGGACCTCTCCGCCGACTTCCGGCTTTCCCGGGAGGTTTTCGAGGCCTGGTACCGGATGCCCCACAAGGCGCCGGACCTTTTGAAGGAGGCCCGTTATGGGCTGGTGGAACTCCACCGGAAGGAACTCGCAGGCGCCCGCTTGGTCGCGAACCCCGGCTGCTACGTGACCGCGGCGAGCCTCGCGCTCGCGCCCTTCTTTGCTGAGGGGCTTGTGGAAGAGGCGCTGGTGAACGCGGCCAGCGGGGTCTCGGGGGCGGGGCGGGACGCCGCCGGCACCGCCTTCGCCGAGGTCAACGAGGACTACAAGGCCTACAAACCCGCCGGGACCCACCGGCACACCCCCGAGATCGAGCAGAACCTGGGCCGGGCCCGCGCGCAGGGGCGCTGGCTCGTTACCTGGGGCCCCGAGGCGCCGGCGCGGGTGACCTTCGTGCCCCACCTGGTCCCGATGACCCGGGGGATTCTGGTCACCGCCTATTTAAAGCTCGGCGAGGGGATCGGTACCGAAGCCGCCCTCGACCTGCTTCGCGACTTCTACCAGGGGGAGCCCTTCGTCCGGGTGGGGGAGACGCTCCCCCGGACCAAGGGGGTCTGGGCGGCGAACACCGTCTGGATCTCGGCCCGGATGGACGCGCGGACGGGTTGGCTCGTGGTCTTCGCCGCAATCGACAACCTGGTCAAGGGGGCGGCGGGCCAGGCGGTGCAGAACCTGAACGCCGTCTACGGCCTTGAGGAGACGCTGGGGCTCGCCCGCGAGGGGGTTTGGCCCTAGAATCCAGGGCATGAGGTTTCCGGAGGGTTTTTCCGGCGGCGTCGCCCGGGCGGGGATCAAGCCCTCGGGCAATCCCGACCTGGCCCTGGTCCGGTTTGGCGTACCGGTGGCCTGGGCCTACGTGGCCACCACCAACCGGGCGGCGGCGCCATGCGTGTTGCGGGGGCGCCAGCTCTATGCTTCGGGCAAGGGCCTTCGCGGTCTTTTGGTGAACGCCGGCAACGCCAACGCCGCCACCGGGGAGGCGGGGGTCGCGGCCGACCTCAAGATGGCCGAGCTGGCGGCGGAGCGCCTTGGGGTTTCGCCCGAGGAGGTGCTCACCGCGAGCACCGGGGTGATCGGGGTTCCGCTCCCGGTGGAGCGGATCGCGGCGGCCCTGCCCGGTATCGTCCTGGGGCCGGAGGCGGATCCGGTGGCGGAGGCGATCATGACCACCGACACCCGCCCCAAGCTCGCCGAGGCGAGTCTCCCGGGCGGGGCCCGGGTGGTGGGGGTGGCCAAGGGGAGCGGGATGATCCACCCCCGGATGGCCACGATGTTCGGTTTCCTCTTCACCGACGCCGAGGTGGACGCGGAGGAGCTCCGCGCGCGCTGGCCCGAAGTGGTGAACGTCACCTTCAACCAGGTCACCGTGGACGGGGACACCTCCACCAACGACATGGCGGCGCTCTTTGCGAGTGGAGTGAAGGGTCGGGTGGAGCGGGGGCTCTTTTGGGACGCGGTGGCGGCGGTGGCGCGGGAGCTCGCCCGCCAGATCGCCGCCGACGGCGAGGGGGCGACGAAGCTGATCCACGTGCGGGTGGCCGGGGCGGCGAGCCTCGAGGACGCCCGACGGGCGGCCCGGGCGGTCGCGGGGAGTGCCCTTTGGAAGGCCGCGGTCTACGGCAACGACCCCAACTGGGGACGGGTGCTGGCGGCGCTCGGCTACTCCGGGGCCGAGCTGGACCCGGCGCGGGTGCGGATTGAGCTCGAGGGCATCCCCCTCTACGACGGGGGCGCGCTCCCCTTCGACCACGCCGAGGCGGTGCGGGCGATGCAGCGCGCCGAGGTTCGGGTTTTCGCCGATCTCCGGATGGGTCCCTTCGAGGCCGAGGCCTGGGGGTGTGATCTTACCGAGGAATACGTGAAGATCAACGCCGAATACACCACGTGAGCGTGGCAAAAGTCCT
>CAYYAB010000060.1:0-8946 GCA_964469895.1 uncultured bacterium | reverse complement strand
GCAAGGGGAGCCAGTGGCGCGACCGACCCAAAGTCAGGTCGGTCGTTCGTCTTTGGAGGTTGAACATGGGGATTTGGGGAAATTTGAGCGAGATTCGGCTCCCAGACCTGTTGCTGCTGCTAGAAGAGCGGGACGGCGTCCTCGTTTTCCAACCCAAGAAACGTCCGCCCCTCAGCCTTGAAATCGTGGGCGGCCGGGTAGGCGCGGTGCGAGAGGGCAAGCGCCCGATTCCCCTCTACCGCGCCGAGGAGCGCCTGCTCGCGCTGATGCGCGACCGGGACGCGGCCTTCAACTTCCGCCCCGACGACCTCCTCCCCACCGCGCGGGGCCCCAAGCTCTCCGCTCTGTCGCTTAGGCTTTCCACGCTCTTCGAGGAGATCGAGGCGGTCCGCCGCCGCCTCCCCTCGCCCGGCGCCCGCTTCGTGCTCAAGGACCCGCGCCCCTTCCCCCACCCGCGCTGGCGGGCGCTTTTCGAAAAAGCCCGGGGGCCCCTTTCGCGCGGAGTCTCGGCATTGGAACTCGCAGACCTCCTCCGCATCCCCCTCCCGGTGGCCCAGCACTTCCTCTACGAAGCCTCGCGGGCCCGCCGGGTCATCCCGGAGCAAGCGCGCAGGATTCGCGAGCCCAGCCTCGGCAGGTTGCTCGCCCGCTTCGTGCCGAGCCCCTGAGCCCTTCTCCACCACCTCCCACTCCCTGCGGCGAGCGAGGCCCCCGGACGTCGGGGGCCTCGCTCATTCGGATTTGGCGTCCACCCAGTTCGGGCCGATTCCCACCTCGGCGACGAGGGGAACCTTGAGGGGCCAGACCGACTCCATCACTTCCTTGGTCTTCTCCGCCGCCTCCTCGGCCCGCTCGGCGGGGGCCTCGATCACCAGCTCGTCGTGGACCTGCAATAGCAGCCGGGCGCCCTGGGCCTCGAGCTCGGGCGCGAGCTTCACCATCGCGAGCTTGATCAAATCGGCGGCGGTGCCCTGGATCGGCATGTTGACCGCGATCCGCTCGGCCGCCTCCCGCGCCCGCCGGTTTCGAGAACCAAGATCGGGCACATAGCGGCGGCGGCCGAAGAGGGTCTCGACGTAACCCCGCTCCCGAGCCTCTTCCAGGAGGCGGTCGAAATACTCCCGCACCTTAGGAAAGCTCTCGAAGTACCGGGCGATGAAACCGGCGGCCTCGTCGTACTCGATCCCGAGCGTCTGGGCCAGGGAGTGGGCGCTCATGCCGTAGAGCACCCCGAAGTTCACGGTCTTGGCCGCCCGCCGCATCGCGCCGTCCACCTCCTCGGTGCCGAAGATCCAGCGGGCGGTGGCGGCGTGCACGTCGTGCCCCTCCTGGAAGATGCGGATCAAGTTCTCGTCGCCCGAGAGGTGGGCGAGCACCCGGAGCTCGATCTGGGAGTAGTCGGCGACCACGAGGAGCATCCCCTCGCCGGCCACGAAGGCGCGGCGGATCCGGGGGCCCCAGTCGCCGCGAATGGGGATGTTCTGCAGGTTGGGGTCGGAGGAGGAGAGCCGGCCGGTGGCGGTGGCGGTCTGGTGAAACCGGGTGTGGACCCGGCCGGTCTTCGGGTGCACGAGCTTCGGGAGAGGATCCACGTAAGTTCCCTTGAGCTTGGAGAGCTCCCGATACTTGAGGATCCGGTCCACCACCGGGTGCAACCCCCGAAGCGCCTCCAAAGCCGCCGCCGAGGTCGAGCGCTTGCCGGTCTTCGCGGTCTTCTTAAGCGGTGGGAGGCCAAGCTCGTCGTAGAGCACGACCTCGAGCTGGTCGCGGGAGTTCAGGTTAAAGGGGTGGCCCACGAGCCGGTGGATCTCGGCCTCGAGACGCGAAAGCTCGGACTCGAGCTCGGCGGCAAGCGCCTTCAGGTAATCGAGGTCGAGCGCCACCCCGGCCCGCTCCATCGCCGCGAGCACCGCGGAAAGCGGCCGCTCCACCTCGCGGTAAAGCCAACGGAGCTTCTCCTCCCCCCGAAGCCGTTCCTCCATCACCCGCCAAAGCTCATGGGCGGCGAGCGCCCGGCTTTTCGCGTCTTCCCCCCAGTCGCCGGCGCCGTAGCGGCGGACCGTCCCGGCCGGCTCGCTGTTCGCGGGATCGTAGAGGTAGGCAAGCAGCATCGGGTCGTCGCCAGGGGTTGCTTCCACCCCTTCGCGGCCGGCGAGCACCGCGAGGTCCTTGGCCCGAATCGCCCGGAGCTCGGGGAAGCGGGCGAGCTCGTCGACCCGGGCCGGACCCACGGCAACGCGCTCATCCCAGGCGGCGGCGAGGCCCTTTAGCTCGGCCCACATCGGGCGCGCGTCGCCGAGGACGAATCCGAGAAAGGCGCCCTCGGGCGGGGGCCAGTCGGCGGGCTTCGCCTCCTTATGCTCGAGCAGCCCGAGCTCGCGCAGGATCGAGCCGAACTCGAGCGCCTCTAAAAAGGCCCGGAGCCGCTCGCGCTCGGGCTCGCGGCGGTGGCAGGTGGAAAGGTCCACCGCTAAAGGCAGGTCGGTGCGGATTTTGGAAAGGGCAAGCGAGAGCTTTAAGTCCTCCAGGCCCTCCTTTAGCTTCTTCCGCACGCGCTCGGGTTTCACCTCGTCGAGGTGGGCAAGGAGGTTTTCTAGGCTTTGCCACTCGGCAAGCAGCCGGGCCGCGGTCTTAGCCCCGATTCCCTTGACCCCGGGGATGTTGTCCGAGGGATCGCCGACCAGGGCCCGAAACTCCACCCACTGCTCAGGGCCCACCCCGTACTTCTCGCGCACCTTCTCGGGCGTGACGAGCCCGCCGTCGGGGAGCCAGACCGAAACCCGGTCGGAGAGAAGCTGGAAAAGGTCGCGGTCGGTGGAGACGATCCGGACCTCGTACCCCTCGGCTTCGGCCTTCTTGGCCAGGGTACCGATCACGTCATCGGCCTCAAATCCGGGAACCTCGAGCCGCACGAGCCCGAGAAGGTCCACCGCCTCCTTGATCTTCTCCACCTGGGGCTTGAAGTCCTCGGGGGTCGGGGCTCGCTGGGCCTTGTACTCGGCGTAGGCCTGGTGGCGAAACGAGGGCTCGGGGGCGTCGAAGACGACGATCACGCAGTCCCCGTCCTCCCGCAGGAGTTTGAGCAGGGTGCGCAAGAACCCGTAAATCGCCTGGACCGGTTCGCCCCGGCTGGTGGTGAGCTCGCCGAGGGCGAAATAGTTCCGGTAGGCCAGGTGGTGCCCGTCCACCAGGACGATTCGCTTCGGCCGTTCCTGGAACAGAGGAAGCTCCACGAGGTTATGCTACCGGCTCGAGCGTCGCCTGACCCCGGGTTTCGTCGGCGAGCGCCCGGGCGAACTCGGGAAGGGCCTCTTCCGGAAGCGCAACCAGGAACTCGGCGGCCTCGCCGTAGCGCTCTTCAAGCTTTTTCCCCCCGTGGGCGGAAAGGAGTCGGTGGAAGGCCGCCTGGGCTGAGTAGGGTACGCGTACCCAAGCCCTTCGCAGCTGGACGAGGGGGCGCTTCGGCGCCCGGCGGAGGCACTCCGCGGCGACCCCCCCGTAGGCCCGCACCAGTCCCCCCGCCCCCAGCTTGATCCCGCCGAAATAGCGGGTGACCACCACCATCACACCCTCGAGCCCCTGCCCCTCGATGGCGGCAAGAATCGGGCGCCCGGCGGTGCCGGCCGGTTCGCCGTCGTCGGAAAAGCGGTAGCGTCCGCCGACTCGAAAGGCCCAACAGTTATGGGTAGCGGAAGGGTCCTTCACCCGCTCCAGGAAGGCGTAGGCCTCCTCCTCGCTTTGGACCGGTGCCGCCTGGCAGACGAACCGGCTTTTCTTGATCTCCTTCTCGAAACGGGCCGGGGCGGCGAGGGTCTGCACGTCTAGAGCTTAACGCGACGGTTCCACCTGCAGCCGAGCTGCCACACGGCAAAGATCCCCCCTCCCAGGACGAGGAGCGCCGGGCCCCAGCCAACTTCTCGGAATACGCGATCCGCCAGGGCAGCAAGCAGGTAAAAGAAAGCCATCTCGAAGACGGGCTCAAGCTCATCCCACCCCGTCCGCGCCCCCGCATCCGGCACGGGCCTCGGCCGGAGCAGCTCGGGCACCTCGCCAAAGAGCGCTTGTGCCAGCCGGTGGCCCTCCTCCACGGCGATGGGAAAGGGAACGCTCTGGTCCTCGAAAACCAGGTAAAGCCGCGCTTCCCGGCAAAGCCCAAGCCCCACCGGGCGCACCTCGTAGCCCTTGAGCTTGGAGAGGTCGTAGCAACGCCGCCCCAGGCATAGCCACCCCTCCTCCAAGCACCAGCGGGTGGCGAGCCGGCGGCTTGCAAGCAGCAAGAAGAGCCCCAGGGCAAAGAGCAGGGGCCCGAGCCAAAACGCGAGCGCAGCGAAGAACGGGCCGGTGATCAAGAGGATTGCCCCAAGGGCAATGCCGAACCCCCTCAAGGCTTCGCGCACGAGGTCCACCCGGCATCTCATCGTCCCTCCCCCTTTGCCCAATAGGCCGAAAGGGCACGGGCGTAGGCGCGAAGGCGGAGACTCCGGTCCACCGCATCCCCCAAGAGCCCGGTGAAGATGCCAAAGACGAAGTCTAAAAAATGGATTTGCAGCACGGCCCGCGGCAAGAGCAGCTGGGCGAGGACGTATCCCAAGAGACCGGCGAAGTACGCAAGGCCTTTCATGCCCAGGGAGAGATTCAGCTCCTCGGCGATCGGGTAAAGCTCTCCGGGCACCTCGGGGCGCACCGGGCCGCGCTTTGCCTCGATGAGGAAATAGGGCGCAAGCAGGGTATCCCGCCAGTCGGCGAGCTCGGGCCGCCCCCGCCTCAGCTCGTCCCAAAGGAGGTACCAGTTCGCCCCCAGGGGAAGCCACCAGCGCGTGCCGTCCGCAAAGCGCACCCCGAAGCGGGGCCAGACCCCGGCCACCACCGGGCCGTATAGGGCCACGATCCCCGCCTTTTCCCTGCGCTCGCCGCTCCGGTAAAGCCTTCCCCGGTCGTAGCGGAGCGGGGTGAGCTCCTCCAAAAACCCAAGCTTGAGGATGGCGGCCAGCGAAAGCCAAAGGGGGTAGCGGAGGTAGGAAGGGAGCCACCCGCCCAAGAGGGCGAGCACAAGAAGCGCGAGCGCCCGAACCAGAAGACGGCGGTAGGGGACCCGGAGCTCGAGCTCCACCCCCTTATTCTCGGGAAGGGCGCGAATCGCCCCCGGTTATGGCGGCATCGAGGGCGCTTCGCATCGCGCTAATGGGAGCCGCCTCCCCGCTCCAAAGCTCAAAGGCGATCGCCCCCTGCCAAAGCAGCATGCCTAGCCCGTTCACGGCCACCAACCCGCGCTCTTCGGCCTCCCGCAAGAACCGGGTCTTCAAGGGTTTATACACGAGGTCCACAATGTAGCCCCGCGGGGGGAAGAACTCGGCGGGCAAGGGGGTCGCGGCGGGGTCCTCAAGCCCCACCGAGGTGGCGTTCACCAAAAGATCCACCTCCCTGGCTGCCTCCGGGGAGGCAAGCCGCCCCCCGAGCTCGGCCACGAGCCGCTCGGCCCGGGCCCGGGTGCGGTTCCAAACCGCCACATCCCAGCCGGCGCGGGTAAGGGCGTAGACCACCGCCCGGGCCGCTCCCCCGGCCCCGAGCACCAGCGCCCGGCTCCCTTCCACACGAGCTTCCTCAAGGCTTTTTAGAAAGCCGGGGGCGTCGGTGTTGTGGCCGATCAGGCGGCCGCCTTCGTTCACCACCGTGTTCACCGCCCCGATCGCCCGGGCCGCCGGGTCCACCGCGTCGAGCAGGGAAAGCACCCGCTCCTTTAGGGGGACGGTGACGTTCACCCCGCGAAAGCCCCTGCGAACCTCCTCGATCCGCTCGGCGAGCCGTTCGGGCGGGGTCGCTAGGGGTTCGTAACTCCCCGCGATCCCCCGGGCCGCGAGGGCGGCGCGGTGCATCGCCGGGGAAAGGGAATGGCCCACGGGATAACCCAAGATGCCGAGCCGCATCGCCCGTAGCTTACCCTTCTGGTATCCTGGGAGGTAGTGAGGTTTCTTTGGGTAGTGCTTTCCCTCTGGCTCGCCCCGCTCGGGCTTGCCAAGACCTATCTTATTCCCATCGAGGGGGAGATCGACCCCGCCCTCGCCGTCTTCGTGGACCAAGCGCTCGCCCGAGCCGAGGCCGAGGGGGCGAGCGGGGTGGCCTTCCTGATCGACACCCCGGGCGGCCGGGTGGACGCCGCCATCAAGATCTCCGACCGGATCCTCGAAACCCCCCTTCCCACCCTGGCGGTGGTAAAAAACGCCTTCTCCGCCGGGGCCCTGATCGCGCTCAGCGCGGAGCAGGTGGCGATGCTCCCGGGCTCGGAGATCGGGGCCGCCCTTCCGGTCCAAGTCATCCCCGGCGTCAAGTACGAGGCCGCCGACCGCAAGATCATCAGCGCGCTCAAAGGGAAGTTCCGGGCGGTGGCCGAGGCCCGGGGCCGGCCGGCGAAGATCGCCGAGGCGATGGTGGATCCCGAGATCGAGCTCGAGGGCCTCACCCCAAAGGGCGAGCCCCTCACCCTCTCGGCGGCCAAGGCGGTGGAACTCGGGATCGCCGACTTCGAGGCCGGAACCCTGTCCGAGGCCTTGAAGAAGGCGGGATTTTCCCCCGAGACGGTCCGCGTCGAACCGGGGGCCCGGGTACGGGTGGCGCGGTTTCTGACCTCGAGCACAGTGGCCGCCGTCCTTTTGGCGGTGGGGGTCCTGGGCCTCGTGATCGAAGCGCTCACCCCTGGCTTTGGAATCCCGGGTACGGTAGGCCTTTTGGCGCTTGGGCTCTACTTCCTCGGAGGGTACCTCGCGGGGATGAGCGGGGTGCTCGAGGTCCTGCTCTTTTTGGGCGGGGTTCTGCTACTGCTTGCCGAGATCTTCGTCATACCCGGCTTCGGCATCGCCGGTATCGGAGGCATCGCCGCGATCCTCGCCTCGATCTACTTCACCTTCGGCAACCAAACCCTCTACGTAGCCTCCCTGGCCGTGCTGATCGTCGCCGCGGGGCTCCTTCTGGCGGTACGCCTCCTGCCCCGGACCCGAACCGGGCGGGCGCTCGTATTGGAGTCGGCGATCGCCGGGGAGGCGCCCCCCGAAGCAAAGCTCCGCCCCCTCGAAGGGGCGATCGGCAAGGCCCTCACCCCCTTGCGCCCGGCCGGGGTGGCCCAGTTCGGCGAGCGCAAGGTGGACGTGGTGGCCGAAGGAGAGTTCATCGAGAAAGGCAGCACCGTGCGCGTCGTCCGCGTGGAGGGCGTGCGCGTCGTGGTTCGGAAGGAGGAATAGATGGACCTGACCCTAGTCATCATCGCCGGTCTCGTACTCATCGCGCTCTTCGTCCTCTTCAGCGTGGTTCCGGTAGGGCTTTGGATCTCGGCCTGGGCCGCGGGCGTTCGGGTGCCGCTCATCACCCTGATCGCCATGCGGCTCCGCCGGGTGCCGCCCGCCCGGATCATCTACCCCTTGATTAAAGCGACCAAGGCCGGGCTCGAGGTGCCGCTCGAAAAGCTGGAGGCCCACTACCTGGCGGGCGGCAACGTGGATCGGGTGGTAGACGCGTTGATCGCCGCCCAGAAGGCGGGGATCGACCTCAGCTTCGACCGGGCGGCGGCCATTGACCTCGCCGGCCGGGACGTGCTCGAGGCGGTGCAGGTCTCGGTTAACCCCAAGGTAATCGAGACCCCCCGGATCGCCGCCGTGGCCAAGGACGGCATTCAGCTGATCGCGGTGGCCCGGATCACCGTGCGGGCCAACATTGACCGGCTGGTGGGTGGCGCCGGGGAGGAGACGATCATCGCCCGGGTGGGCGAGGGGATCGTCACCACGATCGGCTCCGCGGCTAGCCACAAGGACGTGCTGGAAAACCCCGACCTCATCTCCAAGGTGGTGCTCGATAAGGGACTCGACGCCGGCACCGCCTTCGAGATCCTCTCGGTGGACATCGCCGACGTGGATGTGGGCAAGAACATCGGCGCCCAGCTCCAGATCGACCAGGCCGAGGCGGACAAGAAGATCGCCCAGGCCCAGGCGGAAAAGCGCCGGGCGATGGCCGTCGCCGCCGAGCAAGAGATGCGGGCCAAGGTCGAGGAGATGCGGGCGAAGCTCGTCGAGGCCCAGGCCCAGGTGCCCCTGGCGCTGGCCGAGGCGCTCAAGGCGGGGCGGCTTGGGGTGATGGACTACTACCAGATGAAGAACATCGAAGCCGACACCGACATGCGGGAGTCGATCAGCCGGGCGGCTAAGGAAAGCGAGGAGGAGTAAAGCTTGAGCCTGGATGATCTACTCGGCCTGCTTTTTCTGCTCGTCTTCGTGGTGGGCCCGATTCTGAAAGGGCTCTTTCAGGGGAGCGGGGAAGCCCCGCTTTTCGAGGTGGAGCTCGAGGAGCCCCCGGCCGAACCCGAGGCCGCACCCCGTCCCCCGGAGCCCGAAACGAAGGGCGAGCAGCCGCGCGTCCGCCCGGTGCGGGTCGCGCCCCCGCCAGAACGAAAGCGCCCATCCTCTCCCCCACCTGAGCCGAAATCGAAGGGGGCGCGAGCAAAATTAAAGCTCCGTTTCCGTCGCGGTAGTATCCTGGAAGGGGTCGTATGGCACGAAATCCTCTCCGAGCCGAGGGCCCGTCGTCGGTGGAAGCCGAAGCGGTAGTCAAGATCCGCGGCCCGGAAGAGGCGATGGCCCTTCTCGGACGGGGGGATGTCTGGCTCCGGGCGCTCAAAGAGCGGCTCGGGGCTCGGATCGTGGCCCGGGGAAACGAGATCAAGATCCTCGGGTCCCTGGAGGAGGTCGCCCTGGCGGAGCAGGTATTGAAGGACCTCCTCGCCTTGGTCCGCCAGGGAGCCGAGCTCGACGAGCCCACCCTCGAACGGGCGGTGGAGCTCGCGACGGAGGGTAAGAGCCTGGTCCAGGAGACCGAGGCCCGCCCCGGCGGCCTCGTCCTCCCCCGCCGCCTCCGCCCCAAGACCCCGGGCCAGCGCCGCTACGTCGAGGCGATCGCGGCGCATGA
>CAYYAB010000059.1:0-9135 GCA_964469895.1 uncultured bacterium | reverse complement strand
TAGACCTCGAGGATCCGCTTCCCGGCCGGGCGGTTCGGGTCGAAGACGTACTTGATCCCGGAGACTTGGGGGAAGCGGCCCTTGGTGCGCTCCCACTGGGAGACGCCGTTTTCCAGCGCGGCCTTCAAGGTCTTGCCGTCGATCTTGACGCTGATCACGACGTTGCCAAAGGGCAGGATGGCGAAGATGTCCTTCTTGGTCAGCTTGCCGGGGCCGTAGATCTGGTCGGTGCGGATGCCGCCGCCGTTTTGGATGGCGCAGTCGGCCTTGGCATAGTCGCGCATGGCGTCGGCGATCAGGTCGCCGATGTTCGACTCCTGACGGCGAACCACCTTGCGCCGGGCGTCGAGCGGCACCTTGGTCTCGCCGATCACCTGGTTCATCGCCTTGTCAAGGGCGGCGGCGTACTCGGCCACCACCTTGGCCATCTCCGGATCCTCGGGGATCTTGCTGTCCACCACGTACTCGGTGGGAATGACCACGGGCTTCAGCCCGGGGATCGTGTAGACCTTGAGGTGGCCGAGCCAGACCCAGTCGGCGCCGGTCTTCCAGATCAGGGTCCCATTCACCACCTTCCACATGGGGGCGTGGTCGTGGCCGCCCAGGATCAGGTCGATCTCGGGAACGCTGGCGGCGAGCTTCTCGTCGTTGGCCATGTCCATGTGGGTGAGGGCGATGACCACCTCGGCGCCTTTTTCCTTCAACATCCGGGCGTACTTGCGGCCGGTTTCGATAAAGTCGAGGTACTGGGCATTGGGGCCGGGGCTCGTGAGCTCGAGCCAGTTGTCGATGAGGCCGAGGAGGCCGACCTTGACCCCGTTCCAGTCCACGAGGGCCCACCGCACCGCGCCGACGTAGCCCTCGCCGGTACGCTTATCCACTAAGTTGGTGGAGATCCAGGTGAACTTGGACTCCTTCACCCGCTGAGCCGCCACCTCGGGGCCGAAGTCGAACTCGTGGTTGCCGAAGGTGGCGTAGTCGAGCCCCAGGCGATTGAAGACGTCCACCATCTGCTTGCCCTTGAAGACGCTGGACATGATCGAGGGGCTAAAGGCGTCGCCGGAGAAGAGGATCAGGTTCTCCTGCCCTCCAAGCTCCTTGATCAAGGTCGCCACCCGGGCGGCCCCGCCGTACTTGCCCTTTTTCACCGGCTGGATCTCGTAGACGTCGTTGAAATGGATAATCGAGAACTCGCCGGCGAAGGCGAGGGCGCCGAGCACGAGTGCCGCCAAGAAAATCCCGATTCGCTTCATACCCTCCATCACCTCCACGCCTATTCTAGGCGCCTTTGTTCATCGAAGGGTCAGGGCGGTCCGAGGAGTGGCCGGGGTGGGCGCGCTCGCCGGTGATGTAGGCGGCGGCGTAGTTGGCGGCGGTGGCGGCCTCGCCGAAGTTGATTTGGATCAGCTTGAGTTTGCCGGGGTAGGTGACCGCGTCGCCGGCGGCGAAGACGCCTTTGCGGCTGGTTTCCATGCGGGTATTGACCACGATCTTGTTGCCCTCGAGCTCAAGGCCCCAGTTCGCAAGCGGCCCGGGCTTGGTCAGGAATCCCGCGAGGACCAAGACCGCGTCCACCGGGAGCACTTCCCGCTCGCCCGTCTCCACGTGTTCGATCTCGGCCTCCTTCACCCAGTCGTCGCCGCGAACCGCCTTCAAAACAAAGGGGGTCTTTACCGCTAGCTCCCCGCGCGCGGCGGCTTGGAGGAGCTCCTCGACGCTCTTTTCGTGGGCCCGGAAGGCTTTGCGGCGGTGGATCAGGGTGACCCGGGCGATGTTCTTGAGCATGAGCGCCCAGTCCACCGCGCTGTCGCCCCCGCCGACGATCAGGACCTCCTTGTCCTTGAACTCCTCGGGGTGCTTGACGGCGTAGAAAAGCCCCTTGCCCTCAAGCTCCCGCTCGCCCTCGGCCCCCACCCGCCGGGGCTCGAAGACGCCGAGCCCGCTCGCGATCACCACCGCCCGGGCGCGGTAGGTGTGGCCCCGGTCGGTGGTGAGGAGAAAGCCTTCCTCGTCCTCGTCGAGCTTCTCCGCCCGCTCCTCCAGGGCGTAGATGGGGTTAAAGGGTTCCACCTGGGCGACCAGTCGGGCGGCGAGGTCGGCGGCCTTGATCTTGGGAAAGCCCACCACGTCGTAGATGTATTTTTCGGGGTAGAGGGCGACGAGCTGGCCCCCGGGCTCGGAGAGGGGGTCCACCAGCCGGGAGGTGAGCCCGCGCATCCCAGCGTAAAAGGCCACCGCGAGCCCGGTAGGACCCGCGCCCACCACGATCAGGTCGGTTCCGGTCTGCATCCTTCCCTCCTTAGAAAGGGCCCCCACCCGGGGGCCCTGCTCCTCAATCATTATCCGCCTATTCCGGGCGGTTTGCCAGGTCTTCGAGGCCTTGGAGATTCAAAAGGGTGATCTTGCCGTAGCCCGACTTGATGTAGCCCTCCCGCGCGAGCTCGCCGACCACCTTGGTCACGGTCTCCCGCACCGAGCCCACCGCCGCCGCCAGGTCGTCGTGGGTGAGCCGGATCACCGGCCGGCCCTCGGCGTCGGTCTGGGCAAGGGCGGTGGAACGGAGCTCGAGCAGGGCGGCGGCGATGCGGTTTTTGAGGCGCTGGGTCACAAGCCGCTGGATCTGCGCATACCCTTGGGCGAGCGCCGCCACCAGGTTGGCGATGAGCTCCCGGGGCTGGCTTTGCAAAAGCGCCTCCACTGGGATCGCTTCCACCTCGCTTTCGGTCAGGGCCTCGGCGAAGTGGCCGCGCTCGAGCCCCGCAAGGGCCTCCTCCCCAAAGAACTCGCCGGGTCGAACGAAACGCAGCGTGAGGGCGTTGCCCTCCTCGTCCACGTGCTGGATGCGCACGAGCCCCGAAACCACCCGGTAGACCGGTTCGCCCGGGGCCGGCACCCCGGGGTAGAGGATGACCTCCCCCGGGGAGAACCGCGCGCGTTCCCGGATGCTTGCCTTGCTCACGATTCCCTCCCCGCCCCCAGGCTAGCACGGGGACGGGGATTTTGTAAACATATTTGTTACGAAAATCGGGTCGAGGCGACGAGCCACTCGAGGTAGGGGGGATGCCCCTGCTCCACCGGCAGGGCGAGGACCTCGGGAACGGTGTAGGGGTGAAGCTCGGGCACCCGCTTGAGGAGGGCCTCGAGCCGGTCCTCGGTGGTCTTCACGACGAGGAGCTCTTCCCGGTCTTCCTCGATCTTCCCCTCCCACCAGTAGGTGGAAATAAGCCCCGGCACCCGGTTGACGCAGGCGGCGAGCCTTTCTTCCACCAGGGCGCGGGCGAGCCTTTCCGCCGCGTCGCCGTCCGCCGGGGCGGTGATCAGGACCACGTAGGCCTTCATGGCTTTTAGCCTACTCCGCGTGCCCGACCACGAACGCCGAGGCCACCTCGTCGCCCTCGGCGAGGTTCATGAGCTTGACGCCGGCGGTAGCCCGGGAGGAGACCCGGATCTCGCTCACGGGAATGCGGATCGCCTGGCCCTTTTTCGAAAGCACCAGGAGGTCCTCGTCGCCGTCGGTGGGGAGCATGGCGACGAGCTCGCCGACCTTCTTGCCGGTCTTGAATCCGATCACCCCCTGGCCGCCGCGGCCCTGGCGGGGGTACTCACCGACCGGGGTGCGTTTGCCGTAGCCCCGGCTGCCCACCGCCAGGAGGTCCCCCTCCCAGCCCGCGGGGATCACCGCCAGCGAGACCACCGCGTCCCCCTCTTTGAGCCGGATGCCCCGCACCCCCTGGCTCGCGCGACCGGTGGCCCGGACCTCGGAGAGGGCGAAGCGGATCGTCTTGCCCTGGCGGGTGGCGAGGGCTACGTCGTCGCCGGCTTCGGCGGTGGCGACCGCGATCAGGTCGTCGCCCGGTTGCAGGTGGATGGCGATCAGCCCGGAGCTCGTGAGGTTCTGGTACTCGATGAGCGGGGTGCGTTTGACGATCCCCTTGCGCGTCGCGAAGACCAGGTCGCCGGGCGCTTTAAGATCGCGCACCGCGAGCAGGGTGGCGACCTCCTCCCCCTCAGCGAGGGCGAGGAGCTGGCGCACGTGGGTGCCCCGGGCGGCGCGGCTCGCCTCCGGGAGCTCGAAGACCTTGAGTCCGAAGACCCGGCCGTGATTGGTGAAGAAGAGGAGCTGGTCGTGCATCTGGGCGACGAAGACCCGGGTGGCCTCGTCCTCGCCCTTGGTGCGGCCGGCCTGGACCCCGACCCCGCCACGGCCTTGGGCGCGGTAGGCCTCGAGGGGGGTGCGTTTGACGTAGCCGGCGGCGGTCATGGTGATCACCATGGGTTCGTCCTCGATCAGGTCCTCGGGAGCAAACCCCTCGGCGAAGGTGGTGATCACCGTGCGGCGGGGGTCGGCGTACTTTTTCTTGACCTCGAGGAGCTCCTCCTTGATGACCTCCCAGAGCCGGCCTTCGTCTTCGAGAATCGCGCGCAGGAAGGCGATCCTTTCCTTCAGTTCGCGGTATTCGGCGAGGAGTCGCTCGCGCTCGAGCCCGGTGAGCCGCTGCAGGCGCATGTCGAGGATCGCCTGGGCCTGCACCTCGGTGAGGCCAAAGCGCTCGATCAGGCCGCGCTTGGCCTCGGCCGGGTCCTTGGAGGCGCGGATCAGGGCGATGACCTCGTCGATGTGGTCGAGGGCGATGAGGAGGCCTTCGAGCACGTGGGCCCGCTCCTCGGCCTTCTTGAGCTCGAAGGCGGTGCGGCGGGTGACCACCGTTTTGCGGTGGTCGAGGTAGTGGCGCATGAGCTCGAGGAGCGAGAGCACCCTGGGCTCGCCCTCGACGATCGCGAGCAGGTTGACGGTGAAGCTGGTCTGGAGCTGGGTGTGCTTGTAGAGCCGGTTGAGCACGACCTCGGGGTTTGCGCCCCGTTTGAGCTCGATCACCACCCGCATCCCCCGGCGGTCGGACTCGTCCCGGAGGGCGGCGATCTCCTCGACCTTCTTGGCCCGCACCAGGGCGGCGATCTGGGTGATGAGGCTTGCCTTGTTGACCTGGTAGGGGATCTCGGTGACCACCAGGGCGACCCGGTTTTTCTTCTCCTCGACGTGGACCTTGGCCCGGAGCTTGAGGCTCCCCCGGCCCCGGGCGTAGGCCTCCTTGATCCCACCTTTATGCAGCCGGCCGCCGGTGGGGAAGTCCGGGCCTGGGAGGACGGCGAGCACCTCGTCCAGGGTGATCTCCGGGTTTTCGATCATCCTGACCAGGGCGTCGATCAACTCGCCGAGGTTGTGGGGCGGGAGGCTCGTCGCCATCCCCACCGCGATGCCGGAGGCGCCGTTGGCCAGCAGGTTGGGGAAACCCGCCGGGAGCACCTCGGGCTCGGTGGCGGTGCCGTCGAAGTTGGGCTTGAAGTCGACGGTGTCCTTGTCGATGTCTTTGAGGAGCTCGAGCGCGATGGGGGAGAGCCGGGCCTCGGTGTAGCGGTAGGCGGCCGGGGGGTCGCCGTCGATCGAGCCGAAGTTTCCCTGCCCGTCCACCAGGGGGTAGCGCAGGTTCCAGTCCTGGGCCATGCGCACCATCGCGTCGTAGACCGCCTGGTCGCCGTGGGGGTGGTACTTCTTGATGACCTCCCCGACGACGCCGGCGGACTTCGCGTGCTTCCGGCCGGGCAGGAGCCCCTCCTGGTACATGGCGAAGAGGATCCGCCTTTGTACCGGCTTGAGCCCGTCGCGGACGTCGGGCAGCGCCCGGTCCACGATCACGCTCATCGCGTAGTTGATGAAGCTCTGTTTGACCTCTTCGGTGATCTCGACAGGTAGGACTTCTGCCATCGTTCGCCTCGCTTTGGGGGAACGCGTTCCCACCGGAACGCAATTCTTTACACCGCCTACCAGTATACCCTGCCGGCGCTTTTAAGAAAAAGCGAACCCGCCCTTTCGGGCGGGCGTTTGGCGGCCCCGACGGGACTTGAACCCGCGACCTCCCACGTGACAGGCGGGTGTGCTAACCAAGCTACACCACGGGGCCCTGCCACCGGCGAGTATAGGTCTCGCGGCCTAGGAGGTCAACGCGAGCAAGTACTCGATCGCGTAGCGGTAGCCGAGCGGCCCGAGCCCGCTGATCACCCCCCGGGCGGCGGGGGCGGTGACCGAGTGGGCCCGGAAGGGCTCGCGGGCATACAGGTTTGAAAGGTGCACCTCGACCACCGGCAGCGGCTGGGCGCGGATCGCGTCCAAAAGGGCGTAGGAGTAGTGGGTGAGGGCGCCCGGGTTCAGCACCATGCCCCGGAAACCCTCCTCCTCCGCCCGCTGGATCCACTCGACGAGCTGGCCCTCGTGGTTGGACTGCCGGCTCACCACACCGACGCCGAGCTCGCTCCCCCAGGTCTCGAGCTTTTCTTCCAGCTCCTCAAAGGTCAGGGTGCCGTAGATCTCCGGCTCGCGCCGGCCGAGCAAGTTGAGGTTGGGGCCGTGCAGGACCAGGATCATAGCGCCTCCCAGAAATGGGCATAGGTTTCTTCGAGCATTCTACGCGGCACCGGGGTGATCACCAGGTCGCCAAGCCCCCGGGGAATCACCCAGTAAAGCCCCTCGGCCCGGGCCTTCTTGTCGCGGACGAGGTAGGGCCAGAGCACTTCGAAGGAAAGCTCGGGCGGGGGCGGGGGCTTAAGCCAATCGAGCAAGGCCCGCACCCGGGGGGTGAGGTCCTCGCCCCCGAGCGCCCGTCCAAGAAGGGTTGCATAGAGGAGGCCATAGGCCACCGCCGCGCCGTGGGAGATTCGGTGGTCGCTCGCGGCCTCGAGGGCGTGGGCTAGGGTGTGGCCGAGGTTCAAAAGTCTCCGCTCTCCGGCTTCCTTGTAGTCGGCCTCCACCACCCGGATCTTCACCGCCACCGCCCGGGCGAGGTAGTCCTCGAGCTCAGGGTGCCCGGCGTGCAGGTCAAAGGGCGCAAGGAGCGCCTCGTCCCCCGCGATCAGCCCGTGCTTGAAGGCTTCCACAAGCCCCTCCTTAAAGAGGGGCTTGGGCAGGGTGGCAAGGGCCTCGAGGTCGGCAAAGACCGCTTCCGGGGGGTGGAAGGCCCCCACCAGGTTCTTGCCCTCGGGCAGGTTGACGCCGGTCTTGCCCCCCACGCTCGCGTCCACGATCGCGAGGGTGGTGGTGGGAAAGCTCCGGTAGGCGATTCCCCGCAGGTAGGTGGCGGCCAGAAAGCCGCCGAGATCGGTGAGGGTGCCGCCGCCAACGACGTAGAGCACCGCGTCCCGGGTGAGCCCGAGCCCCGCGAGCCAGGAGAGCAGCGCGCCGTAGGTCTCAAGGGTCTTTGCCCCTTCGCCTCCCTCGAGGCCGTGAAGGTGGGAGATCCCCGCGGCCCCCGCGATCTTTCGGGCAAAGGGCTCCACCGCCCGGTCATAGATCAGCGCGGCGGGACGGGGCTCGGACGCAAGGCTTGCGCCCCGGCCGATCCAGATCGGGTAAGGGGGGTTACGCACCTCGAGCCTCACGCCACCTCCAGAGCTCGGCCACGATCGCCTCGGCGGTCTCCTTGGGGCTCCGCCCCTCGCTTTCGATATGGATCGGGGCCTCGCGGTAGAGCGCCTCGCGTTCTTCCAAAAGCCTTCGGATCCGTTCCAGGGGGTCGCCGCCCTCGAGTAGGGGGCGTTTGCCCGGCCTTCTCCGAACCCGTTCGAGGATCGTCTCGGGCCGCGCCCAAAGCGCCACCACCGGACCCCGCGCGAGCAGCCGCCGGCGGTTTTCCGCGTCCACGAACGTGCCGCCCCCCAGGCTCACCACCAGGTAGTCCTTGTCCACCAGCTCCCGGACCGCCTCGCGCTCGAGCTTACGGAAGTAGTCCTCCCCCAGGTAGCGGAAGATGTCGGGGATCGCAAGGCCGGTCTCGCGCTCGATCAGCCGGTCGAGGTCGACGAAGTGGAGCATCAGCTCCCGGGCCAGCTCGCGCCCGATCCGGGTCTTGCCCACGCCCATGAAACCGGTGAGGGCGACCCAGGTGGTGGGGCGTTCGACCTCGATCCGGCGCACCGCTAGTACTCCAGCACCCGGCGGCGGTAGCGCTCGACGCGCTCCTTCAGCTCCTCCAGGGTATCGCCGCCGAACTTTTCCAGATAGGCCTGGGCCAGGGTGATGAGCACCATGGCCTCGACCACCACGCCGGCGGCGGGCACGGCGGTGACGTCGGAGCGCTCCCGGGCGGCGTCGGCCGGTTCCCTGGTGATCACGTCTACGGTGGGAAGGGGACGCATCAGGGTGGCGATCGGCTTCATCGCCGCCCGGAGCACGAGTTCCTCGCCGTTGGTGATCCCGCCCTCGAGCCCGCCCGCCCGGTTCGTCCTCCGGTAGTAGCCGCGGGTCGCCTCCCAGTAGATGGGGTCGTGGACCTCGGAACCCGGCCTTCTCGCGGCCTCGAAGCCGAGCCCGATCTCCACCCCCTTGATCGCGGGCACGCTCATCGCCGCCTGGGCCAGGCGCCCGTCGAGCTTTCGGTCGTAATGGACGTGGCTTCCGAGTCCGGGTACCAGCCCGCGCACCCGCACCTCGACGACTCCGCCGAGGGTATCGCCCCGGTCCCGGGCTGCGTCGATGGCGGCGATCATTTTCGCTTCGGCCTCGGGATCCGGGGTGTAGAGGGGGCTTTGGTAGATTCGTTCCTTTTCCTCCCAGACAAAGGGGCGCTCCGCCCGAATGCCCCCGAGCTCGACCACGAATGCGGCACTCTCGACCCCGAGTTCCCTAAGGAGCCTCGCTGCCACCGCACCGACCGCGACCCGGGCGGCGGTTTCCCGGGCGCTCGCGCGCTCGAGCACATCCCTCAGATCCTTGTGCCCGTACTTGATCCCCCCAGGAAGATCGGCGTGGCCGGGCCGGGCGGCGGTGAGGGCGCGCTTTCTCGGCTCGCCTCCCGGGGAGGGGTCCATGATCTCGCGCCAGTTTCGGTAGTCCTGGTTTTCGATGACCAGGGTCAGGGGGGCCCCGGTGGTGCGGCCGGCGCGAACCCCGGATTGGATCCGGGCGCGGTCCTTTTCGATCTGCATCCGCCGGCCTCGGCCGTAGCCCCCCTGGCGCCGTATGAGCCAGGGCAGGAGGTCTTCCTCGGTAAGGGGAAGTCCGGCGGGCAGTCCCTCGACGATGGCAAAGAGTGCGGGGCCGTGCGACTCACCGGCGGTGAGAAAGCGCATGGAAAAAGCCTAGCA
>CAYYAB010000058.1:0-9268 GCA_964469895.1 uncultured bacterium | reverse complement strand
AGAAGGAGGAGGTCCCCACCACCCGCCCGCCCGAGCCCACCACCTTCGTCGCCCTAGTCCCCGCCGAGAAGACCGACGAGGCCAAGCTTGGCGAGGCGCTCAGGAAGCTCGTCGAGGAGGACCCGAGCCTCCGTTTCAAATACGACGAGGAGACCGGCGAGATGCAGCTATGGGGCATGGGCGACATGCACCTCGAGTGGGCCAAGGAACGCCTTTCCGACTACGGGGTCGAGGTTGAACTCAAGCGCCCCAAGATTCCCTACCGCGAGACCATCCGCAAAAGGGCTGAGGCGCAGGGCAAGTACAAAAAGCAAACCGGCGGCCGTGGTCAGTACGGCGACGTCTGGCTACGGCTCGAGCCCAGCCCGGAGTACGCGTTCGTCTGGGAGATCAAGGGCGGGGTCATCCCCACCAAGTACAAAGAGGCGGTGGAGAAGGGCATCAAAGAAGCGGCCAAATCCGGCGTGCTCGCCGGCTACCCGGTGATGGGGTTCAAGGCCACCGTCTTCGACGGCAGCCACCACGAGGTGGACTCCTCCGACCTCGCCTTCCAGGTGGCGGCCTCGATGGCTTTCAAGAACACGATGGAAAAGGCCGCCCCCTACCTGCTCGAGCCCATCTACAAGCTCAAGGTCTTCGTGCCCCAAGAGAAGGTCGGCGACGTGATCTCAGACCTCCAAGGGCGTCGGGGGCGGATCCTCGGCATGGACTCTGAAGGTGCGCTCGCGGTGGTGCAGGCAGAGGCGCCGCTCGCCGAGATCCTGGACTACAGCCGGGCGCTCCGCAGCCTGACCGGCGGCCAGGGGGCTTACAGCCTGGAGTTTTCCCACTACGCGGAGGTGCCGCCGAACCTCGCCGAGAAGGTGATCGCGGAGCGCCAGGCGGAGCGCGGCTAGGCCTTGCGGGAAGCGGTTCACGCCCTCAAGCGCGCCCTCGAAGGCGCGCTCTTCGGCCAGGAGGCGGCGGTGGAGGCGCTCGTCGCCACCGCTCTTGCCGGCGGCCACGCCCTGCTCGAGGGGCTCCCGGGGCTCGGCAAGACCCTGCTCGCCCAGGCCTTTGCCCGGGCCTCGGGGCTCCGCTTTTCCCGCATCCAGTTCACCCCCGACCTCCTACCCGCCGACATCACCGGCACCGAGGTGCTGAAAGAGGGTCGGTTCGTCTTCGAACCGGGGCCGATCTTTGCCCAGGTGGTGCTCGCCGACGAGATCAACCGGGCCCCGCCCAAGACCCAAAGCGCCCTGCTGGAAGCGATGCAGGAGGGGTTCGTCACCGCCGGCGGCACCCGACACCCGCTGCCCGAGCCCTTTTTGGTGCTCGCCACCCAGAACCCGGTGGAGCTTGAGGGCACCTACCCCCTCCCCGAGGCCCAGCTCGACCGCTTTACCGCCCGAATCCTGCTCGAACCCCCGCCCCGGGCGGTCTGGCAACGAATCCTCGAGGAGGAACCCACCCTCCCTGAACCCGTCCTCGACGCCGAGACCCTTGCCACCGCCCGGGCCGAGGCCGCCCGGCGCCGGGTGGCCACCCGCGGGCTCGAGGCGATGGTGAACCTGGCGCTGCTAAGCCACGAGGACCCGAGGCTCCGCTTCGGCCTTTCCCCCCGGGCGACCAAGAGCTGGCGCGACCTCGCGCGATCGCTCGCCCTCCTCCGGGACCGGCCCCACGTCGAGTGGGACGACCTCCGGGACGCCGCCCGCCTCGCCCTGCCCCACCGGCTCTTCCTCACCGAGGAGGCGGCCTTCGAGGGGGTGCGTCCGGAGACGGTGCTCGCGGAGCTCCTTGAGAAGGCGATGCCCCGGGCATGAGGGCGAACCGGTTCCGGATCAAGACCCCCCGGCCGGTGCCGGGCTACGGTACCCGGAGCCAGGCCCGGCCGGGGCGGGGGGAGGCGTTTTTTGACCACCGCCCCTACCTCCCCGGCGACGACCCTCGTCTGCTCGACTGGAAGGCGAGCGCCCGGCTGGGCGAGCCGATCGTGCGTCAGAAGGCCGAGGAGCGACCGGGGAAGTTCTGGCTCTGGATCGACGGCTCGCCGAGCATGGCGCTCTTCGGAAAAAGCACCTACGCCGAACGGGTGGCCCGGGTGCTGGTCGAGGCCGCCCGGGGCGAGCGACTCCGGATCCTCGCCCCGGGAGGACCGCGGCGGCCGGGGAAACGCCTCGAGGCCGATCCCCGGGGCCTCCTCGCCGCCCGGCCCCGAGCCCGGGGCACGCCCCTTTTGATCACCGACGGGCTCGAAGAGGGGGACTTCGCCGCCTACCTCAAGCGGCTTCCCCCCTTCCACCTGATCCTGGTACTCGCGCCCGAAGAGATCGCGCCCCCGCCGCTTGAGGGAGTGCTTGAGGACGTGGAGAGTGGGGAGCGGGTGACGGTAAACCCGGACCGGGTCCCGGCCTACCGGGCGGCGCTGGAAGTGCACCTTGCCACGCTTGAACGAATCGCCCGCCGGCGGGGAAACTTCGCCCTCCTGAAGGTGGGGGAGCCGATCCTGCCGGCGCTCTACCGGGCCGGGGTGCTCGAGCTCCGCTAACCTATCCCACCCGCCCCTCCCCCTCCGGGGTGAGGTAGAAGGGGCGGGCGTCGGTGGAAACCACCGTCTCCGCCTCGATCCAGGCCCGCATGTCCCGGGGCAGGACGAACATCGCCTCGATGAAGTCGGCGTCGAGGTGGCGGAGCTCGAGCCCGCGCTCGAGGATCCGCGTCTGGAGCACCCCAGGGGAGTAGGTGGCCGGGTCGAACCCCTCGGCAGCCACGATGAAGCCGTAGGCCAGGAAGAAGCTCGGGATCCAGTCGCGGTAGCTCCGCACGAAGGGAAAGACCTCCCGCATCGTCCGGTGGAGCACGGTGTGGACCTGGTAGCGGTCGAGCATCAGCATCCCCGCCTGGGTCACCACCACCCCGCCGGGGGCAAGCCTTTTTGCCACCAGCTGGTAGAACTCGCGGGTGTAAAGGAGCTTCGCCGGGTTCTCCCGACCCACCGGGTCGGTGAGGTCGAGGACGATCACGTCAAAGCGCCGATCGCTCGCTTCCAGCCAGGCCCTGGCGTCGGCGAAGACGAGCTCGGTGCGGGGATCGTCGAAGGCCCCCCGGTGCCATTCCGGCATATGCTCCCGCGCCACCTCGACGAGCTCGCGGTCGATGTCCACCATCACCGCCCGGGCCACGCTCGGGTGCTTGAGCACCTCCCGGAGCGTGGCTCCCTCGCCTCCCCCCACCACCAGCACCTCCCGGGGCTCGGGGTGGGCGAGCATCGCCGGGTGCACCAGGGCCTCGTGGTAGATGTACTCGTCCCGCTCGGTGGACTGGACCTCGGCGTCGAGCATCAAGACCTTGCCAAAGCCCTGGCTCTCATAAAGCAGGTAGGACTGATAGGGCGTTTCGCCCTGGGCGAGCACCCGGCCCACCCGTCTGAGGAGCGACTCCTCCGGGGTGATGTGCTCGATGAAGTGCAAGCCGTACGCCATCCCCACTCCTTTCTACCCCGGGTGCCGGCGGTAGCTAAAGGCATCCTTCCGCCGGGCACCGAAGGCATGGGCAAGACCAGATAGCACCTCGCCGGCGTCCGCCTCGCGGTAAAAGTAGAGGTCCAAGGTGGCGGAGGCGTCGTCCTCGGGCCAGGTGTGGATCATCACCGCCGCCACCGGGCTGAGTGCGGCCGCCGACAGCCCCTGGGGCTCGAACTTATAGACCACGCTCCGGATCGTGGACTCCTCCGCCCCCAGGCGCTTGACCGCGTCCCTTAGCGCTCGCTCCACGAGCGCCGCGTCCTCGAGGCGATCCACGTCGCAACCGTAGATCTCCCCGACCCAGCGTCCCCCTGCGACTTCTGCCACGGGGACCCATGCTACCACCTGGGGTAGGCTCACGGTATGCGGGTTTTGGTCTTAAACGCCGGTTCCTCGAGCCTCAAGTTCGCGCTGACCGACGCGGAAAGAGAGCGGCACATGCTCCGCGGCCGGGTGGAACGGGTGGGCGAGGCGGGAAGCTTCCTCGTCCTCGGAGAGGAGAAGATCCCCGTCTCCGCCCCCGACCACCGCGCCGCGCTCGAGGCGGTGCTCAAGCACGCGCCACTCGGCAGGATCGAGGCGGTGGGCCACCGGGTGGTCCACGGCGGCACGATCCGGGAAAGCCGGGTGATCGACGAAGCCCTGATCGAGCAGATCCGCGCCCTCATTCCCCTCGCCCCCCTCCACAACCCGGCGAACCTGGCCGGGATTGAAGCGGCGAAAAGGCTCTTCCCCGAAACCCCCCAAGTCGCGGTCTTCGACACCGCCTTCCACCAGACCCTGCCCCCCGAGGCATCCCGCTACGCGATCCCCGCCGCCCTCGCCGAGGCCGGCTACCGGCGCTACGGCTTCCACGGGATCTCCCACGCCCACGTGAGCCGGAAGGCGGCGGCCCTCCTCGAAGCGCCGATCGAGAAGCTCAGGCTCGTCACCCTTCACCTCGGGAACGGCGCCAGCGCCACCGCCGTATTGGGCGGAAAAAGCGTCGCCACCTCGATGGGCTTCACCCCTTTAGAGGGACTCGTCATGGGCACCCGTCCCGGTGACCTCGACCCCGGCTTGGTGCTCGCCCTCGCCCGGGAGAAAGGGGTCGCCGAGGTCGAGCGCATCCTGAACCGGGAGTCGGGGCTCAAAGGACTCTCGGGCCTCTCCCACGACCTTCGCGACCTGCACCGGGCGGCAGCCGAAGGACACGAGGGAGCAAAACTCGCGCTACGGGCCTACGTACGCCGGATCGTCTTCTACGTGGGGGGCTACGCCGCCCTCTTGGGCGGGATCGACGCCCTCGTCTTCACCGCCGGCGTCGGGGAGAACGACCCCTGGGTCCGGGCCGAGGTGGTACGCGGGCTCAGCTTTTTGGGGTTCGCCCTCGACGAAGCAAAAAACGCCATCGGCGGCCCGGTGATCACCCGCGGCACGCCGGCGGCGCTGGTGGTTCCGACCGACGAGGAGCTCGAGATCGCCCTCGAGGCCCAAAGGGTCCTTACGGGGCAATGAAGAGCTGAAAGGCGAGCATCCCCACGATCGCGATCGTCACCGTCGAGGCGACGAGCTCGCTCGGCGTTTCCTCCAGGGCGTCGGTCAGGATCTCAGAGAAGACCAGCCAGATCATCGCCCCGGCGGCAAAGCCCAGGCCGAAGGGCAGGAAGGGCTTGAAGATCTCGACGAAGAGGAAAGCCGGAACCGCCATCAGGGGCTGCGGCAGGCTCGAAAAAACGCTCCAACCGGCGGCCTTGATCCAATGCACCCCCCGGGGCACCAGGACCAGGCTGATCGCGAGGCCTTCGGGGATGTTGTGCACCGCGATCGCCAGGGAGATGAAGGCGCCAAAGGCCTCGCCGGCGCCGAAGGAGACTCCCACCCCCACCCCCTCGGCGAAGGAGTGAGCGGTCATGACCAGGACGATCATCAACGCCTTCTTGGCGTCGACCTTGGTCATCTGCCCCCAGTTGATCCCGCCCCGGGACTCGATCCAGCGGTGGCTTAAGAGGATGAAGACGAGCCCCGCGACGATCCCCAACAGGGTGCGGGGGGCCGAGAGCGGGAGCCCCTCGTAGATCAGGGAGAAGCTCGCCGCCAGCATCAACCCCGCGGCCACGGCGTTGGCAAAACCCAACCAGCTTTTCGAAAACTTCTTGACGAAGGCGAAGGGAACCGCGCCGAGCCCGGTGGCCAGTGCGGTCAAGAGGGCGTACACGAAGACCTGCGCTACCACGTATACCTCCTAAAGCGCTTCCTCCAGCGCGCCGAGGATCTCGATCACGGTGCGCCCCCGGGCGGTGAGGGTGTACTCCACCCGCGGCGGCACCTCGGGATAGGCAACGCGTTCGATCAAACCCAGCTCGGTCAGCTCCTTTAAGCGTTCGGAGAGCGTCCGCGGGCTCACCCGGGTATTTTTCTCAAGGTAGGTAAACCGCGTGGGCCCTTCGGCCACCGCCCGCAGGATCTCCCACCCCGCTTCCCGGGAAACCGCCTTGAGCACGCTACGAAAGGTGACGTCTCGGCGCATACCTGGCGAAGTATACGCTATGGCGGAGGAATAGAGCAACCGCAGAAAAGCAAAGCAACTATTCCGTTTCTCCCCCGTTAGGATAAAAACGTGCGCGAGCGGCAAAAACCCGACTGGCTCGACTTCCTGGCGCTCACGATCGCCGCCTACCAGCTGATCCTCCCGGCGGTGCTCTTCATGCTGCTCCTCGCGGTGGGTGCCGTCTTCCTACTCAAGCTGCTCGCGGGGTAGGGACCGCCTATGGAAGGCCTTTTCGAAACACTCCCCGAGGACTACCGCGAACGCCTGGGAAGGCCGGGGGAGTACCCCTTTACCCGGGGCATCTACCCCCGGATGTACCTCGAGCGGCTCTGGACGATGCGGCAATACGCCGGCTTCGGAAGCGCCGAGGAGACCAACCGCCGCTTCCGCTACCTGCTTGCTCAAGGTCAAACCGGGCTCTCGGTCGCCTTCGACCTCCCCACCCAGCTCGGGCTCGATCCCGACCACCCGCTCTCGGTGGGCGAGGTGGGGCGGGTAGGGGTATCGATCGCCACCGTCGAGGACATGGAGCGGCTCTTTGCGGGCATTCCCCTCGACCAAGTGACCACCAGCATGACGATCAACGCCCCGGCGATGATGCTCCTCGCCATGTACCTCCTGGTCGCCGAGCGCCAGGGAGTGCCCTGGGAAAAGGTGGGCGGGACGATCCAAAACGACATTTTGAAGGAGTACGTCGCCCGGGGAACCTACATCTTCCCGCCGAAGCCCTCGATGCGGCTGGTCACCGACATCTTTGAGTTTTGTACCGAGCGGGTGCCGCGCTGGAACACGATCTCGATCTCGGGCTACCACATCCGCGAGGCCGGCGCGACCGCCGCCCAGGAGATCGCCTTCACCCTGGCAAACGCCAAGGCCTACGTTCGGGCGGCGCTTGGGCGCGGGCTCGAGCTCGACCGCTTCGCCCCCCGCCTTTCCTTCTTCTTCGCCGCCCACAACGACATCTTCGAGGAGGCCGCGAAGTTCCGGGCGGCGCGGAGGCTCTGGGCGCGGATCATGCGGGAAGAGTTCGGCGCGAAGCACAAGAAATCCTGGATGCTCCGCTTCCACACCCAGACCGGGGGCTCCACCCTCACCGCCCAGCAACCCTTAAACAACATCGTCCGGGTCGCCTACCAGGCGCTCGCTGCGGTGCTTGGAGGAACCCAGAGCCTGCACACCAACGCCTACGACGAGGCCCTTGGCCTCCCCACCGAGCAAAGCGCCTTGATCGCGCTCCGCACCCAGCAGATCCTGGCCTATGAATCCGGGGTCACCCGGGCGATCGACCCCGCCGGGGGCTCGTTCTACCTCGAGCACCTCACCGACGCGCTCGAGCACGAGGCCGAGGCGCTCATCCAGCAGATCGACGCCATGGGGGGCAGCGTCGCCGCCATCGAGGCCGGCTTCATCCAGAAGGAGATCGAGGAATCCGCCTGGCGCTTCCAAAAAGAGGTCGAGGAAGGAAAACGCATCATCGTCGGGGTAAACCGCTTTACCGTGGAGGAGGAAACCCCGGTGCCGGTCCAGAAGATCGACCCCGAGGTGGGGAGGAGGAGGGCCGAGGAGATCCGCCGCTACCGCGCCGAGCGGGACCCGGCCCCGGTAGAAGCCGCGCTCAAGCGGCTGAAAGCCGCCGCCCGCGGAGAGGAAAACCTTTTCCCCTATGTGCTCGAGGCCTTCCGCGCCCGCGCCACCCTGGGCGAGGTAGCGGGGGCGCTCAGAGAAGTCTTCGGCGAGTACCAGCCGAGCTACTAGCGCCGCCCCAATCGAAGGGCGTAGAGCGCCGCCCCCAGGCTGAAGGCCAGCAGCACCCACTTGAAGAAGGTCAGGTAGCCTGCAAGCACCGCAAGCCCGGGGCGAACCTGGCCGAGCTGGGAAAGCAGCAAAAGGTTCTCCCCCAGGTCGGCGAGGGCCGCGACCAGAGGCGGCCGGGCATAGGCCGGAGCCCGGTAGAAGTGGTAAAGCCAGCCGGAAAGCGCCGCCCCGTAGATCGGGGCAAACCCCAGGTCATAGAGCAAGAAGAGCCGGTAAAGCGCCCGGCCTTTCTCCCCTAAAGCCCCCAAGAACCCCGCGAGCCGCTCGGGACCGTAGCCCAAAAACCAAAGGTCGGGCGGCGGCCCCGCGAGGGCGACGATCGGAGGCAGGAGCGCGAACGCGAGCACGAGAAGGAGAAAAAGGGCGAGCAACCCCACCCCGTAGCGCACGAGCGGGTGGGCCAGCACCGGGTAAAGCCGCGCCTCCACCCCCCGAGCCTACAATGAAGGCATGGAAGAGGAAGTCTGGGCCACCCTCCACCGGCACCTCTCGGCGATCTACGCCGGCGACTGGGCGATCTACGACGAGACCACGAGCGACGACGTGGTGGTCTACGAGTGGTTCGTCACCCCCCACCGGATCGAGGGGAAGAGCTTCCACGCCTTCATGATCGAGCACGACTGGGCCGGGGCCGGCGAGGACTGGCGCTACGACCTCTTGGACCCCCGGCTCGACCTCTTCGGGAACGTGGCGGTGGCGAGTTATACCCTGCTCCTCACCGTGGCGGGCGAGGAAGGGGTCCGACACCGCACGGTGAACGAGACCCGGGTACTGGTCAAGTACCCCGAGGGCTGGAAGGTGGTGCACGTCCACAAAAGCCCCGGCCAGTAGGGACAAGCTGCCCCGAAAGGAAGGCCTAAAATGCCACCCGGAGGTGGAACGATGAAGTACCGCATCGAGCGGGACTCGCTGGGCGAGCTTAAAGTCCCCGCCGACGCCTACTACGGCGCCCAGACCCAGCGGGCGGTGGAGAACTTCCCCATCAGCGGCCTGCGCTTCCCCCGCACCTTCATCAAGGCCCTGGGGGCGATCAAATACGCCGCCGCCGAAACCAACCTCGAGCTCGGCCTCCTCGACGAGGAACGGGCCAAGGCGATCCTGCAGGCGGCCGAGGAGGTCATCGAGGGGAAACTCGACGACCAGTTCGTGGTGGACATCTTCCAGACCGGCTCCGGCACCTCGACCAACATGAACGCGAACGAGGTGATCGCCGGCCGGGCCAACGAGATCCTCACCGGTCGCCGCGGCGGCAAGGAGCCGGTCCACCCCAACGACCACGTCAACAAGGGTCAGTCCTCGAACGACACCATCCCCACCGCGATCCACGTCTCCGCCGCGCTCGAGCTCCACGAAGTGCTCCTCCCCGCCCTCCGGGAGCTCCGGGACGCCCTCGCCGAGAAAGCCGAGGAGTGGGACG
>CAYYAB010000057.1:7962-9363 GCA_964469895.1 uncultured bacterium | reverse complement strand
TTCATGCCCCTAGCATACGGCGCGATTTCGCTAGGGAGGCGGCAAAAAAGGACTTAAGGTGCCGACCCCGCTCACCCAGAGCTTCTCCCGGGGGCGGGAGAGCGCGACGAAGAGCAGCTGGCGCTCGAGCTCAAGCCCGGCCTCCCGGTCGGCCTCGGTCTCCGCTTGCTTGAGGGCGGTCTCGAGGGGAACGATCCCCTCCTCGACCGCGATCACCGCCACCGCCCTAAACTCGAGCCCCTTCACCCGGTGCATGGTCACAAGGCGCACGCCCCCTCCTTCCTCCCCTTCCTCCAGGTACCTATGCGGCAGGCCGGCGCGCTGGGCGGCCGGCGCACCCCTTTGCTTGAGCAACCAACGCGTTCGCGCCACGATCGCCATCTCCTCGGGGGCGTAGCCCTGTTCGGCCAGCGACCGGAGCCAGTTCGCCAGGGTGGCCACTTCTTGCTTTGGGTCCGGGAAGACCTGAACCAGCGGCGGCTCGCCAGAAAGGACGCTGAGCGCCCTTGGGACCACCTCCTCCCCCTCCGCCTCGGTGACCCGCTCCGGCAACACCCTCCCGGCGTAGTCGGCGATCTCCCGCGTGGTGCGGTAGTTGACCCAAAGCCGCTGCGAGCGCCCCACGGTCTCGATCCCGAGCCGGCGCCAGGGAACCCGGGTCTGGTAGATCCGCTGGGCCGCGTCGCCCACGAGAAAAAGGTCGTTCTCCCCCTCGGGCACGAGGGCGCGAAGCAGCCTGAGCTGCACCGGGCTCAGGTCCTGGGTCTCGTCCACCACCACGTGATCGAAGCGGGGCAACCGGTCGCGGTGGATAAGCAGCGCCCGCGTCCGCCCTCCCCAGGTCTCAAGCCCCTTTGAGGTAAGGAGCGCCCGCGCCCGCTCGAAAACGGGCCAGAGCTCCCGGCGCCGGGCCTGGTTGAGCGGGGTTCCCCGGCCCGTGCGGTCCACGGCCAGATACTCCTCCAGGGTGCGGATCCCCCAGGCGTCGACCACGCGGGACCACTCGTTGAAGAGGAAGAGCGCGCTCGCCCACGCGGGGGCCCCGACCTCCCCGCTCGCCCGCGCCAGCGCCTCCTTCACCTGCTCGTCACGGGCGATTCTGAGTTGCTTCCCCAGGATTTGCGTGTACCAGCGCGTGAGCAGACGGTCGAAGTGCTCGACCTCCAGGTTCCCAAGCCTGCCGGCGAGGCGCTCGACCCCCTGCCGCAGCACCTCGGCGAGCGTACGCGTGTAGGTGGTAAGGAGGACCCGATGGTCCGGGTGTTCCCGGGCCAGGCGCACCGCCCGGTGGATCGCCACCACCGTCTTCCCGGTGCCGGCCGCGCCGGTCACCTTGGCGGGGCCCCGGTAATCCTGCTCCACGACCACCCGCTGCACCGGGTGCAGGAAGACCATCCAGTC
>CAYYAB010000057.1:0-7862 GCA_964469895.1 uncultured bacterium | reverse complement strand
GGTAATCCTGCTCCACGACCACCCGCTGCACCGGGTGCAGGAAGACCATCCAGTCCTCCCAGTCGCCGAAGAGGGCGTGCTCGAGCTCCTCCCTGCTTTCGATCAAGAGGTACCGGTAGCGGTTCGAGGGATGCGAGACCGGGGTCGCGACCCTGACCTTGGGCGGCGGCGGAACCGGCTTGCCTTCCAAAAGGGCGAAGATGCGCTCCTGCACGGGTTCCGGAAGACCCTCGATCAGATCGAGTACCCCCTCCTCGGAGGCCCTGCGGAGGGGCTCCAGGTAATCCCTGGGCACACCCAGGGAATGCAGGTAGTCCGGCGAATAGCCGTGAAGGGGAGCCTCCACGGGTTTTTCGACAATCCTTTCCTTTTCGACGACGCGGTAGATCTGAATCTCTTGCGTCTCGGGGTGCACTTCCGCCCTCTTATTGCGTATCCACCGATAAGCATCGTCGTGTTCGCCTACGTACACAACGATGAGTGCGTCGTGCACCTCGACGAGAATGGCCCTCCTCCCCTTCGGAAGGTCGAAAACGTAGAACCCTTCGTGTTTCTTGTACTCGAGCTTGGCCTCCGCCTTGGCCGGATCGGCGATCAGCTCAAAGAGCTGGGCCTCGATCTCCTTGAGGTCCTTGGGAGAAAAGTTTTTTCGAAGCCGCGTAAGCAGCTCGCGGTCAAGGGCGATCCGCCGACCCAAGAGCATCCTTCACCTCCCGCGCCACTTCTCCGGGTGCCTCCTCCAGGCGCACGCACACCCCGCTCGGGGGGCAGGGGGCCCCCGGCTCCACCAGGACCACCTTCCCCCAGCGCGCGAGGCCCTGGCCGATCACCGAACCGTCCGGCCCCACGAGATCGAAGAGCACCTCCTCAGGGGGCGGAACCCCGGCCCCCTTGAGCGCCCCGACCAGGGAGGCAAGATCGGGCCGGACCCGGAGGAGCTCCTCCCAGGTCGAGGGCGCCACCCGCTCCTTGAGGCGCCCAAAGAGGGGTTCCCAGTCCTGGTCGTGGCGGAAGACCAGGAACCGGCGGCCCGCCGCCTCCAGGGCCTGGCGGATGCGGGCGTCGGCCTGGATCCGGGCGGGCTCGTCGTGGCCGGGGCCGTCGACGAAGATCCCGAGGTCGGCCTCGCGGTAATAAAAGTCGTACCGGGCCTGGACTTCCCTGGTGGCCACGGTGTACTGCGCCTCGTCGGGAAGGGGCAGTCCCCGGCGGTCGAGCTCCTTTAGGAACCTCCGCTCCAGCTCGCTTTCCGCAAACCGCAAAAGGCGTTCCTTCCTCGCCCGCGGCCTCGCGCGCGCAAAGCGGAGGGTGCGCCAGGCCCGAAGGTCATCCAGAACGAGCCGGCGGTCGAGCAGGTGGTGAACCGCCTGGTTGTGGTAGCTGAGCAGGCAGCGGTAGCAGGCCTTCTCGCAAGCCTCCTCCTCCGGCTCGTGGGCGTGGAGCAGGTCGAGGGCCACCTCGACGAGCCGCTCCCAGCGGTCCCCCTCGAGCAGGGATCGGAGCGCCCCCAGGCCGCCCTCGACGCGCTCGTAGAGCACGATGCGGTAGGGAACCCCGGAAGTGCCACCGGGTTCCAAGAAGACCCCGAGCTCGCCCTCTTCCAGCTCCAGGGTCACCAGCGCCGCGCGCCAGAGCGCCCAGGCGAGGCTCTGGTAGTAGGCTTCCTCGCGTTCCTTCGGCAGCTGCTTCGGGACGTAGAGGGCGAGCACGTCGACCTCCGCCTCGTGGTGGAGGACGAGGCCGAACACGAGGTCCTCCTCCCCCCCGCGCTGGGGGCACGTCCCCGACCTCCCCTCGCGGTGGGGATGCTTTTTGATCTGCTCCTCGCTCAAAAGCCAGCTCCCGCAGCGCCGGCAGAGGACGAACCCCGTCCGCTCGGAGGCCCGCGCACCCAGGTTGACCGAGCGCACCAGCCCCCGGTGGTCGTAGTCGAGGCGCAGGGGACCGGCCTCGAAGCTCTCGACCCCGGCGGAGGGCTGGTATTCCTCCACGATGGCGTAGCCCCGCCTCCGGCGCTCTTCCTCCTCGCTGGTCACCCGGCGACGGCGCCGGGCCCTCTGCCAGGGCACGGCCAGGGCGCGGAGCCGCGGAGCGCCGGAAAGATCGGCGCCGCAGCGCGGGCAGCGGTCGGGCAGGCGCCCGGTGACGCGGTCGGGGTAGCCGGGATGGCCGCATTCGGGGCATTGCGCGACGCTTTGAACCTCCTTCTCGGTGATCGCGAAACCGGTGGCGGTGACCTCGAAGGCGGTGCCGCCGTAGTAGACGAAGTTGCCGGGGGCGAACTCCCTTAGTGCAAGCAGCGGCTCCCGGGCGAGCGTCGCCGCCCCGTCGCGGGTGTAGAGCTCGAGCTGCACCGCCCGGCTGCTGAAGGCGTAGTTGGGCACGAACCCCTCGCTTTCGAGCAGGTCCCGCACGGTCAGGGGATTCTCGGCCTGGGGATCTCCCTTGAGCTGATCGAGCCTCCTTCCGAGGGCCCGGAGCTCCTCCTCCAGCTTCTGGCGCTCCCTTCGTTGCTGGACGTACTCGATCCGGCGCTTTAAGGCCTCGAACTGCTCGACGATCGCGGCGAAGGCCTTCCGCCAGTGGGAAAACGCCCGATCCAGCGTCTCGGGGAAGGCGGCGACGACGCTTGCCACGTACCCCTCGTCCAGCCAGGGAAGCTCCCTCATCTCCAGGGCGAGCGAGCGGGCGGCGGCTTCTACGATCGCGTCCTGCTCCTCGCCCAGGGCCCCGAGCAGCGCCTCTTTTGCCTCGGGCCGGAGCGGCAGCTCGGGAACCTGCTCGATCTCCACCAGGTCCCGCATCGCCTCCGGGAGCTCCCAGCGCGGCGCCAGGTGTTCGAGCACCACCGCGTGGATGTGCGCCCGGATGAGCCGCTCGTTGTCGAGCAGGAACCGGGGCGGGCGGACCTCGCCCCTGATCATCTCCTCGGGGTGGCGGTAGAAGTACTGGTCGTGCGGGCCCCGCCGGTAGCCCTGCCCGGCGAAGACCTGGACCAGCGCGGGCTGCCCCCGCCGCCCCGCCCGGCCCGAGCGCTGCGCGTAGTTGGCGGGGGAGGGGGGCACGTTGCGCAGGTAGACGTTTGCCAGGCTGCCGATGTCCACCCCGAGCTCGAGCGTGGGCGTGGCCACCAGCACCGAAAGCGGGCTTTGGGGGTCGCGAAAGCGGTCCTCCAGGCGGGTGCGCTCGCGGGCCGGTACCTGGGCGGTGTGGGCCGCCGCCTGGGGGGGAAGCGCGAACCAGGGTTCGGCGTAGAGCCGCTGAAAGTATTCCGGGGGCCGTTCCCGGCGGAGCTCGAGCGCGGGAAACTCGGGGGAGCGGTCCAGGACCTCGAAGTGAAACGGCACCCGGCTCTTCGGGCAGTAGGAGAGCTCCTCCGCTTCCACCCGTCGCGCGCGAATCCTCTGCGGGTTCAAGACCCAGCCCTCGAGCTGGCGGCTCCCCCTCCCCCGAACCGGCAAACGCATCGGGACGAGCAGGTGCTCCTCCTGCAAGCGCCGAAAGACCCGGCGGAGCCAGGCGGCGGCGAGGGGGCGGTCGAGCCGGAGCGCGGCCATGACCCAGGCTTCGAAGCGGCTCGGGCGCGGGCCGCCGACGAGCGCAACCGGGCGCCCCCAGCGGGGGCGGTCCGAAGGAGCGCTTTCGAACAGGGCGGCGGGAACGCCGGGTTCATAGAAGATCGCCTCCCCGTACCCCTCGGCCTCCAGCGGACTTCGAACCTCGTACTCGAACTCGCTAGCGAAGACCGGAAGCGCATGCCCCGGGCTCACCGCCTCGCGCCGCCGCACGAGGTCCAAAAGCCCCCGCAGCGTGTCCCGGCGAACCTCCAGCGGCGGGCTTCCCGCGTCCTCCCAGAGGGAGGGGTCGTCGGCGAGCGCGCCCAGGCCCTCGTAGTCGTAGCGAACGAGCCCCGCTTCCTCCAGGTTCGGGAAGTTGGGCTGTACGTTTCGGGCGGCGTCGGCGGTGGCAAAAAGCTGCAAAACGGCCCGCATCGCGTGCGCCAGGTCCGGGTTTTGCAAAAACGCGGCCCCGCTGCGCCGCCAGTAATCCAGGACCTCGCCCCCCAGCCGGGCGAGCGGCACCTCCCCTTTGGCCTCGATCGCCTTGAGCGCGGCCTGCCGGAAGCCGAGGCGGTGGGCCAGATCGGAAAAGTGCGCCGCCTGGAAGTCGGCGTCCTGGCGGTTATCGGTGAAAGCGATGACCTTGCGCTCCCCTTCCGCCACCGCGCCGAGGGTGCCAAGGAGGATCAGGTCGGTGGCGGTGGAGCGCCCCACCAGCCCGAAGGGGGTGAGCTTGGAGAACTCCGAGGGCCGGCGATCGTAGTGGATGCCGCAATGGGGGCAAAACAGGAAGGGGGCCTTCACCTCGATGAACGCCCTCCCGGCGGGACCTGCGACCGCTTCCGCCCGATCCGGGTCCAGGCGCAGGTTCCCCGGCACGTGCGCCCGATACTCGCGCCGCACCTCCCCCCTCGGGGTCAGCCAGTTTTCGGGCAGGGGGACTTCCCCGGGGTCGTAGATCCCGGGCGTGAGGTAGACCACCCCCTCGGTCTCGCCGAACTCGGGAGCGGGGAAGAAACGATCGCCCTCGCGGGTGGCCACGAAGAACTCGTTCTTGCACTGGCGGCAAAAGACGACGGGAAAGGCGGGGGCGTGCTCGAGCTCGGTCTCGCCGTGGCTGCTGAGCTTCGGTGGATCGTGCAGGGTGGCGGTGAGGGCCACGTTCTGGCTGTAAAACTCGTGCAGCTTGACCTGAAGCTTCCCCGCGTACTGCGCCAGGGCGAAGAAGGCGAGGAGCTCGTGCCCGGCCTCTTCGCGCGAAAGGCCCCTCGCCCGGGCGTACCCGGCGACGAGCTCGGGAAAGGCCCTCGGCCCCTCCCAGAGCGCGCGGCGCACCCAGTGGAGGGTGGGGTGGTCCTCGAGCCCGGCGGCCAGCCGAGCGGGCTCGGTCTCCCTCGCCCCGAGGAAGGCCTCGGCCAGGGCACCCACGTCGTTCAGCGCTTCCGGAACCGGCGCCAGGGGCGCGCGTGGCGCGATCGCGTCCCCGGGCGGGTGCTGCGCGTGCGTCTCCCGGATGAGCTCGGTCACCGGAGCGCCAAAGAGCCGGCTGGCAAACGCAAGCGCTTCCTCCCACTCCTCTTCCGCCAGCGTGGCCGAGGTGCCGATGAACTGCAGGCTTTCCTCGGTGCCGGTGTGGACCTTGAGGCGGCGGATCAAAAGGGCGGTGTCGGCGCCCTTCAACCCGCCGTAGGTGTGCAGCTCGTCGAGGACGAGGAAGCGAAGGGTCCCCCGGTGCTCCCTGGGAAAGAGGCTCAGGTCCTCGCGGCGGGTGAGGATGAGCTCGAGCATCACGTAGTTCGTGAGCAAAAGATCGGGCGGGGTTTCGCGGATCTCCGCCCGCGAGGCCAGCACGGTCTCCCGGAGCTCCCCCTCTTTGAGGCCGAGCTCGTGTTCGAGCTCCCGCCGGCGAACCTCCCCTTCCTCCCGGGTATGGGGCGTGTCCCCGGTATAGAGCGCCACGGTGAGCCCGCTTCCCCGAAGGCGCAGGGCGAGGTCCCGGAACTGGTCGTTGGCCAGGGCGTTCATGGGGTAGACCAGGATGGCCTTGGTGCCCCGCCGGCCCCGGTCTCTTTGGCGCAACGCGTAGTCGATGACCGGCAAGCCGAAGGCGAAGGACTTCCCGGAGCCCGTCCCGGTGGCCACCACCACGTTCTTCCCCGCCCTGGCTGCGCGCAGGGCCTCCACCTGGTGGCGGTAGGGGTGAATCGGGGGGCTTTCCGGGTCCCTGGGGTTTTGGCGGAAGATTCCCGGGGCGTCGGGGTGCAAAAGACCCTCCTCGACGAGGGCCTCGAGGGGCTCCCCGCGGGCGAGCTCGCGCCGGAGCTCCACGAAGGGCTCGCGCCAAAGCAGCTCGCCCTCCTCGACCTCGCGGGTGAGGAACTCCCGGATCGCCGGATTCGCGGGGCGGACAAAGGCCTCGGCGTAGCCGCGGTAGAGCTCCTGCACCCGGCGAATGCGGGCGAAGGCGTCCCGGGCGAGAAGCGGCGAGATGCCCTCGGCGGGCAGGTTGAGCGCGCTTTCCGCCACCGCGCGCCAGCGGGGAGGAAGCTCGCCCAGCGCAAGCCTTCGCCGGAGCTCCTCCGGGCTCCAACCGAGCGTTGCAAAGGGCCGCAAGAGCTCGGCGAAGCCCTCTGGCGTCAGCCCCTCGAACGCGACCCCGCTCCAATCGAGCGTGGCCCCGGCCACCACCTGGGGGAGCACGGCGGAAAACCAAACCGCCGGGGTAAGCGCGCCATCACGTTCGGCCAGACGAACCTTCGCCATCGCCTACTCCCTCGTTTGGGGACCACTTTACGGGTTTTTCGGGGGCTTGGGGAGAAAAGTTGACCGAAGCGGCGCGGGCCCCTCAGGGGCCCGCGCCAGGCGTATCAGCCCACGGTCTTAAACGCGGGGAGCACCAGGCGGGGAAGGCCCATCTGGGCCGTGAGCTCGTCTACCTGGACCCGGAAGTAGGGCCAGAGGTTCACCGGAAGGTTCTGACGCACGAAGAGCTCGTAGACCGCCCCGGAGGGTTCTTCGCGGGCGCGGTAAACCGCCCGCCAAACCGCTTGAATGCGGCCGAAGGCGCGTTCCTCGCCGTCCGTCCCCTCCCGCGCGAGAAACTCGACGGTAAAGCGCAGACCCGCGGAGAACCCGCCCTCCACGGGCACCGGCCGCTTGTCGGTCGGGTCCAGACGGATCTCGAAGCCGAGCTGCCCCCGCGGCCGTTCCCGGATCCGGGCCTCGAGGTGCTCGAGCAGGACCCCCCGCAGATCCAGGCCCCGGATGAACTCGGCGTAGGCCTTCGGGTCCAGCGCGGGAGCCTTCTCCTTTTGGGACCTGGGCTTATGAAGCCCTGACTTCACCAGCACGTTGTAAGCGTGCTGGTAACGGATACCGAGCTCCTTCGCGATCTCGCCGATACGCTTGCCCTGGCGGTAGAGCTCGCGGATCTGTTCGGCTTTGGTGGAGGAGGTCTTTTTCGCCATTTACGCTGCCCAGACGAACCCGCCCGCGTCGCCGCCCCCGGCCCGTTCGGAGGGCTGCCAGTCGAGGGGCACCGGCCCCTGCCAGGGGCTTTCTTCCGCCACCACGTCCATGTGGTCGAGGAAGTAGCGCGCCGCCACCTCGCCGCTTTGCTGGTCGACGAAATGGAGCTCGAGCCGGTAGCCAAGCGCGTTGGCGTAGCGGGCGATGGTCTCGAGGCTCAGGGAGAGCCCCTCCGCACCTTCGATCTGGGAAACCCGGCTGCGGGTCTTGTAACCGAGACGCTCGGCAAGTTGGTGTTGGGTAAACCCGCGCCGGTCGCGAAGGTAGCGCAGGATCTCCCCGAGCTCCTCGGCGGTGACCTCGTGGTAGGCCCGCCGCTGCTTCTCGTCGGCGAAGTCGTCGGCGAAAAACTCTTCGATGCTGGTGAGCTTTCGCTTCATGATGTCCTCCATTCTTCGTAGGCCCTGAGCGCGTACTCGATCAAGCTTTGATCGGCCTTGTTCCTCTGCTTTAACTCACCGGCCGCCACCACAAAAAGCCACTCCGAATCCCGCCAGTAGTAAAGGCGAATGCCGCTCTTATCGCGAAGTTCCCAGATGGGCCCGTGGATGTGCTTGCACATGGGCGGTCGCATCTCCGTTCCTTCAATCGCTAGTCGCTCAAGCAATTTCCGCACCCTTTGACGTGCCCGGGGGTTCGATTTTCCTAACCAAGTTAACCACTCCTTTATTTGAGAACGCCCTCGCGGATCCTCGTAAAATACGACTCGGTACGCCCCTGGCACGTCACACCTCAACGTTATAGCATGGCCGTAGGGTTAGTCAACCCTAACCT
>CAYYAB010000056.1:0-9407 GCA_964469895.1 uncultured bacterium | reverse complement strand
CCCGGCTGTCCGCCCCGGCCGGAGGCGCTCCTTCAGGGGCTTTTGCTGCTTCGCGACAAGATCGCCGACCGGCGGCTTCGCTACAAGCGGGCCCGGGTGATCCCCACCGATTACGACGTCTTCGCGGAGCCCGGCAAGGACGGGAGGGTGCCGGTGCTATGACGGAGCTCCGCTTCAAAAAGACCACCGAGTTCGATGAGGAGGTCTACGCCGTTCACCCCGAGGATTACCGGGCCCTGCTCGAGGCTTTGAAGGCCGAGGGCTTCGACTATCCCCGCTCGCTCACCGGGATGGACACCGGCTACGGCCTCCGGGTGGTGGTGCACCTCTACGGGATGGAGAGCGGGCGGAAGGCGACGGTTTACACCGACATCCCCTACGACGACCCGGTGGTGCCGAGCGTGACCGACCTCTGGCCGGGGCTCGAGTGGTTCGAGCGCGAGGCCTATGACCTCGTGGGGATTCGCTTTGCCGGTCACCCCGACCTTCGGCGGATCCTCCTCGAAGAGGATTGGACGATCCACCCCTTGCAGAAGCGCTACGACACCGGGGGCTACCTGCTGCCCGACTGGCAGCCCGCCCCTTGGCCCGAGACCTTGCCCTGGGAAGAGCCCAAGGAGCGCGAGGAAGGGGGTGAGGCGTGAGGGGACCCACTACGATCGCGCCGGTGCCCGGCCGCACCGACGAGATGATCATTAACATGGGGCCGCAGCACCCGGCGACCCACGGCGTATTGAAGGTGGTGATCGGGCTCGACGGCGAGCGGATCACCCGGGCGGTACCCCACATCGGTTTTCTCCACCGAAACCACGAGAAGATCGAGGAGGCCCGCACCTACGTTCAGATCATCAGCTATACCGACCGGATGGATTACGTCTCCGGGCTCCAAAACGAGCTCCCCTTCATCCTGGCGGTGGAGGACCTATTGGGCGTCGAGGTGCCGAAGCGGGCCCAGTACATCCGGGTGATCTTCTTTGAGCTCTTCCGTATTGCGAGCCACCTGGTCTGGCTGGGAACCGGGATGCTTGACCTGGGGGCGATCACGCCATTCCTCTATACCTTCCGGGACCGCGAGAAGATCCTCGAGATCACCGAGAAGACCGCCGGCGCCCGGATGCTCCCCAACTACTTCACCTTTGGAGGGGTGCGACGCGACGTTCACCCCGACTTCTTCAAAGACGTGGCCGCCTTCCTCGACTTCTTCGAGACCCGCTTGCCCGACTACTACGCGCTCGTGCTCGACTCGCCGGTCTTCCAGGCGCGGGCGGTGGGGGTCGGGGTCCTGAGCAAGGAGCGGGCGATCGCCCGGGGGGCTTCCGGCCCGGTGATCCGCGCCTCCGGCGTCGCCTACGACGTCCGGAAGGCCGAGCCCTACGACGCCTACGACGAGCTCGAGTTCGAGATCCCGACCCGCCCCGAGGGCGACGTCTACGCCCGCTTCTGGGTGCGGTTTCGCGAGATGGAGGAGTCGGTCAAGATCATCCGGCAGGCGCTTGAGAAGGTACCGAAGACCGGGCCGTATAAGGGCAAGGTCCCGCCCCGGGTCAAGCCCAAGCCGGGGGCGCGGTACCGGGCGGTGGAGATCGCCCGCGGCCACCTTGGCACCTACGTGGTCTCGGACGGCAGCGAATATCCCCATAGGATCAAACACCGCTCGCCGAGCTTCGCCAACCTCCAGCTCATCCCCGACCTCTTCGTGGGCGCGCGCTTTGCCGACGCGATCGCGATCCTCTCGTCCCTGGACCCGGTTTTCGGGGAGGTGGACCGATGAGCCGCATGCCGCTGCCCACCGAGCGCTTGGTCCAGCCGAAGCTCGTGGGCTACGACCCCACGCGGCCGAAGCCCTGGCTCGAGCGCATTGCCTACGCGCTTTTCTTCTCGGCGCTTTGGGTGATGGTGGTGCTCGCCTACGGGGTGGTGCCCACCCTCTTCCGCCACTTCGGCTGGATGAAGACCCCCTTGGGCTTTGCCGTCTTCGCCGCCATTGAGGCGGTGCTCGCCTTCCTTCTGGCGGCGGTGGTGGCGCTCATTTTGATCGTCGTCCTTAGGAAGTACCTGGGCAAGGTTCAGGAGCGGGTCGGTCCCATGCACTACGGGCCTGCCGGGGTCTTCCAGACCGTCTTCGACGCGCTCAAGCTCCTTGGCAAGGAGGATTTCGCGCCAAAGCGGGTGGACTGGTTGATCTTCCGACTGGCCCCGGCGATCGTCTTCGTGAGCGCGTTCCTCTTGATGGTGGCGATCCCGGTGGCTCCGGGATGGTTGATCGCCGACCTCGACGTCGGGCTCCTCTACATCGTGGCGGTGAGCACGCTCGGGGCCTACGGGGTGGTGCTCGGGGGGCTTTCCCAGGGCAACAAGTGGGGGCTGCTCGGCGCCTTCCGCGCCGGCGCCCAGCTCGTCTCCTACGAGGTGCCGCTTGCCATCGCCCTGCTTTCGGTCGGCGTCTTTGCCGGCTCGCTTCGCTTCACCGACATCGTCGAGCACCAGTACGGGCTTTGGCACGTGGTGCCGCTCTTCCTTTCCTTCATCGTCTACCTGGTGGCGAGCATCGCCGAGCTCAAGGCCACCCCCTTCGACCTGCCCGAGGCCGAGAGCGAGATCGTCGCCGGCTACAACACCGAGTACTCGGGGATGAGCTTTGCCTTCTTCTTCCTCGCCGAGTTCGTGGAGCTCTTCCTCCTCCCCGGGTTCATGGTCCTGCTCTTCTTTGGCGGCTGGCACGGGCCGCTTTTCGGGCTCGACCCCCAGAGCTTCGCCGCCGGGCTCCTCCAGAGCCTTTACTTCCTCATCAAGGTGGCGGTCTGGGTCTGGATCTTCCTTTGGATCCGCGCGACCCTGCCGCGTTTCCGCGACGACCAGCTCATGGACTTGGCCTGGAAGGGGCTCTTGCCGCTTAGCTTGGTGGGCCTGTTGGTGGCCGCGCTGCTTCGCATGTTCCTGGAGGTGGTATGAGCCTTTTCGCCGAGGTATGGGAAGCGGTCAAGGCGGTGGCGACGGGGCTTGAGACCGTCCACAAACGGGTGAAGCAGCCCCCGGCCACCGAGTTCTACCCCTACAAGAAGCCCGAAATCCCGCCGGTCAGCGTGCAGTTCCTCGCCCTGATCCAAAATGAGGACGGCACCGACCGCTGCGTCGCCTGCTTGCAGTGCGAGCGGGTCTGCCCCAGCCAGGTGATCACCATCGAGCGCAAGCGCAACCCCGAGGGGAAGGGGTTTGTGCTCGAGCGCTTCGACCTCGACTTCGCCAACTGCATGCACTGCGCCAACTGCGTCGAGGCCTGCCCGGTTTCGGCGATCGTCACCGTGGGCGCGTTCGAGCACGCGGTCTACGACATCAACCTCCTGAAGGCGGACAAGGCCTTCCTGGACCACATCGGGCACGAGGCCAAGATCTGGTACAGCCCCAAGTTCGGCGTGGAGATGCGGACCCCCGAGGGCAAGATCGTGAAGGCTCCGCCCGAGATGCAGCCCGGGGGCCTCGCCGAGCTCCTCAAGGAGGCGGAAGGGGGCGAGGGGGCATGAGCGTGCTTGGGTTTGCCATCCTGGCCGGGCTCATCCTCGCCGGGGCGCTGGTGGTGGTGCTCTCCGAGAACATCGTCCACGCGGCGGTGGCGCTCGCGTTTACCTTCTTCTTCATCGCCGGCCTTTACGTCTTGCTCGGGAGCCCGCTGCTCGCGGTCATCCAGTTCGCGGTCAACGCCGCCGCCATCCCCATCCTGACCCTCTTCATCATCATGACCACGCAAAGCCGCCGGGTGCGGCCGGCCGCCGGGGTCTTCTACCTGGTGGCCGGGGTGCTGGCGGTGGTCTTCCTCGCCGGGCTCTGGGCCTACCTGGGCGCGCCCCAGGAGGCCTTCCGGCCGCTTAGCCCCGAGGGGCTCGGCGCCCGGCTCTTGACCGTGACCCTCCTGCCCTTCGAGGTGGCGTCGGTGCTGCTTTTGCTCGCCATGGTGGGTGCGGTGGTGCTGGCAAGGAGGCGGGAAGCATGATCACCCTGGGCCACTTTCTCGCGCTCTCCGCGGTGCTCTTCGCCATCGGTCTCTTCGGCGTGATCACCCGGAGGAACCTGATCGCCGTCTTGATGTCGGTGGAGATCCTCTTAAACGCGGCCGCGATCGCCTTCGCCGCTACCGCCGCCTACAAGGACCCGGTCTTTTTCTCGGGTCAGCTCTTTGCGCTTTTCATCATGGTGGTGGCGGCGGCCGAGCTCTCGATCGGCTTCGCCATCCTGCTGAACGTTTTCCGGCACACCGGCAGCGCGGCCACCGACGTGGTCGAGGAGATGCGGGGGTAAGGCGATGCAATACCTTTATGCGAACCTCCTCTACGGGATCCCCCTCCTGCCTTTTTTGGGCTTCCTGGTGGTGATCCTACTCGGGCGGCTTTTTAAGGGGCGCTCGGCGGGCTACTTCACCACCGGGGTGATGGCGGCGGTGGCCTTCCTGGCTACCGGCCTGCTCCTTGAGGCGCTAAAAGCCGCGCCCCAGTGGGCGATGGAGGGGGGCGAGGCCACCTTGGTGCGCCCGGCGCTCGAGGGCTTTCCCTTCACCTTCGACTGGCAGTGGCTCGCCATCCAAGGGGAGCGGGGCATCCACTTCACTCTCTTCGCGGACCCGCTCGGTGCCGTGGTGCTCTTCATGGTGGCCTGGGCTTCGCTCTTCATCCACCTCTTCTCGATCGGCTACATGGACGGCGAGGAGCGCTATCCCACCTTCTTCGCCTACCTCCAGCTCTTCACCGCCGCCATGCTCACCTTCGTCGCCGCCGGGGACTTCTTCATCGCCCTGTTGGCCTGGGAGGTCATGGGGCTCATGAGCTACCTCCTGATCGGCTTCTTCTTCAAGAAGAAGTCGGCCCAGCAGGCGATGAAAAAGGCCTTCATCACCACCAAGTTCGCCGACCTCGGCTTCATGGTGGGGCTTTTCTGGCTCTACAAGGAGACCGGAAGCTTCAGCATCCCCGAGCTTGGGGTTCAGGCCGAGCACCTGGCCGCGGGGGTGGCGCTCGCCATTGGCCTCCTCTTTTTCCTCGCGGCGATGGGCAAAAGCGCCCAGTTCCCGCTCCACGTGTGGTTGCTCGACGCGATGGAGGGCCCGACCCCGGTGAGCGCCATGATCCACGCCGCCACCATGGTGGCCGCTGGCGTCTTCCTGATGGCGCGGTTTTACCCCGTGCTCGAGGCTGGAGGCGCCCTTCCCTACCTTGCCTGGATCGGCGCCATCACCGCCCTTTTCGCCGCCGTGCTCGGCGCCGCCTTCGCCGACGTCAAGAAGATCCTGGCTTGGAGCACGGTGAGCCAGCTCGGCTACATGTTCCTGGGGCTCGGCGTCTTTGGCTGGGCGGCGGCGATGTTCCACCTCCTGGCCCACGCCTTTTTCAAAGCCCTTTTGTTCCTAGGTTCGGGCTCGATGATCCACGGCGCCAAGACCCAGGACATCTTCGAGATGAACCGGCTTGCCCGGTACATGCCGATCACCTACGGCACCTTCCTGATCGGGGCGGCGGCGCTCATGGGGATTCCGCCCTTCGCGGGGTTTTGGTCCAAGGACCTGATCCTGCACGCGGCCCAGGAGCACGCGCCCTTCCTCTGGTTCCTGGGGCTTTTGGCCGCGTTCTTCACCGCCTTCTACACCACCCGCCTGATCGTGATCGCCTTCCACCACCCGAGCCTCGAGTCGCCCTGGAAGAAGGCGCCCTGGAACCAGGGCTGCCCGGCCTTGAACCTGGGCCCCGAGGAGTGCCCGCCCGACCCCGCGCCGCCCAAGGACCACCACCCCCACGAGTCCGAGCCGGTGATGACCACCGCCCTCCTCGGGCTCGCCGCATTGAGCCTGGTGGTGGGCTTTTGGGGCAGCCCGCTCTTTGGGCAAAAGCTCCTCCTCTTCGTCCATCTCCCGAAGGGCCCCGAGGTGCTGCCTGCGAGCAAGCTTTTCGGCGGGTACGTGCTGGGGACGCTGGTGGCGCTCGCGGGACTTTTGCTCGCCGTTTTCCTCTACGCCAAAGACCCCCTCACCCAGCGGCTTCCCGACCCGGTGGTGGCGGCGCTCCAGCGGCGGCTTTACCTCGACGAGTTCTACTACAAGGTCGTCGCCCGGATCGCCCAGTGGCCCACCGACCTGCTCTGGATCCTCGACACCTACGTGGTGGACTTCCTGGTGGACCTCGCCGCCTACGCCACCGGGGCGCTGGGGCAGGCGCTTCGCTGGCTGAATAGCGGCCGGGTCGCCACCTACGCCGCCTACGTGGTGCTGGGCGCGATCCTCTTGCTTCTGGGAGGTGTGCGGTGGTAAGCCTCTTGATCTTCGTCCCCTTCCTGGCAGCGCTGGTGATCGCGCTATACCAGGACGAGGAGGCCGCCTTTGCCAAGCGCTTCGCCCTTGGGGTCTCGGCGGTGCTCACCTTGCTTTCCCTCGCCCTTTACTTCCGCTACCCCGGCGAGGGCTTCGCCTTTGAGGAAAGGCTTTCCTGGATGCCGTTTCTGGGCGCGGGCTACCACGTCGCCTTGGACGGCATCGCCCTGCCCTTCGTAGTGCTGACCGCGCTGTTAACCGTCGTCAGCGTGCTCGCGAGCTGGCGGAAGAAGGACCGGGCGTTTTTTGCCCTGCTCCTACTCTTGGAAGGGGCGCTCACCGGCGTCTTCGCCGCGCTGGATCTCCTCCTCTTCTTCGTCTTCTTCGAGATCGTGCTGGTGCCGATGTACTTCGTGATCGCGGTCTGGGGGTACGAGGAGCGCCGGTACGCGGCGGTGAAGTTCCTGCTCTACTCCCTCGTGGGCTCGGTCCTGATGCTGGCCGCGATCCTGGGCACCGCCTACCTCGCGCGCCCCGAGCTCGGGAAGCTCACCTTCGATTACCTTGAGCTCCAAAAGGCGGCCCCTTACCTCGCCTCGCTTCCGGCGGCGGCCTGGCTTTTCTGGGGCTTCGCCTTGGCGTTTTTGATCAAGCTTCCGAGCGTGCCGCTCCACACCTGGCTTCCCCATGCCCACACCCAGGCGCCCACCGCCGGCTCGATCTTCCTCGCCGGGGTGCTTTTGAAGATGGGCGGCTACGGCTTGATCCGCTTTAACCTTGGGCTCTTCCCCGGTGAGCTTTCGCGCTTTTCCGCCGTGCTCGGGGTGCTCGCGCTCGTCTCGATCGTCTACGGCGCCTACGTCACCCTGGCCCAGCGGGACCTGAAGCGGCTGATCGCGAACTCCTCGGTGAACCACATGGGCTACGTGCTCCTTGGAATCGCCTCGATGACCGCGATCGGGCTCCACGGGGCGGTCTACCAGATGGTCGCCCACGGGTTGATCACCGGCCTGCTCTTTTTGATGGTGGGGCTCCTCTCGGAGCGCACCCACACCCGCGAGATCGGGGCGATGCGCGGCATCTACGCCAGCATGCCGGTGCTCGGTGGGATCTTCTGGCTGGCCCTGCTCGGGGGGCTCGGCCTCCCCGGGCTCGCGGGGTTTTTGGGCGAGTTCCAGTCGCTCTGGGGCGCCTTCCTCTCGGAGACCACCCGCTGGATGGTTTGGTTTGCCCTGCTCGGGCTCTTGGTGCTGGTGGGGGCGATGCTCTGGACGGTGCAGCGGGTGCTCTTGGGGGAGAAGGAAAAGGACTACCCGGACCTCGAGCCCATCGAGCTCGCCGCCGCCGCGCCGCTCGTCGTGCTGGCGGTGGTCCTCGGTCTCGTCCCGGCGCTGCTCACGCCCTGGATTGACGGCGGAATCCAGCCGCTGCTGGCGTTCGTGAGGGGGCTTCTATGATCACGCTGGTCGTCGTGCTCCTGCTTGCGTTCGGTGGTCTCGGCCTTGCCCTGGCGGCGCCGCTTTTGCCCCGGCGCTCGGGGGTGCTCGCCGGGGCGACGATGGCGCTTTTCGCCCTCGTGGCCCTGCTCTCGGTCGTGGCCTACGGCGAGCGGGCGGTGCTCTTTGGCTCCCTGGAGGCGGGTCCCCTGACCGCCCTCGCCGCCCTCTTGCTCGCCGCCGCCGGGTTCTTCGTGGCCTGGGGGAACCTCGCCCGGAGCGAGGAGCTCTGGGGCGGGCCCGGGGAGTTCTTCGCCTTCTTGGCCTGGGGGGCGCTCGGCGGCGTGTTGCTCGTGGGGGCGAGGAACCTTTTGCTTTTCTTCCTCGGGCTCGAGCTCTCCGCCTACGCCACCTACGTGCTCGCGGCCTACGACCGCGACCGGAAGGAGAGCGCCGAGGGGGCGATGAAGTACCTGGTGCTCGGCGCCCTCTCCTCGGCCCTTTTGCTCTACGGTTTCGCCCTCGTCTACGCCGGCACCGGCAGCATCGAGTTCGAGTCGATCCGGGCGGCCTTTGAAAAGGGTGCGCCGCTGATCGCTCTGGTGGGCCTTCTCTTGAGTCTGGTGGGGCTCGGGTTCAAGCTAGCCCTGGTTCCCTTCCACGCCTGGGTGCCGGACGCCTACCAGGGGGCGCGGCCGGTGGCCGCCGCTTTCTTGGCCTCGGCCCCGAAGATCGCGGTGGGGCTCGGGCTCGCCGCCCTCTTCGTCCGGGCCTTCGGGCCCCCGGAGGTGGCCGGGAAGGCGCTCCTATCCCTCGCCCTGCTCTCCTTCGTCTTCGGGAACCTCTGGGCGCTCGCCCAGACCAACCTCAAAAGGCTCCTCGCCTACTCGACGATCGCCCACATGGGCTACCTGGCGCTCGGGCTCGCGGTAGGGGGTACGTTTGGCTACGCCTCCGCGGGCTTTTACCTGCTCGCCTACCTGATCGCAGGCGGGGCCGCGTTTTTTGCCCTGGAGGCGGCCGAGGCCGCCGGAGTGCCCTCGACGATCGAGGGCTGGAAGGGGCTTTTTAGGCGGGCGCCAGGGCTTAGCGTACTGGCCGCGGTTGCCTTCCTCTCGCTCGCCGGGGTACCCGGGCTTGCGGGGTTTTTGGCCAAGCTCTACGTCTTCGCCGCCACCGCCCAGGCCGGGCTCTACCCCGCGCTGGTGCTCGCGGTGCTCACCACCGTGCTCGGCTACTACTACTACTTCCGGGTGCTGGCGGCGGCCTTCCTGGAGGCCCCGGAGGGGGAGGGGGCGCTTTCCGTGAGCCCCAGCCTGCTCTCGCTTCTCTTCGTGCTCGCCGGGCTCACCGTCTTCTTCGGGGTCTGGCCGGCGGGGGCTTTTTCGGGGATCCAGGGGGCCTTCCGGGTTCTGCTCGGGCTCTAGGCTTTCTCACGCCGGCGGCGTAAGCTCGGGGCGATGCGCGGGGTTTGGGTTTTCCTCCTCCTCTTGCCGGCGCTCGCCGCGAGCTTCGCCGCCTTCACCGTCGAGCCCGCCGGGGACCAGGTGGTGGACCTGGCCACCGGGGTCACCACCCTGCCCGATGGGGGGCGGCTCGTGGACGCCGAGCGCGGGCTCAGCCTCGAGGCCGCTTATATCGAGTACAAGGAGGGCGTCTTCGTCCGGGCGAAGGGGGCGCGG
>CAYYAB010000055.1:7718-9700 GCA_964469895.1 uncultured bacterium | reverse complement strand
TTCTATGGCCTTCCCGAGGGGATCACCCCCAAAGACCTGGCACCGGCCGCCAAGGTGGTCGCCGGCCGGCTCGACCCCCATCCGGACGGGGCGGTGGTGGGCAAACAAAAGGCCGAGCAAAGCCGGCTCGCCCTGGGCAAGACCCTCAGGCTCTCCCGGAAGATCGCGCTCCCCATCGTGGGCATCGTGGACGCGGGAAGCGGTCTCGCCGATAGCTTCATCTTCGTCCCCATGAAGGCGGTGCAAAAAGCGCTTAACACCACGAACTACTCGGTGATCCTGGTCTACGTGAAGGAGGGCTTCGCGGCCGACGAGGTGGCGGAGAAGATCGAGGCGCGGGTCCCGGGGGTGGACGCCCAGTCCACCACCGAGGCGGTGAAGTACGCCGAGCGGGCGATCCGGATCGGCGACGTGATCCGCTTCGGCATCAGCCTGATCGCCCTCATCGTGGGCGGGCTGCTGGTCGCCAACACGGTGATGATGTCGGTCTACGAGCGGATCCGCGAGTTCGGGGTGATGCGGGCGATCGGGGCGAGGCGCGGCTTCATCTTCCGGCTCGTGCTCTTTGAGGCGCTCCTCCTCGCCCTCTCCGGGGGCGCGCTCGGGATCGGAGTGGGGATCGCCGGCTCCCAGGTGGTGAACCTCTACACCACCCACGCGGTGGGCCTCGCCCTTTCAGCGGTGACCCCGAGACTCGTGCTTTTCGCCATGCTGGTGGCGGTGACGCTCGGGTTGGTGGCGGGGGTGATCCCCGCCCGGGTGGCGAGCCGGATCTCGGTGGTCGAGGCGCTGGGGCGGGTGTGAGATGCAAAAGCCCATCCTCCAAGCGAAAAACCTCACCAAGCGCTACCGCCAGGGCGAGGCCTGGATCGAGGCGCTGAAAGGCTTCTCCTACGACTTCCCCCCGGGGATCACGGCGGTGGTGGGCCCCTCGGGCTCGGGGAAGACGACGCTTTTAAACCTACTCGCGGGGTTCGACACCCCCACCGAGGGTGAGGTCTACCTCGCCGGAAATCCCCTCCACGCCCTCGGCGAGGACGCGCGGGCGGGGGTGCGTCTCTTGCACGCGGGTTTCGTGTTTCAAAGCTGGAACCTTTTGCCCACCCTGACCGCGCTCGAGAACGTCGCCTTTCCCATGCTGTTAAAGGGCGTGTCGGCGCGGGAGCGGCACGAGCGGGCACGAGCGCTGCTCGCCGAGGTGGGGCTTTCCCACCGGGAGGGGCATTTTCCCCGCCAGCTCTCGGGCGGCGAGCAGCAGCGGGTGGCGATCGCCCGGGCACTCGCGCTCGATCCCCTGGTGCTCTTCGCCGACGAGCCCACCGGGAACCTGGACTCGGCGTCGGGGAAGCGGGTGCTCGAGCTCCTCCTCCGCCAGGCCCAGGGCGAACGGCGGGTGGTGCTCGTCACCCACGACCCCGAGGTCGCGGCCCGGGCGGACCGGATCCTTCGGCTCAAGGACGGGGCGCTCATCGAGATTCAAGAAGGGCCCTGAGGACGCGGGCAGAGCGCCGTGCAAAAACCGCCTAGGAAAGAAAAGGCGTTGTAGAATCGTTCCATGGGCCCCTGCGCTTTGTTTTGGATATTCTCCGCACTGTTTGTGGGGGCCGTGGGCGTGACCTGGCTCAAGAGCCCCCGGCCCAACCCGGTACCGGCGGGCGGGGAAAGCTTTAAGGCGAATCCGGACGGCAGGGCACGAAAGATCTTCCTCTATCTCGTGGGCATGATCGTTCTGGTAAGCCTTTATTTCTACCTTCGCGACGGCAAACCTTCAGACCTCTTCTTCGCCCTCGCCCTGACCGTCTACCTGGCCTACAGCTACGCTTACACTAGACGGCCTCCAAGTCGGAGCTTGGAGGTGCTGGCCATCCTCGCCCTACTCGTGCTCTTCGGAACGCACTTTTACCTTTCGATCTGCCTCGGGCGATGAGCCTCGGCGTATGCCTGTGGGTGCTCCTCTTCGTCCTGGCGGGCACGGGGCTCTA
>CAYYAB010000055.1:0-7618 GCA_964469895.1 uncultured bacterium | reverse complement strand
GCGGAGCAGAACCCGAAATCAAGCTCGACGCCCGCGCGGCCCGGCGGGAGTATCTAAGGAACCTTTTCTTCGCCGCCCTCATTTGTTTCCTGAACCGGATCCTTCCCTTCTTGCTCGGGCCTAGGGATCGCCCATAATCGGGCCGCCTGCCGGCCGCGCCTGAAGGCCCTCGCCCACGACCCGCCTTTATCCGCCCTCTGCGAGGACCCGCCAGGGCGGGCGCACCCGGCCCTCGAGGATCGCCCTCCGGGCCTCGGGAAGGGCGCTTGCCACCTCGGAGGCGACGAGGCCCACCCGGCCCACGAGGTCCCCCGCCACCCCGTGCCAGAAGACCCCGAGCCGGGCGGCGTCCAAAGGCCGGAGCCCGGCCGCGAGCAAAGCGGCGATCACTCCGGAAAGCACGTCCCCCATACCGCCCGTGGCCATCGCGGGGTTCCCGGTGGTGTTGACGAAGAGCCTCCCCTCCCCCGCCACCACGCTGGGTCCGCCTTTCAAGACGAAGACGAGGCCGGGATAGCGCTCCATCAACTCCCGCGCCGCCTCCAGGGGACGGGCCGCGATCTCGGCGGGGGTCCTCGCAATCAACCTCGCGGCCTCGCCGGGGTGGGGGGTGGCCACCGCGGGTACGCCCGCTTCCCGATACGCCGTCAGGACCTCAGGATGGAGGGCGTCGGCGTCCAAGACGGTGGGGAGGCGGAGCTCGAGCACCGCCCGCGCCGCCTCCTTCCCAAGCGCTCCCCCGCCCATGCCCACCGCCGCGGCCTCGACCTTGGCGGGCGCGAAGACCTCCGCGCTCCATTCGGGGACGGGAATCCGAACCGCCTCGAGGGGGGGGCTCACCGCCGCCCCTTCCGGGTATGCCACGAAGACGAGCCCCGCCCCCGCCCGGTAGGCGCCAAGCGCAGCGAGCGCAGGCGCGCCGGTGTAGGTGGCGTACCCCCCGGCGATGAGCACCCGCCCCACCGAGCCCTTGTGGGCGTTCGCGGGCCGAGCGGGGAAGAGCCCGGCGAGCGCTTTCGCAAGGAGGAGCTCCGGCGTCTCCCCCGCCGCCTCGTAAGCAGCCTTCGGCATCCCGATGGGCGCGAGCCAGAGCTCGCCGCCGGCGTCCCGCCCTGGGGAGAAGAGGTTTTCCCGCTTGATTCCGGCGAGGGCCACGGTAGCTCGCGCCCGCACGTGGGGCGAAAAAGGCACCCCCGAGGGCAGGTCCACCGCCACCACCGGCAGGCCCGAGGCGTTGACTGCCTCCACGAGCGCGGCCCATTCGCCCTCGAGGGGTCGGGAAAGCCCGGTACCAAAGAGCGCATCCACCACGAGGTCAAAACCGGCGAAATCCCGGACGGGGAAAAGGGGCTCCGGGGCCATGCCGTAGGCCAGGAGGGCTTCCCGCATCCGGGCGGCGTCGCCCTTTTGCCCCTCGGCGGCCCAGACCGCGACCGGGTGGCCGTACTCGGCAAGCCAGCGGGCGGCCACCAGACCATCCCCGCCGTTATTCCCCTTGCCCGCGAGCACCAGGACCCGGGCTTTGGGAAAAAGCCGGTGCGCCACCTCCGCCACCGCCCGGCCCGCGGCCTCCATCAAGAGCAAGCTCGGATAACCGAGCTCGACCGCCCGGGCGTCCACCCGGCGCATCGCCTCCGGGGCGTAGAGCCTCATTCGCGCGGCCCCCCCTTGGCCAGTTCTTCGAGCTTCGCGAGCGCCTCGCGGGTACCGAGCACGATGAGCTGATCCCCCGGGCGCAGGACGAACTCTCCGGGAGGATTGACCACCGGCTCCCCCGCCCGGATCACCGCCAGGACGGTGACATCGAAGCGGTTTCGGATGTCGAGCTCGGCCAGGCTCCGCTCGGCGATCGCGCTTTTCGGCTCGACCAGGATGTCCTCGATGGAAAGCGGAGCACCCCCCTTGCGCAGGGTGGTCTCGAGGAAGTCCACCACCACCGGGTGGATCACCAGGTTCGCAAGCCGCTGGCCGCCCACGGCGTAGGGGTCGATGACCTTGTTGGCCCCGGCCCGGAGCATCTTGGGCACCACCGAGGAGTCCTCCGCGCGGGCGGCGATGAAGAGCTTCGGGGCAAGCCCCCGGGCGGTAAGCACGATAAAGAGATTGTCGGCGTCGGAACCGGTAGCCACGATCAGGCCCCGGGCCCGTTCGATCCCCGCCTTTTTAAGGACCAGATCGTCCCCGCCGTCCCCCTCGAGCACGAGCACCCCCTCGGCGAGGGCCCGTCGGACCCGATGGGGGTTTTTCTCCACCACCACGAAGGGGGTGTGGTTTTCCGTAAGTGCCGCCGCCGCCTGCCGACCCACCCGACCAAAACCCACCAAAATCACGTGGTCCTTGAGCCGCGCCACCTGCCGTTCCATGCGTCGCAACCTCCGGGTCTCGGCGCCCTCTTCCACCAGATAATCCATGAAGACGCCGAAGGCATAAAAGAGGCTCATGATCCCGGCGGTCCCCACGAACATGGTAAAGAGGCGCTCGATCGGGGTATCCACCGGGTAAACCTCGTGGTATCCGATGGTGGTCATGGTCAAGAAAACCATGTAAAGCGCGTCGAGCAGGGTCGCGCCCTCGTCCCGCCAGAGCCAGAGATAGCCGAGGGTCCCAAGAACGGCTACCGACACCACCAAAATCGCCGGCAGGCGAAGACGCTCCTTAAGCGTTTCCCGGCCGCTCGTTTCCACCACGCCGAGCTTACGATAAAAGCGTGGACGCGTTGACCCGGGCCAAAGCGGCGATCAAAGCAGCCAGGCGCGTCGCGGTGCTCACCGGCGCCGGCATCAGTGCCCCCTCGGGGATTCCCACCTTCCGCGACCCCGGAGGGCTTTGGGAGAACTTCAATATCGAGGACTACGCCACCCCCGAGGGGTTCGCGCGCAATCCCGAAGAGGTCTGGCGCTGGTACGCCTGGCGCTACCAAAAGATCCGAGAAGCAAAGCCCAACCGGGCGCACGAGCTCCTCGCTGAGCTCGAGCACAGGAAAGGGGACGGCTTCCTGCTCGTCACCCAGAACATCGACGGCCTCCACCAGCGGGCCGGATCCCAGCGGGTGATCGAGCTCCACGGCAGCATCCACCGGGCCCGCTGCACCGTTTGCGACTACCGGACCGAGCTGCCCCCGCCCGAGGCCCTAGCAATCCCGCCCAAATGCCCCAAATGCGGTGCCCTCCTGCGGCCGGACGTGGTCTGGTTCGGCGAGCCCCTGCCCCCCGGGGCCTTCGAGGCCGCGGTGGCGGCCTTCCGCTCGGCAGATGTAGCCATGGTGATTGGCACCTCGGCGCTGGTCGAGCCGGCGGCGAGCCTGGGCCGGATCGCCAAGCACGCCGGCGCCTTCCTGATCGAGGTGAACCCCGAGGAAACCCCCCTCACCCCCCTTGCTGACCTCTCGCTCCGGATGGGAGCGGTGGAGGGGCTTTCCGCGCTCCTCGACTAAGGGCAACCGGAGGGCTCGGGCCGATCTGCGGGCACGCCCGTGTTCACGAGCTTCTCGGGAGTGGCCGCGTACCAGAAGCGGCCGTAGCGGTGGCGGGCAAGCATGCAAAAGCTCGCGCCACCGGAGCGGAGCTTTAACTCCACCCCCGGAACCTCCCGAAGCCCCTCGGACCGAAGCTCCGCGAGGTCGTCCGCGTAATCGCCGTGCTCCACGGCGTGGGCGAACTGGTGGGCGATCGCCTCGCGCAAGTGGGCCTCGGCGGCGGCATCGTACGCCCTCCGGCGCACCCCGAGCACGCCCGGTACGGCAATGGAAAAGAGGATGCCCAAGACGATCAAAACGACCAGCAGCTCGATGAGCGAAAACCCCAGCGACGAACGCATGCCCCCACTTTCAAAGTGGAGGCCTCTCGCGCAATCGCCTACCCCCGTTTGGGGGTACGCCCGCGCCAGACGAGGCGGAAGGGTACCCGGGGAAATCCCAGGTCCTCGCGAATCCGGTTTTTGATGTAGTTTTCGAACGCCCGGGTGACGAACTCGGGGTGATTGACGAAGAAAACAAAGGTCGGCGGGGCCACCTCCGGCTGGGTGGCGTAAAAGACTTTAAGCGGCCGACCGCGAAAGTTCGGAACCCGGGTCTGGGCCAGCCAAAGCTGCACCTGGCGGTTCAGCTCGCCGGTCTCCACCCGCTGGTGCGATTCCTCGTAGAGGCTGACCGCCTCGGAGAGGATCCGCGTCAGGTTCTCCCCGGTCTTGGCCGATACGAAGACCATCGGCAGGTGGGCGAGGTGCGCAAGCCGCTCCCGGATCTCGCTGCGAACCCGCCGACGCTCTTCCTTGGGCACCCGGTCCCACTTCGAGACCACCACCACCACCGGCTTCCCCGCTTCGAAGGCCATGTTGGCAAGCTTCAACTCGCGGTCGCCGACCTCAAAGGGGTCCACCACCAGCGCCACCACGTCCGCGTCCCGGATCACGCGCTCGGCCCGCCGGATCGCGAACCACTCGACCGCGGTCTCCGGTCGCTTGCGAATACCGGCGGTGTCCACCAGGCGAAAACGCCGGCCGCCGTACTCAAAATCCACGTCAATGGCGTCCCGCGTGGTGCCGGGCTCGTCGGAGACGATCACCCGTTCCTCGCCCAGCAGCGCGTTCAAAAGCGAGGACTTGCCCGCGTTCGGCCGGCCGATGATGGCGAGGCGAATGGGCTCGACCTCGGCCTCGTCCGGGTCCTGGTAGACGGGGAGCTTCTCCCAGATTCTCTCGATGAGCTCCTCAAGCCCCCGCCGGTGCTCCACCGAGGTGGGAAGCGGGTCGCCAAAACCAAGGGCGTAGAGCTCGCCGAGATAGGCCTCGTGTTTAGGGTGGTCCACCTTGGTGGCTACCAGCACCACCGGCTTCCCCTTTTTCCGGAGGTAGTCGGCGACCGCGAAGTCGGACTCGGTGAGCTCGGCGCGGCCGTCGACCAAAAAAAGCACCAGGTCGGCGTCCGCGACCGCCCGGTCCACCTTCTCCTGAATCTTCTTCTCCCACTTGTCCCCGGACCAGACCCCGCCGGTGTCCACCAGCTTGAAGCGGCCGGTGTCGGTCTCCACCACCGCCTCCTTGAGGTCGCGGGTGACGCCGGGCTCGTCGGCCACCACCGCCTCCCGTCTGCCGATCAGGCGGTTAAAGAGGCTTGATTTGCCGACGTTGGGACGACCTACGATCACGACCTTTTTCATGGCTTCCACCGGCCGCGGGGCCGAAGGCTTATTCTACCGCAAGGACGCAAGAAAGCAAAGCAAAGCCCCTTGTTGACCTTCCATCCTGCCCTGGATAAGATAGAGGGCGCGTGCGGCGGTGTAGCTCAGCTGGTTAGAGCACGCGACTCATAATCGCGGAGTCGGCGGTTCGAGTCCGCCCACCGCCACCAAGCCCGGGCCCGAGGGGCCCGCGGTTTTTGTTTTAGGAGGAGGGCGCGCGTGCCTATACTGGAGCCCATGCGTTTTCTCCTACTCCAGGCGCGAAACCCCGGCGACCCGGTGCGCGAGGAGGAGATGCGCCAGTTCGCCGCCCGGCTCGAGCTCCCTGCCTCTGCCCTCACCCCCTGGGACCTGCTCCAAGGGCCGCCTGAGGGGTCCTTGCTCGAGGATTACGACGCCCTCCTGATCGGGGGCTCGGGGGAGTACGATCTCTCCAAGCAAAACCTTCCCCACCTCGGGGAAACCCTCGCCTTTTTGCAGCAGGTCGTGGAGGACGGATTTCCCACCTTCGCCTCCTGCTTTGGCTTTCAGCTCCTGGTCGCGGCGCTCGGCGGCGAGGTGATCCGCGACGAGGAGAACGCCGAACTCGGCGCGGCGCGGGTCTGTCTCACCGAGGCGGGCAAAAAGGACGAGCTCTTCGGCGCACTGCCCGATTGCTTCTGGGTCCAGGCCGGCCACAAGGAGCGGGCGAGCCGGATGCCCGCGGGCGTCTGGAACCTTGCCTACTCGGAAAAGGCTCCCTACCAAGCGCTTCGGGTACCGGGAAAGCCGATCTGGGCCACCCAGTTCCACCCCGAGCTCACCGAGGAGGACACTTACCTTCGCTTCAAGCGCTACGCCGCGGTGTACGCCCCGGGTCTTTCTGACGAGGCGATCCGAGCCCGGCTCAAACCGAGCCCGGAGGCAAACACCCTTTTGCGGCGCTTTCGCGCGATTTTAGCAGCAAAGAAAACCGCTTAAAGTCGCCCCGCGAGGAAGGCCTCGCGGAAGGCCAGGGCGGTCTCGGCGATTCCCTTGTCGAAGGGCCGCGTCACCCGCCAGCCCTCTTTTTCTAGCTTCCCGGGATCCAGGACGCTCCGGTAAAGATCACCGGGCCGGCGCTCGGCGTACCTGACCTCGGGCTCGGCTTCAAGCGCTCCCGCGATCGCCCAAAGCACCTCCTCGGTGGTGTGGCCCTCGCCGGTGCCCACGTTGTAAACGCCGACCAGGCCCCGATCGGCGGCGAGCAGGTTGGCGGAGACCACGTCGGCGACGTGGATGTAGTCGCGGATGCCGCCGGCGTCCCCCAGGGTCTCGCCGGCGAAGACCACCACCGGCTCGCCTCTCAGGATCCGGGTCGCGAAGATCGCCACCACCCCGGCCTCGCCGTGGGGGTTTTGCCGGGGACCGTAGACGTTGCCGTAGCGGAGCGAGGTATAGGGGAGGCCAAACTCCGCCTTAAAGACTTCGAGGTAGTACTCAAAGCCCGCCTTGCTCGCGGCGTAGGGGCTTTGGGGCCGCGGGGGCCAGTCCTCGCTCGCCCGCTTCCCCTCTGGCACCTCGCCGTAGATGGCGCCGCCGGTGGAGGCGAAGACGAAGTGGCGGACGCCCACCTCCCTCGCCGCCTCGAGCACATAAAGCCCCCCCAACAGGTTCACCTCGGCGTCGTAGGCCGGTTCCCGGACGCTCACCGAGACCGAGGCCTGGGCGGCCTGGTGAAAGACGAGCTCGGGGGCAAACGCCCGGAACGCCCGAAAGACCCCTTCCCGGTCGCGGAGGTCGAGCTTTTGGAACCGAGCCTTCGGGTTCAGGTTCGCTTCGTTCCCGGTGGAAAGGTCGTCGAGGACGAGCACCTCGTCGCCCCGCTCGATGAGGGCGTCCACCAGGTGGCTGCCGATGAAGCCGGCGCCGCCGGTCACGATCGCGCGCATGGGGGCATTCTACGCCCTAGATGTAGCCGAGCTCGTGGAGGATGGCCCAGGCGTAGGCGGCGGCGCGGTCCCCGACCTCTTTTCGGAGCCGGCTCGGGCCCGAGAGGTCTGCACCCTCGCGTGCACGCTCGATCGCGCGTACAAGATAGGAAACGGGGAGATCCAGGCGCTTACCCTCCCCGCCGCGGGTGCGCACCCGCACCCCCCGTTCGCTCACCGCTTCCACCAGGAAGGGCTCGCCCCGCTTGGTCTTTAACCTACGTCCGGCCAACCGGGCAAGCGCTTCGGAGAGCTCGGTGGCCCCGTCCTCGGCTTCTTTCAACGCAAACGCCAACACCCCGACCCAAAGCTCCCCCGGCCCGTGCACGCCCTTGACCATGATCTGGCCGATATCCGCCGACTTGCTGGGGCCCGAGTGCAGGGCGAGGGCGGAGGCGTCGGCTTCACGCACCGCCCGCAAGGCCTCGAGCAGGGTGCCGTAGAGATCTTCCTCGAAGAGCCAGACCAGGTGCCGGGGCACGAGGAGCTGCC
>CAYYAB010000054.1:0-9891 GCA_964469895.1 uncultured bacterium | reverse complement strand
CGAGGTCGGTGAGTACCGGATCGCCTTCGACAAGCTGCCGGATTTTTCGGTCTAAGAACCGCCGCGCGATCGCCAAAAAGCGGCTTCGGGGCCTGGAGCCCGCAGGCCTAGCCTCGACCTAAAGCTGCTCGATACCGAGTTCCGAGCGCGTCGCCCTACGCGGCCGGTGGCCGCACGTGCAAGGCGTCCCCCTCCGCCCAAGCCTCGTCGGATTTCGTCTACGCGTATCCAACTCTATGGTGGGTCATCCTTGACAACCCGCCCGCCGGTTTGAATTTATCTTTGAATCTAATGCCAAGACGGAACCTAGCACGGGCCCTGCGTTTGGTAGAACTTCTAGAGCTTCTCCGCACCCGGACCTGGTCCACCCGGGAGCTCGCCGAATACTTCGACACCTCCCGCCGGACCATCGAGCGGGACCTCGAGGCCCTCGCCGAGCTCGGCGAGGCTCCGATCCGCGTCCGCCGTGGCCACTACCGCCTGCGATCCCGGCCCGCCGCCCTCAACCCGGTGGAGGCCCTCGCGGTGCACGCCGCCACCCGACTCCTCTACCACCAAACCCCGGCCCCCAACCGCCACTACGTCCGTGCCCTGGACAAACTAGCGGCCATGCTTCCCGAGCCCGCCCGAACGCTCACCCAGGAAAGCATCCGGCCTCTGAGGCGGCACGGCAAGGGCCGGACTCTTGAGCTCGTGGCCCTGGCCTGGTTTGACCAGCGCTACCTCGCCTTCGAGTACCGCGCCGCCGATAGCCAGCACTGGCACCGGAACGAGCTCGCGGTTTACTTCGTCGAGGTCAACCGTCACAACCTCGCCCTCTACGCCATCGGTTACGAGCGCACCTACCACCGCTCGGTGCGCACCTTCAAGCTCACCAGAATGCGGAACCTCTCGCTGCTTTCGGACCGATACGAGATCCCGGCCGAGTTCTCGCCGAGGGAGGTCCTGAAAAACGCCTGGGGGTTACTGGGAGGCGGCGCCACCGTCAGGGTGCGGCTTAAGTTCGTGGCGGAGGCCGCTCCGCGCGTGGAAGAACGGGACTTCCCCGGGCTCGAAATCGAAGAAAGGCTTCCCGACGGGTCTCTGATCGCCAGCGTCGTGGTCGGGGTAGATGACGAAGGTTTTCCCGCCGAGATCCTCCCCTGGGTACAGAGCTGGGGACCGCGGGTGGAGGTGCTCGAGCCCGAGAATCTCCGGCGGCGCTGGCGAGAAGAGGCCCTGGCGCTCGCCCGTAAACTCGGGCCATTGGACGAAAGCAACGGGGGGTAGCCAGGAAGCCATGGATCCCCTGGTTTTCTGGGCCAAAAGCGGCGACGATCAACACCCCGAAGGGCATTCCCTGCTCGCCCACATGCTCGACACCGCCGCGGTTGCGATCCAAATCCTCGAGCGCGAACCCGACACCACCCGGCGCGCCTACGCCGAGGATTACGGCCTCGCCGATCCGCAAGAAGCAAGCAGGCTCGCCGCCTACTTCGTCGGCCTCCACGATCTGGGAAAGGCGAGCGCGGTGTTTCAGGTGCAGTGGCCCGCGGGCTGGGAAAGGGTACGCTCCCGTGGCCTTGGTGCCCGACCCGCCTGCCTGCCGGAACGGAAAAGCAACGTCTGGGTCGGCCACGGGGTCATGACTGTGGTGCTCGCCCGAACCCTGCTCCCGAAAACCGGGGTACCGGCACCCTTTGCCGCCGCCCTGGCCGAGGTGCTCGGGGCCCACCACGGCTTTCTCGCCACCTCCAGGGAGATCGAAAACGCGCGCTACGTGCTGGACTGCGAAACCGGCCCCTGGCAAGAGGCGAGGGCCATCCTGCTGGATGCTTACCAGAGGGTTTTAAAGGTAAATCCCCCGCAAACGAAAACGCTGCGCCCCGCCGGCCAGCTCCGCCTCATGGGGCTTACGAGCTTTGCCGACTGGCTGGCCTCGTCCACCGAGCACTTTCCCTACGGCCGCTCCTTACACGACCCGGTCGCGTACTTTCGGAAGGCGCTTTCTCTGGCCGAGGAAGCGCTCGACCGCATTCGCTGGTTCCCGCGCAAACCCCTGGTGGCCGTACCCCCACGGTTCGAGGAGGCCTTCTTCCCCAACCCAACCCCGGTGCAACAGGTGGTGGTTCGGGCCCTGGAAAACGCCGAGGGCCCCCAGGTGATCGTGATCGAAGCCCCTATGGGCGGTGGCAAGACCGAGGCCGCCTTCTACGCACACCTGAAGCTTCAGGCTGCGAACCACCACCGCGGGCTTTACGTCGCGATGCCCACCACGGCCACCGGCAACGCCATGTTCGAACGGGTGAGGCGCGACCTTTTGCAAAAATTCGGCGACCGCCCCATCGACCTGCAGCTCGTCCACGGCGCGAGCTTTTTAAATACCAGCTATCTCACCCTCAAAAACGTCGGTGATCCCGGCGAGAACGGCGAGGTGATGGCTAGTGAATGGTTTTCCGCCAAGAAGCGGGCCATGCTCACCGAATACGGCGTGGGGACGGTAGACCAGGCGCTGCTCGGGGTTCTCCGCGTCCGCCATCACTTTGTTCGCCTCTGGGGTCTCGGAAACCGCACCGTGGTGCTCGACGAGGTGCACGCCTACGACGCCTACACCTCGCGGCTGATCGAGGGCTTGGTGCGCTGGCTTTCCGTGCTAGGCTCCTCGGTCATCATCATGAGCGCCACCTTGACCCGTGACCAGCGTTACGCACTTCTAAAGGCCGCTGGCGTCACCCCACCCGCAACCGAGGCCCGCTATCCCCGGGTAACCGTCGCAAGTCCGGGCAAGTCCGCGGACTCCCTACCCGTGAGCCGAGGCGAGCGCAAACTTATTGCAATTCACCCTGCCCCTCGCGAGATCCCCAAGCTGGTCCAGCTTTTATGCCGCAAACTCGAAGCGGGCGGGGCGGCCGCCGCCGTGATCAACACCGTTGACCGCGCGCAGGCGCTCTACCAGGCCTTTCCCGGAGGCACGCCCATTCTCGATGCCAGTGGCCTTCCCGTGGGCAAACAGATCGGCCAGCTAGAAATCTATCTTTTCCACGCCCGCTACCCCTCCGAGGAACGCCAGCGTCGGGAGGAGCTTGCGCTCAGGCTTTTCGGCAAAAACGGCGCCCGTCCTAAAAAGGCCTTGCTGATCGCTACCCAGGTGGTGGAACAGAGCCTTGACCTCGACTTCGACCTCATCTACACCGACCTGGCCCCGGCCGACCTTCTGCTCCAGCGCGCGGGCCGTCTGCACCGCCATAAGGGCTCTCCAAGGCCGCCCCACCTCGCCCAACCCCGCCTTTGGGTGGGAGGGCTCGCGGAGACCCCACCCGATCTCGACGCCGACCACTGGAACCGGGTCTACGAGCGCTTCCCCCTGCTCACGACCTGGCAGCTTTTACGTACCCGAAAAGAGATCGGGCTCCCCGAGGATATCGAACCCCTCGTCGAAGCCGCCTACGACGAAGCGACCCTCGAGCTCCTTCCAGGCGAGATGCAAGGGATCGCCCGCCGGGCGCTCGAGCGCTGGCACGCGATCGTGGGCATGCAGCGCCTGAAGGCGGAGGGAACGGTGGTCGATCCCCCAAAGCGCCTATTGGACCTGCTTGCAAGCGGCCGGGACGCCGTTTTTCTGAAACTCGAAGACGAAGAGGAAAGCCGCATTCCCGAGATTCACCTCACCCGCCTGGGCGATCCCAGCCTGACCGCGGTGCCGGCCTACCTCCTGGACAAGGGCCTCTACCTCGACCCCGAAGGGGCGGAACCCCTCCCATTAACCCCCACCTCTCCCGAAGAGGTGCACCGCATCTACCAACGCTCCCTCAGGATCGCCCAGGGGGAAGTGTACGCAAAGCTAAAATCGCAAAGCCCCCCACCCGAATGGGAGCAGCACCCCCTCCTCCGAAACCTTCGGGTGCTCGAGCTCAACCCCGACGGCACCGCCCGGATCGGCCGGGTCCGGCTGCACCTCGATCCTGAGCTCGGCTTGGTTTACGAACGACAGTAGTTGACGCATTGAAACCGTAGGGTGGTGGCAATGAAAGCGTTCCTCCTAACCCAGGAACCCTGGATCCCGGTGCGCCTGCAGGGCCGTTCGGTGGAGGTGAGCCTCGAGGATGCACTCCTCCTTGCCCACAAGATCGAGCGCCTCGAGGACCCTTCGCCGCTCGTGGAGGCCGCGCTCTTCCGGCTTCTGCTCGCGCTGATCCACCGTGCCCTCGAAGGTCCTGAGGACCGGTGGACGTTGCTCGAACTACACCAGTCCGGACAGTTCCCCCAAAACCGCATCTTGCGCTACCTGAACGCGCATCGCGAGCGATTCTGGCTCTTTCACCCGGAAGCCCCCTTCTACCAGGTCGCGGACCTTCCCACCGATAACCCTGCCCCATGGACCAAGCTCAGGCCCGAGATCGCCTCGGGAAACAACCCGACCCTCTTCAGCCACGCCTACGACGACGATCCCAAACCCATTCGTTACGCAGAGGCCGCCCGCCACCTGGTCGCCCATCAAACCTTTGCTCCCGGGGGACTGATCAAGCGGCTCGGCGTCACCTCCGCCGTGGACGCCCCGCTCGCCCGGGCCGCGGTCTTCATTCCGCAAGGAGCCAATCTATTCGAGAGCCTGGTCTATTCGCTGGTCCCCTACACTCCCGAGGGCGACGAGCCGATCTGGGAGGCACCTCCGGTACAGGCAAAAGAGCTCCTCGCCGACGAGCGGAAACGCCCCGGGAAGAAGCTTCCCTTCGAGGGGCGTACCCGGGTCTACACCTGGCTTTCCCGGGGAATCCGCCTCATACCTGAAAAGGGCTACGTTCGTTATATGGGATACGGCCCGGGCATCGATCCCCTCCAGCCCGAGCTTTACCACCACGATCCCCAAGTCGCCTACCGTAGCGACCAGGGACACCTCCTACCCGTTCGGCTGCGGGAGGACCGCGCCTTTTGGCGAGACTTCACCGCGCTGTATCCCGAGGAGGGATCAGGCATTCCCCCGGCCGCTTTGGACGCGGCGGCCTGGCTCAGGACGCAGGCCGCGAACGGCAAGCCGGTCGCCTTAAGCGTCTACGGGCAAGTCACCGATCAGTCGAAGGTGTTCGAAATTCGGCGGGAGCACTACCCGCTTCCTACCCGCCAGGAACGGGGCACGTTGCGGATCGCATTGCAAACCGCCCTCGAACGGGTCGAGGAAACAGCGGACTGCCTGCGCAAAGGGGGGCGGGTCGTAGCAAGCCGGTTGCTCTCCCCCGAGAGAGTACCCGATCCCGGCGAAGTCAGGGCCCTTGTCGCGAGCCTACCCCTCCTTCCGCTCTTTTATCAGCAGCTAGGAGGGGCGTTCCCGGGCTTTCTCGTGAAGCTTGATCACGACCCGGAATCCGCCCGCGCGCTTTGGCAGGAAGCCATCGAAAGGGCCCGGAGGGAAGCCTGGCGGGAAACGCGCAACGCGATCGGCACCGAAGCGCGCGCCCTCAAAGCCCTACAGGAGGGGGAACGCGCGCTGCTTCGCTGCCTGAATAGGGAGGCATCGCAATGAAGAACGGAAAGGCTCAAAACTTCATCCGCTACCTGAGCAAACTGGCAAGCGGCGAAAGACCGGATACTGGCGCACTAGCGGCCTTAAAGCGGAGCGTCGCCTTCGAGCCCGGCAGTTATCCGCCGAGCTTTCCCTACGTCGAGCCCTGGACCGAGGGGCTCGAAGGCTGGCCGCGCAAGGCCTACTACCTTGTCGCCGGGCTCTTTGCCCGCCACCAGAAACACCAGGAGAACCGTCCATTTGCACGCGCCTACCGGGACGAGAAAGAAAGGCGCGGATCCGAGAGCCTGGAGCAGCGCTTCCTGGCCCTCCTCGACGCGGACGAGGAGGAGCTCGTCTACCGCCTTCGCCAAGCGGTCGCGCTGCTCGCCGAGCAGGCCTTCGACTGGGCCAGGCTCCTCGAGGACCTCTTGACCTGGCACATCGCGGAACCTAGGGATCGAACCAAGGTCACCTGGGCAAGGCAGTTCTACGGCGGGCAACCCGCCGGGACGCAAGGAGGTGAAGGGGAATGAAACGCATAGAGGTACATCTCATCCAGAACGTGGCCCCGGCCAACTTGAACCGGGACGACACCGGCAGCCCCAAGGACGCGATCTTCGGAGGCTACCGCCGGGCGAGGCTTTCCAGCCAGTCGCAAAAGCGCGCGGTTCGGCTTGCCTTCCGCGAATTGCTCCCGGAAGAGGATCGCGCGGTACGTACGCGCAAGCTCCTGGACAGGCTCGCAGACTCGCTTGTCCGCGCAGGAAAAACTCCCGACGAGGCCGCTGCCGTCGCACGGGTCGCGCTTGAGGGGCTGGGCCTGGGGTTCAAGGGGACGGAAAGCGAATACCTGCTCTTCCTCGGCAACCGCGAGGTGGAGAATATCGCCGAAACGATCCTCGAGCACTGGGAGGCCCTCGCGCCCCTGGCCCAGGGCGGGAAAGAAAGGCGCGGCAAGGGCAAGGTCAAGCTCCCGGACCCGGTGAAGAAGGCCTTCGAAGCGCTTTTTGACGGTGGCAAGGCGGTCGACCTCGCCCTCTTCGGTCGCATGCTGGCGGACCGGGCGGAGTGGAACGTGGACGCCGCCGCCCAGGTGGCCCACGCCATCAGCACCCACAAAGTTGAACGCGAGTTCGATTTCTACACCGCCGTGGACGACCTAAACCCCAAGGAAGAGACCGGGGCCGGGATGATGGGCGACGTGGAGTTCTATTCGGCGACCTTCTACCGCTACGCTCAGGTAGACCTCGCGAAACTGGCCGAAAACCTCCAGGGCGACGCCGATCTCGCCGCCCGGGGGGTGGAAGCCTTCCTTCGCGCGTTCGTATCTACGCTTCCTTCGGGAAAGCAAAACAGCTTTGCCGCCCACAACCCACCGGATCTCGTTCAAATTTCTCTGAGCGGGGGAGCGCCGCGCAATCTGGCCAACGCTTTCGCGAAGCCCGTATGGGCGGGTAGGGAAATCGACCTAATCTCGGCCTCGGTTAGGGCTTTGGACGAGTACGCCGGAAAGCTGAACAAAGCCTACGGTGACCACGCGCAACTGGCGGTCGTTTTGAACCTCACCGATTATCCCACGAAGCACCTGGGCAGAAGGGTCGAGTCCTTCGAGGAGCTACTCGGGGCGATCATGCCCGGTGTACGGAGCGCTTTGGGAGGTTAGCGTGCCCACCTTGCTTCTGAAGCTCACGGGCCCCATGCAGTCCTGGGGTTCCCGAAGCCGCTTCGATCGGCGCGACACCGAGGCGTTTCCCACCAAATCCGGTGTGCTGGGGCTGGTGGCGGCGGCGCTGGGGCGGGATCGGGGGGAACCCGTCGAAGACCTCGCCGCGTTGCGCCTCGGCGTACGGATCGACCGGGAAGGCGTCGTGCGCTACGACTTCCAGACCGCCAGGGACGTCATCCGCGCCGAGGTGTCTAGGGAGCAATGGGAGCGCGCGAGGTCAAAGGGGAAGACCACCGGCACCCAGGACACCGTGGTCAGCAAGCGCTACTACCTCGCCGACGCGGCTTTTTTGGTGGGGCTCGAGGGTGAAGCCGCGCTACTTCAGCAGATTGAGGCCGCGCTGCGAAGGCCCCGCTGGACCCTTTTCCTGGGAAGAAAGGGCTACCTACCCGGCGAACCGGTGCATTTTCCCGAAAGTGCTATCCTTGACCTGAGCCTGGAAGAGGCGCTCGTGAGGCGGGACCCGATCGCGCCCCCGCGCAACCCCAAGGAAACCAACTTCCAGTACGTGATCGAGCTTATGCCGGACTGTGAACCCGGCTTCCCCTGGCTCGTGCACGAAATCTGGGACCAGCCGGTAGCTCCATTCTCCGAGCGCCGTTTTGCTGCCCGCAGGGTGGGGGTCATCAAGCTGCCTCGGGGGGAGGTGCCTGAACCATGTACCTGAGCCTGCTCCGGTTGAACCCGCAAAACCCCTTGGCGCGCAGGGACCTTGGGGATCCCTACGCCATGCATCAAACCCTGACTCGCATCGCAGTCCCCGGGGACCGCCTCCTCTGGCGCCTGGAAGTCTCGCGTTACGGGGAATCCCCACGGCTACTGGTACAAACGCTCCAAAAACCGGGCTGGTCGCGGATCTTGCTTCAAGAGGAAGAACCCTACGGCGAGCTTGCCCCGGATAGTCCGAAGGAGGTACGGCTCGAGCTCGAGCGAGGGCAGCGATTACGCTTTCGGCTCTACGCAAACCCGACCGTGGCGCGAAACGGAAGACGACTCGGGCTTTACCGAGAAGAAGAACAACTCCGCTGGCTGAGCGACCGAATGCGGCGGCGAGGCGCCGTGGTCCGCAGCGCGATCGTGAGCCGTAAGGGCAAGATCCGCTTGAAAAAGGAGGGTAGGACCATTGTCCTGGCTTCGGCTCAGTTCGACGGCGTCCTTGAGGTGATTGACCCCGGCAACCTGGTCAAGGCGGTCGAGCTCGGTATTGGCCACGGGAAAGCGTTCGGCTTTGGGCTGCTGAGCCTTGCGCCTTACCGGAGTTGAACGTGCCTGAGCTCGAAAACTTGCACCTCCTGCCCCGCTTCAGCGACGGTCTCTCCTACCTATACGTGGAACACGCGGTGATCGAGCAAGAAGCGCGTGCGATCGCCGTGTACCGAGAAGAGGGCGCGGTCATGATTCCGGTCGCGAATCTCGGGGTACTCGCACTGGGGCCAGGAACGCGGATCACCCACGCGGCCATTCGAACGTTGATGAGCTCTGGAGTCACCGTGCTCTGGGTCGGCGAGGAATTCGGACGCTTTTATGCCCAGGGCCTTGGAGAAACGCGATCGGCGCGGCGCCTCATGAAGCAGGCAAAGATCTGGGCAGACCCCCGTCTCCACCTCGAAGTGGTCAAAAGGCTTTACCGCTTCCGATTCCCGGAACCCTTACCGGACGACTTAACCCTAGAACAATTACGAGGGAAGGAGGGGGTGCGCGTCCGGGAAACTTACGCTCGCTACAGCCGCGAAACCGGAGTTCCGTGGCACGGACGAAAGTACGACCCCAAAAACTGGGCTGCCGCCGACCCGGTAAACCGCGCCCTCTCCGTAGCCACATCCTTGCTCTACGGCGTCGTACACGCGGCTATCGTTTCTACCGGCTACAGCCCCGCCCTCGGATTCATCCATGTTGGTCGGATGTTATCCTTCGTGTACGACATCGCGGATCTATACAAAGCCGAGACCGCCATACCCGCGGCCTTTTATACGGTTTCCGAATCCGAATTCGGGGTCGAAAAGCGGGTCCGCGAAAAGATGAAGGCCGCGATCCGCGAACAGCGTATTCTGGAACGTGCGGTAAGCGATCTCCACCGGCTCTTTCGTGGTCTCGCGCGGGAACTGGACCGCGACGACGACGATCCTGACCCCGCCATCGCCCTCTGGGACACCAAGGGGGAAGTACCCGGGGGTGTCGCGTATGGTGACGATCATTCTCGAGAAGGTGAGCAGGAGTCTTCGGGGTGAACTTACACGCTGGCTCGTTGAGATCGATACCGGCGTATTCGTGGGGCGAGTAAGCGCCCGGGTACGTGAGTTGCTGTGGCAGGAAGTACGCAAAAAAGCCGGTGATGGCCGCGCTGCGATTGCATGGAGCACGAACAACGAGCAGGGCTTCCGCATCGAGCTCTGGAACCACGAGGACCGCGAGGTCGTCGAAATCGATGGCGTTCAACTCGTCGCCATTAGACACGCGAAATGGCAACGTGTCTGGCGCAAGCAAAAGCGGTGGCTGGATAGCAAGAAAACTGAGCCAGCCGGGCTCCTTGACAACAAAAACCCCGACACTTCGGCCGGGTCCACTGGCTGATTTTGCGATAAAATGCCAGGTTTTCCCCGCACCCGCGGGGATGGACCGCCACGGGCATCGAGCTCCCTGGTCTCCGCGAGGTTTTCCCTGCACCCGCGGGGATGGACCGGTGGAC
>CAYYAB010000053.1:0-9986 GCA_964469895.1 uncultured bacterium | reverse complement strand
AGGGGGGCCAGGTCCGAAGCGTGGCCGTTTTCGCCCCGCGCTTTACCGGATCTACCCCTTCAGGCTGCCCAGCGTGAGCCCCCGGATGAACCAGCGCTGGGCGAGGAGGAAGACCAAAATCGGTGGGATGGTGGCGAGCGAGAGGCCGGCCATCAAAAGGGTCCACTCGGTGGAGAAGTTGGTATTGAAGACCGCGAGGCCCACGGTAAGCGGACGCATCTCGATCGAGTTGGTGGCGACGAGCGGCCAGAGGAAGCTGTTCCACCCGGCGAGGAAGGTGAAGGTGCCCAGGGTGGCGAGCGCCGGAGCGGCAAGCGGTAAGGCAATCTTCCAGTAGATCTGCCAGGGCCCGGCGCCGTCGATGAGCGCGGCCTCCTCGAGCTCTTTTGGCATCTGAATGAAGTGCTGGCGCATCAGGAAGATCGCGAAAGCATCAAAAAGGCCCGGCAGGATCAGGGCGTAGTAGGTATCGATCCAGCCAAGCCGGCTCATGATCACGAAGAGCGGGATGATCAGCACGTGGGCGGGGATCATCAGCGTGATCAAGGAGAGCAGGAACATCGCGTCCCGCCCCCGCCAGCGGAAGCGGGCGAAGGCGTAGCCCGCCATTGCCCCCGAGGTGAGGTTCAAGAAGGTGAGCCCGGTGGCGATGATCAGGGAGTTCAGGTACCAGCGCCCGAAGGGCACGATGGTGAGCACCTGCTGGTAGTTTTCCCAGTGGAGCTTTTTAGGCCAGAGCTGGATGGGGAGGTCGAAAAGCGAGCCTGGTTCCTTGAGGCTGGTGGAGATCATCCAGAAAAAGGGCACCAGCATCGAGAGCCCGCCGAGCAGCAGGAGACCGATCACCAAAACGTCCCAAAACGTGGTCTTCCGTTTCATGCTTCCTCGAGCACCCACCGTTTCCTAAGCTGCCACTGGATCACCGTAAGCCCGAAGAGGATCACGAAGAGCAACCACGCGATCGCCGAGGCGTAGCCCATGTCGGGGGGGAACTCGCCGAAGGCCTTCTGGTAGAGGTAGAAAAGCAGCACGTTGGTGGCATCGAGCGGCCCGCCCCCGGTCATCACGTAGATCAACCCGAAGACCTGGAAGCCCCCGATCAGCGCGAGCAGGGTGTTCAGGAACACCGTCGGCGAGAGTAAGGGCAGGGTGACGTGCCAGAACTTTTGCCAGTTGTTTGCGCCGTCGAGCTCGGCGGCCTCGTAGTAGGTGGGATCGATGTTCTGAAGGCCGGCCAAGAAGATCAGCATGCGAAACCCGAGCCCCGCCCAGACCGAGGCGATGATGATCCCCGGCATCGCCCAGGCGGGGTCTTGGAGCCAGCCCGGGCCCTGGGTGGCGAGCCAGTGGACGGTGGCCGGGACCGGGAGGTGGAGGAGCTGAAAAAGCGCCTCGATCTTTGACCCCAGCCAGCGCAAGAACAGGTTCACCGGGCCTACATAAGGGTTCAAAACCCAGCGCCAGAGCAGCCCCACCGCCACCACGCTGGTCACGGTGGGGAGCAGGTAGAGCGTGCGCACGATGCGCACGCCGGGAAAGTTCCGGTTTAGACCCAGGGCGACCGCGAGCGCGATCACGATCTCCAGCGGGACCGCCACCACCACGTAATAAAGGGTGTTGAAAAACGCTTTTTTCAGGACCGGGTCTTCGAGCATCCGCCGGTAGTTGTCGAGACCCGCCCAGTTTCCAATGAGGTTTTCCAAAGAGAGCGGTTGGAAAACGTCCCAGTGGGTAAAGCTGATCCAGAGCGAAAGCAAGATCGGCCCCGCGTTGAAGGCGAGAAAACCCACGAGGCTCGGCAGGATGAAAAGCCAGGGAAAGCGCCGGAATGCGTTCATCGTCCAAAGGGGTGGGGGGCGGGGCACACCCCGCCCCCCGCTGCTTTACTTCTTCCGCTGGGCCTGCACCTCGTCCAGGATCTTCTGGACCTTAGGCGCGACCTTGTCGAGGGCGGTCTTCACGTCCTCCTTGCCCTGCCAGACGGGCTGGAGGGCCTTGCCGATCAGGCCGATCGCCTCCGAGAAGCGCTCGAAGGTCTCGGTGGGCATCGCGGTCTTGTTGACGGTGAGGAAGTACTGCTGGTGCTTCGGGGGCGGCGGCTGGAAGAAGGCCTTCAAGACCTTGTTGGTGGCCTCGGGGTTGAGCGGGTCGTAGCCGATCGCGGGGATGATCAGCCCGCCCTTGGTGAAGATGAGCGCACCCTCGGGGCCGGCGAGGAACTTGAGCACCTTCCAGGCCGCCTCCTTGTCCTTGGCCGAGCGGGTGATGCCCCAGCCGGAGCCGTCGATATCCACGATGCTGCCGGCCTTGCCCCGCGGGAAGGGGACGATGTCCCAGTCGAACTTGGCCTTCTTCTTGAGGGTGGGCACCCGCCAACGGCCGTCCACGATCATTGCGGTGCGCTGGTTCAGGAACATGCCGAAGGCGCTCTGGTCGGCGGTTTCGGCCGGGGTGGGGGCGACGTGGTACTTGTAGCGGAGGTCGACGTAGAACTGGAGCCCCTCCACCGAGGCCGGGCTATTCAGCATGAACTTGGTGTGGTCCTCGCTGAAGAAGCGGCCGCCGTTGGACCAGACCCAGGGCTCCCAGAAGAGGAAGTAGGTGTAGAAGGAAAGGCCCCACTGCACCCGCTTGCCGTTCTTTTCCACGGTGAGCGCCTTGGCGGCCTTCAGGAAGTCGTCCCAGGTCCAGTTGGGGTCGGGGTCGGGAAGCCCGGCTTTCTTGAAGAGGTCGCGGTTGTAGTAGACGACGAGGTTCGAAACGTCGCGGGGCAAGACGTAGAGCTTCCCGTCCCACTCGAAGGCTTTGAGGATCCCCTGGTAGTAGATCCCGGTGTCGAACTGGTCGCGCTGGATGAAGGGCTTAAGCGGGACGAGGAGCCCCTTGGCGGCGAAGGCCGGGAAGTTGATGTTGTTGATGAAGATCAGGTCGGGGGCCTTGCCCGCCGCGAACATCGCCGAGAGCTTGGTCCAGTAATCGCGCGCCGGGATATGCAGGAGCTTGACCTCGATATCCGGGTTCTTCGCCATAAAGGCCTTGAAGGCCTGGTTGTAGAGCTCGATCTCGGACTGGCTGCCCCAGCTCGCGACGGTCACGGTGGTTTTGGCAAGCGCCGGGGCGAGTAGGAGCGCCAAGACGAGCCCAAGCCACTTCCTTCCCTTCATTGCACACCTCCCTTTCCATACCCGATGGGATACGGACCCACCGGAACCGGCAGTTTCCCCGCCGGGACGAACTTTCCGGCGAGGGCCTCCAACGCGGCCCTAAGCTGGACCGCGCGAAAGCCGTAGGTGGCGAGGTAGCCCTCGGGCTCGGGGTCGAGGTAGACGAGGTCGTCGGGGTTGCCGAGGGCGACGACGTAGATCGGCTTCCCGAGCGCTTTGAGGGCTTCGTAGAGCCAGATCTGCTCTTCGGGAAGCGCGCCCAACCAGTGGTAGGTGCCGAGGACGATGCGGTCAAAGCGCCGGGCGCGCGTTAGCGTCTTTTCGATCTCGGGGCCGGTGGGGCGTTCGGAGACCACCTGGTAGTGGGCGCCCTTCAGGTACTTGGGGGCGAGTTCGGCGAGCGAGGGCTCCTCGCCGTAGCGGGGGCGGAGCTTGGGGGCCACCACCAGGGTTCCCTCTCCGGGAATGGGAAGCTCGCCTTGAATCCAGGTGACCCCGGCCCGGGCGGCCTGGAGGGCAAGCGATTCGAGCGCCTCCCAGTCGGGCTCGGGGCAGGGAGCCTGGGCCCTCTTCCGTAGCTCGGCGAGCCGGGACCGGGTTTCGGCAAGGCGAGACGCGGGTATCGTGCCGTCTTCGAGCGCTTTTTCGAGGGCCGCGTGGATCTCCCGCGCGGCCTCGGGGTCCCGCCCCGCGAGTACCAGGTCGGCGCCCGCGAGGACCGCCCGAACGGCGGCCTCGCCGGTTCCGTAGCGGTCGCGAATCGCCCGCATGCTCATGTCGTCGGTGACGATCACGCCCCGAAAGCCCATTTGCTCGCGGAGGAGGCCGGTGAGGATCTTCTTTGAGAGGGTGGCGGGGTATTCGGGGTCGAGGTCTTCGTAGAGGATGTGGGCGGTCATGACGAGCGGCACCCCGGCCTTCACCGCGGCGGCGAAGGGGGGCAGGTGCTTGGTTTCGATCTCGGAGAGGGTGCCCTTTTTGTAGACCGGGAGCCCAAGGTGGCTGTCCACCGCGGTGTCGCCGTGGCCTGGGAAGTGTTTGGCGGTGGCGAGGACACCGGCCTCCTTGAGCCCCTCGAGGAAGGCGAGGCCATGGCGGACGACGAGCTCGGGGGTGGCGCCGAAGCTTCGGATCCCGATGATCGGGTTCTTGGGGTTGGTATTGACGTCGAGCACCGGAGCGAAGTCGACGTCGGCCCCGGCGAAGCAGACCTCCTGGCCGATGCCTTGGGCCACCTGGCGGGTGAGCGCGGGGTCGTCCGCCGCCCCAAGCGTCATCGCGCTGGGGAAGCGGGGCACCCCGGGGGGGCGGAAGGAGTTGAAGGGTCCGCCCTCCTGGTCCACGAAGACGAGGAGCTCGGGGTAGCGGGCCTTGAGCGCGCGGATCGGCCCCGGTCCTTTTGCGAAGTTCGAGGAAAAGAGCAGGACTCCGGCGGGCTTGAGCTCCTCGATCAGGGCGTAGGGAACCTCGGGACCGGACCAGGAGAGGACGAGGAAATCGCCCGCTCCGGCCTTGGCGAGTCCCAGCGCGAGTGCCAAGAAAAGCCACCTCCTCACTTGAGCGCCTCCCGGAGCCTTCCGCCGGCTTCCCGCAGGCGGGCCCGTGCCTTTTCGGGGGAAAGGCCGCGGGCGACGAGCACGGCGGTCTTGACCTCAAAGCCCGCCCGCTCCAGGGCCTTTTGGGCCACTTCCTCGTCTACCCCGGCGATTTCGGCGACGATCGCTGCCGCCCGCTGGCGGAGCTTTTCGTTGGTAGGCACCACCCCCACCATGAGATTGTCGTAAACCCCCCCGAGCAGGGTCATGACCAGGGTGGAAAAGAGGTTTAAGGCCACCTTCTGGGCGGTGCCCGCCGCCAGACGGGTGCTCCCGGCGATGACCTCGGGGCCGGTGTCGAGAAGGATGGGGTGTTCGGCGAGGGAAAGGAGTGGCGAGCTCGGGTTGTTGGCGATGCCCAGGGTAAGCGCGCCCCTTTCCCGGGCGGCTCGGATGGCGCCGAGGACGTAGGGCGTGCGTCCGCTCGCGCTCACGCCGACGAGCACGTCGCCGGGTTCCAGGCGGGCGCCGGCGGCCCGGCCTTCGGCCTCGTCGTCCTCGGCTTCTTCCACCGCTTCAAAGGCGGCCCGCTCGCCCCCGGCGAGAAAGACGAGGGTGCGTTCCTGGGGCCAGCCGAAGGTGGGGAAGAGCTCCACCGCGTCGAGGAGCGCGAGCCGGCCCGAGGTGCCGGCGCCGGCGTAGGCCAGCCGGCCGCCGCTTGCGAGCCGGTCCCGGGTGGCGAGGGCGGCGGTCTCGAGGGCGGGCAGGGCGGCCCGCACCGCCGCCAGGGCGGAGAACTGGCGCTCGAGCAAGGCCTCGAGGATTTCCCGGGGGGGCCAGGCGTCGAGCCCTTGGTAGCGGGGACTTCTTGCCTCGGTCTTCATGACGCCTCCGCCAGGATCGCGTTTCCCACCCGGGGCCGGAGCCAGAGCAGGGCGTTTTCCCGGTGGCGGGTGGGGTGCACGCGGTTTGCAAGCAGCACCCAGCCCACCCCGCGCTCGGGGTCGAGCCAGGCGCCGGTGCCGGTGAACCCGGTGTGGCCGAGGGCCGAGGAACTCGCGAGCGAACCCCCGGACCAGCCAGGATGCTTGCGGCTCCAGCCGAGGGCGCGCGTCTCGGTGTGGGGGCGGGCCATCTCCGCGAGGGCGGCGGGGGAGAGCCAGGTTCCTTTTAGGATTGCCTCGAGCTGGTCGAGGATGGCGCTCGCGGTGCCGAAAAGCCCGGCGTGCCCGGCGGCCCCGCCCAGGGCGTAGGCGTTTTCGTCGTGAACCTCGCCTCTTAAGATCCGGCCCCGCCAAGGGCAGCGCTCGGTGGGAGCGGTGGCTTCGGGTGGCGGGGCCCAGGTGAAGCCCCCGGGGAGGTCGAACTCGGCGAGGGGTTTTCCCCGGACGCGCTCGAGCAAAAGACCGAGCAGCACGTAGCCGATGTCGGAGTAGACCGGTTCCCCAAGCGGCCAGGGCTCCTGGAGCACCCGGGCCTTCAGCCTTGCCCCCTCGCCCCAGGTGTAAAGCGGAGCCCAGGCGGGGAGGCCGGCGGTGTGGGTAAGGAGCTCGCGAAGGGTTTTTTCCGCGAAGTTCGGCCCGGGCTGCAGCCAAGCGGCCTCGGGAAGGTGTCGTTTCAGGGGGTCGTCGAGGTCCAAAAGGCCTTCCTCCACGGCCTTAAGCACCTCGCGCACGGTGAAGAGCACCTTGGTGAGGCTTGCAAGGTCGTAGTAGGCGTCCTCGCGGGCGGGTTCGGGCTCGGGAAGCAGCGCGAGCCGGCCCACCGCCGCGAGTTCGCGGTGCCCCCCGGCGGTGACCACGCCGAGCACCGCTCCCGGCAGGAGGCCCCCTTGGACCGCCTCGGTGACCCGCGCGCGAGCCCTTTCCAGCATCTGGGCGGAGTATACCCTTCGGGCCCAAAAGTGGCAACCAACTGGTACGAAGGTGGTATAGTTTCTGCGTGGGTTTTCTCGGCATCGCGCTCGACCCCGAGGCGCCGACCCCGCTCTACCTCCAGCTCAAGGCGGCGCTCGAGGAGCGGATCCGCACCGGCGCCTTAAGCCCGGGGCAGGCGCTGCCCTCGGAGCGGCGGCTCGCCGAGATGCTCGGGGTTTCCCGGCTCACCGTGCGCCGGGCGCTGGATGAGCTGGTGGCCGGGGGGGTGCTCACCCGCCGGCAGGGCTCGGGAACCTACGTGACCCCGAGGGTGGAGCAGCCGCTTTCGGTGCTTTCGGGTTTCTCCGAGGATATGCGGGCCCGGGGAATGGTCCCGGGCTCACGCTGGGTCAAGCGGGAGCGGGGGCAGGCGAGCCCCACCGAGGCGATGACCCTCTCGCTCGCCCCGGGCGAGCCGGTGGTGCGCCTCTTACGGGTGCGCACCGCCGACGGCCGGCCGATGGCGGTGGAGCACGCGGTGATCCCGGCCCGGTTCCTGCCCGATCCGGGGGCGGTGGGGGAGTCGCTTTATGCCACCTTGAAGGGGCAGGGGCTTCTGCCGGCGCGGGCGCTCGAGCGCATCCGCGCGGTCGCCGCCACCGAGCGGGTGGCCGAGCTTTTGGGGGTGGGGCCGGGCACCCCGGTGCTCTACATCGAGCGGGTCTCTTACCTCTCGGATGGCACGCCCCTCGAGTTCACCCGCTCCCACTACCGGGGCGACCGCTACGACTTCGTCGCCGAGCTAAGGAGCCAGTAGGTGCGCGTCCTCGGGTTGATGAGCGGTACCAGCGCCGACGGCGTGGACCTGGTCCGGGTGTCCTTTGGCGGTCGCCCGCCGGAGCTGAGCTGGCAGTTTCTGGACCACCGCTACCGCCCCTATCCCTCCGAGCTCCGGCGCCGGGTGCGGGCGGCGATGCGGGGCGAGGGCGGGGTTCGGGAGCTTGCCCTCTTGCACCACGACCTCGGCCGCTTTTATGCCGAGGCTGCCCAGGGCCTCGAGGTCGAGCTTGCGGTGGTCTCGGGTCAGACGGTGTGGCACGAGCCGCCCCGGGCGACGCTTCAACTCGGGGAGGCGGCCTATCTGGCCGAGGCCCTCGGGGTCCCGGTGGTCGCCGACCTTCGCCCCTCGGATCTCGCCGCCGGAGGCGAGGGGGCGCCGCTCGTCCCCTACCCCGACCTCTTGCTCTTCGGCGAGGAAGGGGTGCGCCGGGCGATCTTAAATATCGGCGGCATCGCCAACGTCACCTACCTTCCGGGGCGGGACGCGGCGGGGGTGATCGCCTTCGATACCGGGCCCGGCAACGCCCTCATTGATGAAGCGGCGGAACGGCTTGGCCTGGCCATGGACGAGGACGGGAGGCTCGCTCGGGAGGGGCAGGTTTTCCCCTCCCAGGTGGCCTACTGGCTTGCCCATCCCTACTTCGACCGTCCGCCCCCCAAGTCCACCGGCCGGGAGGTCTGGCGGCTGGAGGCGCTGCCCGGGGCGCGGGCGATCGCCGGGGCCGATCTGGTGGCTACCGTGACCCGGTTCGTGGCCGAGGGGATCGCCCGGGCGCTTTCGCGGTTCGTGATCCCCAAGGGGCTCGACGAGGTTTGGGTCGCCGGGGGAGGGGCCAAAAACCCGGTGCTAATGAACCATCTTGCCGAGCTCTTGCCGGTTCCGGTGCGCACCTTCAAGGAAGCCACGGGCCTCGACGCCAGCGTGCGCGAGCCTTTGGCCTTCGCGTTGCTCGGCTACCTGCGCTGGCTGGGCCTGCCCAACGTGCTGCCCCAGGCGACCGGGGCCGCTCGGGCGGCGGTCGCCGGCAAGGTGGCGCTTCCCAGCGAGGAGGGGGTCGAGTGGAACTCGCCGGCGTGGTCCTGACGCCCGAGGGCCTTCGCCCGGGCCGGCTTGTCTTCGGTCAGCGGGTAGAGGCCTTTTTTCCCGGGCCCGCGCCTACGCGCTACCTGCTTCCCGGTTTCATTGACCTGCACGTCCACGGTGGCGAGGGCGCCGAGGCCATGGAGGGGGAGGAGGCGGTGCGAAAGCTCGCCCGCTTTCACGCCCGGCATGGGACCACCGCCCTCCTGCCCACCACCGTCACCGCCCCGGAGGAAGACCTCGCCAGGGCGCTTGGTGGCATCGAGGCGGTGCGGAAGCGTCCGGGCCCGGGGGAAGCGCGGGTGCTTGGGGCCCACCTGGAGGGTCCCTGGATCAGCCCAAAGCGGCTCGGGGCCCAGCCGCCCTTCGCCCGGCCGGCGGATCTCGAGGAGGTTCGCCGGCTGCTCGAGCACGGGCGGGTGCGGGTGGTGACGCTCGCGCCTGAGCTCGAGGGCGCTTTGGAGCTCGTGCGTTTCCTCTCGGGGCGCGGGATCCGCGCTCAGGTGGGGCACACCGCCGGCACCTTCGAGGACGCCTACGCCGCCCTCGAGGCCGGGGCCGGCGGGTTCACCCACTTCTATAACGCGATGACCGGACTCCATCACCGCGCGCCCGGGGTGGTGGGGGCGGGCCTTCTTTATGCCCGTTTTGTCGAGGTGATCGCCGACGGGCTTCACGTCGCGCCCGAAGCAGTAAAGCTCTTGTTCAAGAGCGTGCCCGGTACGTACGTGGTCACCGATGCGGTGGCGGCGGCGGGGATGCCCGATGGCACCTACCCCCTCGGGCGGCACCGGGTGGAAAAACGGGGAGAGGGGGTCTTCCTAAAAGACGGCACCCTGGCCGGGAGCACCCTCACCATGGACCGGGCGCTAAGGAACCTCGTTTCCTGGGGCATCCCCCTGGAGGAGGCCGCCCTCAGGCTATCCAAGCTTCCCGCGACTTACCTAGGCCTTGCCGACCGCGGGAGCCTGGAGACCGGCAAGCGGGCGGATGTGGTGGTGCTCTCGGAAGCGCTCGAGGTGGAGGAGGTCTATGTCGAAGGCGAACGGGTCTACCCCTAGGATGCTCGCCGAGGCGCTCGAGGCCCCGGCGGTGGTCGAGCGGCTTCTCCGCGAGAACGCCCCTGAGGCCCGGGACCTCGGGCGGTTTTTGGCAAGGAAGCCTCCTGCCTTCGCCCTCACCGGGGCCCGGGGCAGCTCGGATCACGCCGCCACCTACGCCCAGTACCTGCTTGGGCTTGCCGTCGGGGTTTTCGCGGGCTCCTTGCCCCCGAGCCTCTTTAGCCTCTACCGGGCCACGCTTTCGCTTTCCGGGGCGCTCGCGCTTTTCTTCAGCCAGTCGGGCAAAAGCCCCGACCTCGCCGCCGCCGCCCGCCGGGCGCGGACGCGGGGGGCGCTTACGGTTGCCTTTACCAACGACCCCACCTCGCCGCTCGCCGGCGAGGCCGAGGTCGTGCTCCCCCTCCACGCCGGCAAGGAGCGGGCGGTCGCCGCCACCAAGACCTTCCTCG
>CAYYAB010000052.1:0-10140 GCA_964469895.1 uncultured bacterium | reverse complement strand
CCCTGAGCGGTTCGTATTCGGAAAGCCGGGCACCCTGGGGTAGGCCCTCGTCGTATTTGCCGGTGAGGAGGCCCATCCCCAGCGGGCTCCAGACCACCACCCCCATGCCAAAGCGGGTGGTTTCGGGGAAGATCTCCTTCTCCACCCGGTCGCGGTAGACCAGGGAGTACTGGGGTTGTTCCACCACCGGCGGGTGCAGGCCGTTTTCCCGGGCGAAGGTGACCGCCTCGGCGATCCGGGCGGGGGGCCACTCGGAGGTGCCCCAGTAGAGGATCTTGCCCTCGTCGACGAGCTGGCTAAAGGCGACCACGATCTCCTCCATGGGGACCTCGGGGCCGTAGCCGGGGACGAAGTAGCGGTGGGCGAAGTAGAGATCGAGGTAGTCGGTCTGGAGGCGCTTTAGGCTCTTTTCGATCGACTCCCGGATGTGCTTACGGGAAAGCCCCCGGTCGTTTACGTCCTCGCTCATGGGCCAGAAGACCTTGGAGGAGAGCACCAGGGTGTGGCGGGGGTAGTCCTTTAGGATCCGGCCCATGATCTCCTCCGCGACCCCCCGGGCGTAGACGTCGGCGTTGTCGTAGAAGTTGATGCCCGCGTCGTAGGCGACCTTCACGATCTCCCGGATGGTGGCCTCGTCCTTGACCTGGTTGCCGTAGGTCACCCAGGCCCCGAGGCTGATCGCGGAGACCTGGATCCCCCACTTGCCGAGCTTGCGGTATTGCATCTCCATAGACACCCTCCCGTTCCCAGTCTAACTGACCGGTCGGTCAGGTGTCTTCCTCGAAGAGCTTCCGGAGACACTCGGGCCTTAAGTTAAAGGCGGGGACCTCCTCCATGTAGCGGCGGTAGTCGTCTCCGAACTTTGAAAGCGCCTCGCGCTCCTCTACGGTCTTGATCAAGAAAAGCATCAGCAGGACTTCGGCCGGCCAGACGAGGAGGATGAAGCTCGGCGAGCCGAGGATCAGCGCTAGCGCGAGGGGGAAGAAGAGAAGGGCGAGGTGCATCGGGTGGCGCATGCAGGCGTAGGGACCTTTTCGCACCAGGCGGTTGGTTTCGAAGCGGGGAAGCTCGCCCTCGCGGCCGTAGCGGGCGAGGGTTCGCCCGGTGACCGCCGCCGCCCGGCGCACGCGCCCGAGCAGCCAAAGGCCGAGAAGGAAGCTCGCGAGGTGCCAGACGGGGTTTTTGAAAAGCCCGGGAAAGAGCCGGAGGTCGAGCCAGACGCCGAGGAGGGCACCGCCCAGGAGCAAGAGCACCCAGAAGACCATCCGGCCCCGCGGGCTCATGGCCCCTCCACCCGGATCAGGTCGGTGAAGTCAAACCCCTCGGGTCCGAGCCGCTTAAGGTAGGCGAGGAGGGTCTTGAGCTCCTCTTCGGTGAGGTCGGGGAAGGCGGGCATCTTCACCCCCGGTTTCATCCCGGGGGCGTTTTGAATCCAGGGGCGGAGGAAGGCCTCGCGGTTCGGCCAGACCCCGGACCCGAAGGTGGTGCGAAGCGCAAAGAGGGTGAGATCGGGGCCAAGGGTTCCCTGGGCCTTTGTGCCGCGAACGGTGTGGCAGGCGGCGCAGCGCGCGAGAAAGACCGGAGGCGGTTCGGGGGGCTCGAAGTTTTGGGCGGCGGTGACCAGCGCTTGGAAGCGACCTTCGGGCAGGGCGAGGAGCCTAAGGCGCATCTTGTCGGTGGCGGGGCCCACGTACTCGGTCTGGACCCCGCCGTAGACGCCGGGCTTCTTGGCCTGGACCCAGGCGCGGGTGGTCTGGCCGGGGACGGCGTCCATGGTGAGCTCGAGCCCGGGCACCGAGAGGCTATAGAAGAGGTCTTGGCTTTTCGCGCGGATCTCGACCCGGGTTCCTACGGGGATCCAGCCCTCGCCGGCGCTTTGCATCCCGAGTTCGGGGTAAGAAAGGCCCCACCAGTAGCGTTGGGCGGTGAGCTCGAGCACGAGCGCCGCCCCCCCCACCGGCTTATAGCTCCAGATCGCGGCCCCCACCATCGCTCCCACCACCGCCACCACCACGGTGGGGAAGACCGCCCAGAGCACCTCCCGCCCCCCGCGCCGCCGGGCCTGGCGGAGGCCGATCCAGGCGGTGGCAAAGAGGGCAACGAGGAAGACCGCCGAAAAAACCGCAACCCGGGTGAGGTTTCCGCCCGCGCCCTCCTCGCCGAAGGTGGTGGCCTGGTGGGCGAGGGCGGGAAGGAAGAGGAAAAGCCCAGGGGAAAGCCGCCGCATCAGACGACCAGGGTACGGTCCAGGGTGACGAGAAGGAAGAGGGCGGCGAGGTAGGCGAGCGAGTAGAGGTAGAGCGAGCGGGCCCTCGGTCGTTCCTCAGGGTGGAGGGCAAGGGCGAAGGCGCGGGCAAGCAGGATCGCGTTCAAGGCCGCCGCCCCCAGGGTGTAAAGGAGGCCGGCCTCCCCCAGGGTGAGGGGGATGAAGGAAAGAAGTGCGGTAAGCAGGGCGTAAAGCGCGATCTGCACCGCGGTCACCCGGGCTCCGTGGACCACCGGCAGCATCGGCACCCCGGCCCGGGCGTACTCGTCCTTGATCAAGAGAGCAAGCGCCCAGAAGTGCACCGGGGTCCAGAAGAAGATCAGCAGGAACAGCACCCAGGCGAGCGGGGCGAGCTCCCCGGTGGCCGCCGCCCAGCCCACGAGCGGCGGGAAGGCGCCGGCGGCCCCGCCGATCACGATGTTGCGCCAGGTGCGGCGCTTGAGCCAGAGGGTGTAGACGAAGACGTAGAAGACGAGCCCGGCCAGGGCGAGCATGGCGGAGAGCAGCCCCCCACCCCAGAGCAGGAGGAAGAAGGAAGCGAGCTCGAGGAAGAGGGCGAAGGTGAGCGCCGCGCGCGAGGAGATCCGCTCGGTCACCGTGGGGCGCCGGGCGGTGCGGGGCATCAGCGCGTCGATGTCCCGGTCGATCACCATGTTGATGGCGTTGGCCGCGCCGGCAGCGAAGTAGCCGCCAAAGAGCACCGCGAGGAAGGGCTTCCACCCCGGCCAGCCCCCGGCGGCGGCAAAGAGAGCCGCGATCGCGGTGAAGAGTAGAAGGCTGATCACCCGGGGCTTGGTGAGGACGACGTAGTCCATCAGCGTGGCCTTGCCCTTGCCGGCGTGGGCCTCGGCCGCCCGCGCCCCCTCACCCGCTTCGACCCGGGGCACGCCCTCGGAAAAGGCGGAAAGCAGGAGGAGGACCAGGGTGATCCAGATCAGGTCGGCCACCAGCAGGTGGACGATCTGCATCCCGATCGGGGCCAGCAGGATGAGGTTCAAAAACCCGAGGACGAGCTGCAGGGCGAAGAGCCCTACGAGCAGGCTCGCGTAGCGGCGGACCGTGGGGTGGGGACGGAGGTAGCTCACGAGCCCCGCGACGAGCAAGAGGTAAATCCCGGTGGAGAGGGCGATCAGGGGGTGGAAGACCCGGAGCCGGATGAGGAAGTGGGCGGTGGGGGAAAAATCCTGCTTGATCCCCTCGATCAGGCTCGGGGCCTTAAAGAGGGTGTCGCCGAGCGCCGTGACCGCGCCGCTTGCGGCCAGGAGGGCGACGGCCCCGAGGGCCAGGTAGAGGGCGAATCCCACCGGCCCCTGCCCCCGGAAGCGGGCCACCGGTCCCCCGGAGGCCCAGTAGGCGTTGACCGTGAGGGCGCCTAGAAGCATCAGGGTGATGAGCAGGTGGATCGCCATCACCACCGCCCGGGCCACCGAGGTGTCGTAAGCCACCCACTGAAAGAGCACGAGCGCGGCCCCGGCCAGGGTCTCGACCACCATGAAGGTCATCGCGAGCCCCGCCCCGAGCCGCACCCGGTGCCCCCTGGGGTAGGCGCGGAGCGCCCAGATCAGCATGGCGAGGACGAGAAGGAAGTCGAGCCCGCTCATGAGCCGGTGGGTGAACTCCACCAGCATCTTGGTGTTTTCGGGCACCGGAATCAGCGCGCCTTGGCAGGTGGGCCAGTGCTGGCCGCAGCCGTCGCCGGAGAAGGAGGCCCGCACGTAGGCGCCCCAGAGGATGACCAGGATCGTGTAGCCGAGGACGCCCCAGGCGAACTTGGCGTAGGACGAGAGTTTCTTCCCCATCGGTCCCCCGACGCCCCAAAGGGACGTTTGGCCTAAGTATAGCCCTTGCTAGCCCCGGGGACCGGCGGCGAGGACTTCGGGCTCCAAGAGGTCGGCGTACTTTTGGATGTTCTCCTGGAACATCCGGGCGAGCTTCCTCGCCGCCTCGTCGTAGGCCGCCGGGTCGGGCCAGGTGGCGCGGGGATCGAGCACCTCGTCAGGAACGCCAGGGACGCGGGTGGGCACGGCGAAGCCGAAAACGGGGTCGGTGCGGTAGGGCACGTCTTCCAGCGCGCCCTCGAGCGCCGCCTTGAGCATCGCCCGGGTGTAGGGAAGGGCGATCCGCTCCCCGGTGCCGTAGGGACCCCCGGTCCAGCCGGTGTTGATGAGCCAGACCTTGGGGTGGTGGGCTTTGATCTTCTCCCCCAACATCCGGGCGTACACCGCCGGGGGGAGCGGCAGGAAGGGGGCCCCGAAACAGGCCGAGAAGGTGGCTACCGGCTCGGTGATCCCCCGCTCGGTCCCGGCGACCTTGGCGGTGTAGCCGGAGACGAAGTAATACATCGCCTGCTCCGGGGTGAGCCGGGCGATCGGGGGCAGGACGCCGAAGGCATCGGCGGAGAGGAAGAAGATATGCTCCGGGTGCCCGCCCCGGCCCGAGGGCTCGCGGTTTTTCACGTGGGCGAGCGGGTAGGCGCTTCGGGTGTTCTCGGTTTTGCTGGCGTCCGCCCACTCCACCCGCCGGGTCTCGGGGTTGAGGACGACGTTTTCCAGGATGGTCTCGAACTGGTTGGTGGCCTCCCAGATGACCGGCTCCTTTTCCTTGGAGAGGTGGATGACCTTGGCGTAGCTCCCGCCCTCGAAGTTGAAGACCCCGCGGGGGCCCCAGCCGTGTTCGTCGTCGCCGATCAGGCGCCGTTCGGGATCGGCCGAGAGGGTGGTCTTGCCGGTGCCGGAGAGACCGAAGAAGAGCGCGGTGTCCCCGCGCTTGCCCACGTTCGCCGAGCAGTGCATGGAGAGGACGCCAGATTTGGGCATGAGGTAGTTCAAGACCGAGAAGACCGCCTTCTTGATCTCCCCGGCGTAGGCGGTGCCCCCGATCAGGATCAGGCGGTGGCGGAAGGAGAGGATGACGAAGACCTCGCTGCGGGTGCCGTCGCGTTCGGGGACGGCCTTGAACGAGGGGGCGTGGAGCACGGTGAAGCCGGGTTCGTAGGGCTCGATCACGTCGCCGGCGAAGAAGACCCGGGGCAGGATGAAGAGGTTTCGGGCAAAGAGCGCGTGCCAGGGGCTCTCGGTGACCACCCGCACGCCCAGGTGGTGCTCGGGGTCGAAGCCGGCGTAGAGGTCCTGGACGTAGAGGTCCTGCTCCGAGAGGTGCTCCGCGAGCCTCGTGCGCAGGGCCTCGAAGGCCTCGGGGTCAAAGGGTTGGTTGACCTCCCCCCACCAGATCTCATCGTCGTAGGGGGGTTCCTTGACCACGAACTTGTCCTTGGGGCTGCGGCCGGTGTAGGGGGTGGTGTCCACCACCAGCGGCCCTTTATGGGCGAGCTGGCCAAGCCCCTTGGCGAGCGTCTCCTCGACCAGGACCGGGGTGGAGGCGTCCCAGAGGACGCGCTTTTTAGGGTGGATTCCGAGCGGCTCGAGCTCCCGCATGTCTCCTCCAAGCGTCCCAAAGTCTAATCCGCTTCCGTAGGCGGCGTGTCCCACTCGAGCACCCCGCCCGGGGCCTTGAACCCCACCCGCCGGTGGCTTTTATCGCAAAAGGGCTTTTTCTCCGAAGCCCCGCAGCGGCAAAGCGCGAGGTTTTTCTTCGATAGCCGCACGGGATGGCCGTTCAGCCGAACCTCGCTGCCCTCGGGGAGGGGCACCACCAGGGGGCCGTCTTCCCGCAGGATGAGCTTCATGCTTCCTCCTTGAGCCGCTTGCCCATTTCCTCGTAGCCCTTGCGGCCGAGGAGGGCGTAGGCGTAGACCTTGGCGAGCTCGACCCCCGGCTGGTCGAAGGCGTTCACCCCGTAGAGCGCGCCGAGGAAGGCGGTCTGCCACATCAGGAACTGGTAGAGCTCGCCCAACGACTCCGCGTCCGCGCGGTCGATCCAGAGGGTGAAGCTGGGCCGGCCGGCCTCGAGGAGGGCGCGGCGGGTCCCCTCGGCCTCGGCCTCCTGGAGGGTAAAGAGGGTTTTTCCGAAGAGGTATTCAAAGGCCTCGAGCCCAGTTATGGCGGGAAGCGTAAGGTCCTCCCCCGGCTCCCGCATCCGCAAGAAGACCACCGCCTTGTCGAAGGGCCCCTCGCGGAGGAGCTGGAGCAGGCTGTGCTGGTCGGTGGGGCCGAGGGCGGCGAGGGGCGTAGGGCCGGCGTGGACCCGGCTCCCCTCTAGGTTTCTCGCCTTACCCAGGGACTCGGCGTGGAGCTGGGCGAACCACTGGGCCACCCCGAAAAGCCGCCGGCCGTAGGGCATGAAGACGTGCACCGGCTTCTTGCGGTAGCGGTCGAGCAGGTAGAGCACGAGGGCGCTTTTCGCCGCGGTCTCGAGCGCCCGGCGGTTGGCCCGGCGGGCGCCCATGAGGAGTTTCTCCACGTCGGCACCGGCGAGCGCGAGGGGCAGGGTGCCCACCGGGGTGAGGGCGGAAAACCGCCCGCCGACGTCGGGCGGAATGGCGAAGGCGGCGAGCCCCTCGGTGCCGGCGTAGGCCCGAAGCGGCCCCTTTTCCGGGTCGGTGACCACCGCCAAATGCCGCCGCCAGTCCTCCCCAAGGGCGTCCTCGAGCCAGCGGCGGAAGACGAGGAGGAGGGCGGCGGTCTCGGCGGTGCTTCCCGACTTGCTGACGGCGACGACCAGGGTGGTTTCGGGCGCTAGCTGTCCGAGGAGGCGCCAAACGGGCAGGGGATCGGTGTGGTCGAGGAAATGGAGGGTCTTCGCGGTGGGGGCCAGCGCCTCGTAGAGCCCCCGGGCGGGGAGGGCCGAGCCCCCGATCCCGAGCACCACCACGTCCCGGGCCCAGGCCGCGCCCTCGGCGTAGCGGCGCACCGCTCGAAGGGCCTCGGTGTCCTCGGGGACGCCGATCCAGCCGAGCATGGCGGCGGGGTCCTTGGCCCTTTCGAGGAGCGCCTGGTGGTGTGCGCGCAGACTGGGTTCCCAGGCCCTGAGTTCGGAGTCGAGCTCGAGGCCGCTTTCGCTGCCGACGCGGGTGCTTTCAAGCCCCTCAAGTTGAAGCTCCAGCATGGCTTCACTCTACGCCCTGGGCGGCTTAGAATGGGTTTTGCCTGCCGGGATGGCGGAACCGGTAGACGCAACGGACTTAAAATCCGTTGGGGGCAAGTCCCCCGTGCGGGTTCGAGTCCCGCTCCCGGCACCAGGGGCACGATCCCTGCCCCTGGCTTTGCTTTAGGGAACCCCGCGTTCCGTGATAAAATTCCTCGGATGGACCGGATCGTCATTCGGGGCGCGCGCGAGCACAACCTCAAAAACATTGATCTCGAGCTCCCCCGGGGCAAGTTCATCGTGATCACCGGGGTCTCCGGTTCGGGCAAGAGCACCCTCGCCTTCGACACCATCTACGCCGAGGGCCAGCGCCGCTACGTCGAGAGCCTCTCCTCCTACGCCCGCCAGTTTCTGGGCGTGATGGACAAGCCCGACGTGGAGCGGATCGAGGGGCTCAGTCCGGCGATCTCGATCGACCAGAAGACCACCTCCCACAACCCCCGTTCCACCGTTGGCACCGTCACCGAGATCCACGACTACCTCCGCCTCCTCTTCGCCCGGGCCGGCGAGGCCCACTGCCCGCATTGCGGTCGCAAGATCGAGCGCACCTCGGCCTCCGAGATCACCGACCGGCTGCTCGAGCGCCCGGAGGGCACCCGGGCGATCCTGATGGCGCCCCTGGTCCGGGGCCGGAAGGGCGAGTACCAGAGCCTTTTCAAGCAGCTTTTGAAGGAGGGCTACACCCGGGTCCGGGTGGACGGCGTCTTCTACCGCATCGAGGAAGCGCTCGAGCTCAAGCTCGCCCGCTACGAGAAGCACGACATCGACCTGGTCATCGACCGGGTGGTGATCCGCCCCGAGGAGCGCCCCCGGATCGCCGAGGGCGTCGAGCTCGCCCTGCTCCGGGGCGACGGCCTGCTCCGGGTCTACTACCCCGATGAGGACAAAGAGGAGCTTTTCTCCGAGAAGTTCGCCTGCCCCGAGCACGGCGCGGTGCTCGAGGAGCTCGAGCCCCGGATCTTCTCCTTCAACTCCCCCTACGGCGCCTGCCCCGCCTGCAGCGGGCTCGGCTACAAGCTCGAGTTCGATCGCGAACTGATCGTAAACCCCGAGAAGTCCCTGGCCGAGGGGGCGATCATCCCCTGGTCCAAGGGCCGGGACACCGGCCGCGGCTTTCTCTGGGACAAGCTCCGGGCGCTCGCCGACCACCTGGGCTTCGACCTCTACACCCCCTTCAAGGACCTCACCGAGGAGCAGCAAAACGCCGTGCTCTACGGGCTCGACGAGCCCTTCGAGGTGGTCTTCCGCCGGGGCGGGCGGGAGACCGGCCGGATGCGGGTCCGCTTCGAAGGGGTCATCCCCTGGTTGCAAAAGAAGTACGAGGAGACCGACTCCGAGGGGGTTCGCGAGGCGCTCGAGGGCTACATGGCGCTCCACGCCTGCCCCGTCTGCCACGGCACCCGCTACAAGCCCGAGGTCCTCGCGGTGACCGTGGCCGGCAAGAACATCGCCGAGGTGGGAGCGATGAGCGTCAAAGAGGCGCTCGCCTTCTTCGAGGGCCTCGAGGAGCAGCTCAGCGACTACCAGAAGCAGATCGCCGCCCCCATCCTGCGCGAGATCCGGGCGCGGCTTGGCTTCCTCGCCGACGTCGGGCTCGACTACCTCTCCCTGGACCGGGCCGCGAACACCCTCTCGGGCGGCGAGGCCCAGCGCATTCGCCTCGCCACCCAGGTGGGGAGCGGGCTCACCGGGGTGCTCTATGTGCTCGACGAGCCCTCGATCGGCCTCCACCCCCGGGACAACCAGCGCCTGATCGCCACCCTGAAGCGTCTCCGCGACCTCGGCAACACCCTGATCGTGGTCGAGCACGACGAGGAGACGATCCGAAGCGCCGACTGGGTGGTGGACATGGGTCCTGGCGCCGGCGTCCACGGCGGCCGGGTGGTGGCCGAGGGCACCCCCGAGGAGGTGGCGGCGCACCCGGAGAGCCTGACCGGTGCCTACCTCCGGGGCGAAAAGCGGATCGAGGTTCCCCTCGAGCGCCGCAAGGGCTCGGGGAAGAAGCTCGTCGTCCGGGGGGCCCGGGAGCACAACCTGAAAAACATCGACGTCGCCATCCCCCTCGGCAAGTTCGTGGCCATCACCGGCCCCTCGGGCTCGGGGAAGAGCACGCTGCTCCACGAGATCCTCTACGCCCGCCTGGCCCGGGAGCTCATGCGGGCGAAGACGATCCCCGGCGCCCACGACGCCATCGAGGGGATCCACCACCTGGATAAGGTGATCGAGATCGACCAAAGCCCGATCGGCCGCACCCCCCGCTCGAACCCCGCCACCTACACCGGGGTCTTCGACGAGATCCGGGCGCTTTTTGCCAAGACCCCCGAGGCCCGGAAGCGCGGCTACGGCCCGGGGCGGTTTTCCTTCAACGTCAAGGGCGGGCGCTGCGAGGCCTGCCGCGGCGACGGCACGGTCAAGATCGAGATGCTCTTCCTGCCCGACATCTACGTGCCCTGCGAGGTCTGCAAGGGCAAGCGCTACAACAAGGAGACCCTCGAGGTCAAGCTCCGGGGTAAGAACATCGCCGACGTCCTCGACATGACCGTCGAGGAGGCGCTCGAGTTCTTCAAGGCGGTGCCCGCGATCACCCGCAAGCTTCAGCTAATGGTGGATGTGGGTCTTGGATACATGAAGCTGGGTCAACCCTCGCCCACCCTCTCGGGCGGCGAAGCCCAGCGGATCAAGCTCGCCACCGAGCTCGGCAAGAAGGCGACCGGCCGCACCCTCTATATCCTCGACGAGCCCACCACCGGGCTCCACTTCGACGACGTGAAAAAGCTCCTCGACGTCCTCCACCGCCTGGTGGACGCGGGGAACACGGTGGTGGTGATCGA
>CAYYAB010000051.1:0-10307 GCA_964469895.1 uncultured bacterium | reverse complement strand
TTCCTGGGAATCTCGACGCCTGCGATTCTCGCCATTCACCTCACCCCTGACGCTGTTTGTGCTTGGGGTTCTCGCAGATCACGTAGACCCTTCCGTGCCGACGAACCACCTTGCACTTGTCGCACATCTTCTTGACCGATGCCCGAACCTTCATCTTCCTGCCTCACTTCCGGTACACGATGCGCCCCTGGGTCGGATCGTAGGGGGAGATCTCCACCACCACCCGGTCGCCGGGAAGGATGCGGATCCAGTGCCGCCGCATCTTGCCCGAAACATAGGCCAAGATCTCTGGACCGGAGTCGAGCTTGACCCGAAAACGGGTGCTCGGGAGCGCCTCCAAGACGACGCCCTCGGTGCGGATGGTGTCCTTTTGCTTCGCCACTAGCCTTCCTCCCCTACGCGCGTCAGTACCCGGGGGCCTTCCTCGGTAATGGCCACGGTGTGCTCGTAGTGGGCGGCGAGGTTGCCCTTGCCGGCGCTCGCCGTCCAACCATCTTGCAATACTACCACATGCGCCGGGTAAAGGGTAACCATCGGCTCGATCGCGAGCACCATACCCGGCCGGAGTTTGGGCCCGGTGCCCGGCCGGCCGAAGTTCGGCACCTGGGGCTCCTCGTGGAACTCCCGGCCGATCCCGTGGCCGACGAACTCCCGGACCACCCAAAAACCCGCGTCCTCGACGTGGCGCTGGATGGCGGCGGCGATGTCGCCGACCCGCTTGCCCGGTACCGCCTCCTCGAAGCCCTTCCAAAAGGCCTCCTCGGTGGTCCGGATGAGCCGCCTCGCCTCCTCGCCCACCTCCCCGACGGCGAAGGTTTTCGCCATGTCGGCGGCGAAGCCCTTGTAGAAGAGCCCGACGTCCACCGAGAGTAAGTCACCCTCTTTGAGCGGCTTATCGGAGGGAATGCCGTGGACCACGACCTCGTTGGGGCTCGCGCAGATGGTGGCGGGAAAGCCTTGATAGCCGAGAAAGGCGGGCTTGGCCCCGCGGGCCTCGATCGCCGCCCGGGCAATCCGGTCGAGCTCGGCGGTGGTCATCCCGGGGGCGATGTGGCGCTCGAGCTCCGCCATCACCTCGGCGAGGAGCCGCCCGGCCTCCGCCATCCGAAGAAGCTCCTCGGAGCTTTTAATCTGGATCGCCACCTACGCAGCCCCCAAGACCTTCAGGATGCACTCGGTGATCGCGTCGATCGGGCCGGTCCCCTGGAGAGTGAAGAGCACCCCGCGGCGGGCGTAGTAATCGATGAGCGGCTCGGTCTCCTTCTGGTAGACCTCGAGGCGGCGGCGGATCGTCTCCTCGTTGTCGTCGGCCCGCCCCTCCTCCTCGGCCCGCTTTAGAAGCCTTTTCACCAGCTCCTCGGTGGGCACCTCGAGCAGCACCGCCGCGTCCACCTTGAGCCCGAGCTCCTCGAGCAACCGGTCGAGGGCCTCGGCCTGGGCCCGGGTCCGGGGGAAGCCGTCGAAGATCACCCGCGGGGTAGGAAGCTTTTTGAGCTCTTCCTTGATGATCGCAAGGATCAAATCGTCGGGCACCAGGTCGCCCCGCTCCATGATCGGGGCGACCTTCTTCCCGAGCTCGGTCCCCTCGCGCACGTGGGCCCGGAGGATGTCCCCGGTGGAGATCTTCTTGAGCCCAAGGCGCTCGGCGACCCTGGATGCCTGGGTACCCTTGCCCGCCCCCGGGGGGCCGAGAAAGATGAGGACCTGGGGTTCCCGCTCCACCTAGAACCCGCTCCTTCCCCGAATCCGGCCCTTCGAAAGGAAGCCCTGGTAGTTTCGCATCATGAGCTGACTCTCGATCTGCCGCAGGGTGTCGAGGGCAACCCCTACCACGATCAAAAGCCCGATCCCTGAGAAGCTAAAGGCCTGCACCCCGGTGAGGTTCATGATGATCTGGGGTAGCGCGGTGACAAGCCCCAAGAAGAGCGCCCCCCAGAGCGTGATCCGGCTGATGATGTGTTCCAAAAACTTTACCGTGGGCTCGCCGGGCCGTACGCCGGGGATGAAACCCCCGTACTCCCTGAGGTTGTCGGCGATCCTCTTGGGATCAAACTGCACCGCGGTGTAGATGTAGGTGAAGAGGATCACCAAAATCACCTCGATGATGAGGCCGCTCGGGCGGGCGGGGTTAAAGAAGTTGGCGATCGCCTGAGCAACGGGGCTATCGCGGAAAGGCGCGGTCAGGAAGATCGGGATCTGGATGATGGCGGCGGCGAAGATGATCGGGATCACGTTGGCCGCGTTCAGCTTGATCGGAAGGTAGGTGGTCTGGCCGCCGTAGACCCGCCGCCCCACCACCTTGCGGGCGTACTGCACCGGGATCCGGCGCTCGGCCATGGTGACCGCCACCATTCCGGCAAAGGCGAGCACGATGAAGAGGAAGAAGAAAAGGAGCTGCAGAATCCCGATCTCGCCCGCCTGCACGAGGCCAAGCATCCGGAGGAGCTGGGGCATCCAGTTGGCGACGATGCCGGCGTAGATGATCAGGGAGACGCCGTTGCCGATCCCGTACTCGGTAATCCGCTCGCCCATCCATAGAAGAAGCGCGGTACCGGCGACCTGGGTGACGACGACCAAAAAGCGAAAGCCCCAGCCCGGCTCCCATCCGGGAAGCAGGAACTGCCCGTTTCCCGACTCCAGGAAGGCCACCGAGAGGAAGAGGGCCTGGAATGCGGCGAGCGCAAGCCCCCCGATCCGGGTGTATTGCTGGATGATCCGACGGCCCTCCTCGCCCTCGCGCTGGAGCTTCTCCAGGCTCGGGACCACGGTGACGAGGAGCTGCATGATGATCGCGGCGGTGATGTAGGGCATGATCCCGAGGGCAAAGATCGAGAAGTTCCGGAAGTTGCCGCCGGAGAAGAGGTTGATGATGCCGAAGATGCCGCCCGCCTGGGTGCCCAAAAAGCCCCGGATCTTCTCGATGTCGACGCCCGGCTGGGGGATGTAGGTTCCGAGCCGGAAGAACGCCAGCATCACCAGCGTGAAGAGGAGGCGCTGGCGCAGCTCGGGAATGACGAAGGCGTCGCGGAAGGCCCGGAGCATCCTAGGCTCCCTTCGCGATCAGCTCGACCTTGCCGCCGGCGGCCTCGATCTTCTCAATGGCCGCCTTGCTGGCGGCGTGCACCCGCACGGTGTAGCTAGCACTCACCTCGCCGGTGGCGAGCAGCTTGACCGGGAGCTTCCTGCGCACGAGCCGAGCCTCGACGAGCACATCGGGGGTGATCTCCCCGCCCTCGGGGAACTTACGGGCGAGGTCTTTCAGGTTCACCACCTCGTAGACGGTGCGGGGGAGCGCCCCGGGGACCTGGCCCTGCATCCCCCGCTTCGGGAGCCGCATCAGGAGGGTGGAGCGGCCGCCCTCGTGCTTGGCGGGGTTCTTGGTGCCGCCGGAGCGGGATTTCTGCCCCTTGTGACCCCGGGTCGCGGTCTTGCCGTGGCCCGAGGAAGGCCCCCGGCCCACGCGCTTTTTCCGCTTGGTCGCGCCGGGGTTCGGGCGGAGTTCGGATAGCTTCATTCCTTCACCTCCTCGACCTTGACCAGGTGAATCACCTTTCGAATCATCCCCCGGATCGCCGGGTGATCGGGGAGCACCCGCTCGCGCTGAAGTCGGGTGAGCTTCAGCGCCCGAAGGGTCGCCTTCTGGTCCTTGGGGTAGCCGATCGGGCTTTTGACGAGCTTAACCCGAAGCTTCATTCGCTTGCCCCCTTCCTCAGGCGGCGCACCTCGTCCCAGGTGCGAAGCTGCTTCAGGGCCTCGATGGTGGCGTAGGCGACGTTGATCGGGTTCCGGCTGCCGAGCTCCTTGGTGAGGATGTTGGTGTAGCCGGCGAGCTCGAGGATGGCGCGGGGCACCGCCCCGGCGATCACGCCGGTGCCGGGAGCCGCGGGGCGGAGGATGATCTTAGTGGCGCCGTACTCGACCTCGATCTCGTGGGGGATGGTGCCGTTTTCGATCGGCACCTCGATCAGGTTCTTGCGGGCGATCGCCTGGGCTTTCTGAACCGCAAGCGGCACCTCCTTGGCCTTACCCAGCCCCACGCCGACCCGGCCCTGCCGGTCGCCGACCACCGCCAGGGCACCGAAGCGGAACCGGCGGCCGCCCTGGTAGGTCTTGGCGGTGCGGCGGATCATGATCATCTTCTCTTCAAAGTCGGTCTCGGGCATGCTTCCCCCCTAGAACTTGAGGCCCCCCTCGCGGGCCCCCTCGGCCAGGGCCTTGACCCGGCCGTGGTACTTGTAGGGCCCCCGGTCGAAGACCACCTCGGTGATCCCCTTCTCGAGGGCGCGCTTTGCCAAGTCCTTGCCGACCTCGCGGGCCACGTCGGTCTTGCGGCCGGTGAGCTTGAGCTGAAGGCTCGAGCTCGCGACCAGGGTGACCCCCTTCTCGTCGTCGATGATCTGAGCGTAGATGTGCTTCAGGCTCCGGAAAACCGAGAGCCGGGGCTTGCCCTTCGCGGCCCGCTTGACCTTGTTGCGGGTCCGGAACTTGCGACGCTCATACGCGGAAAGACGTGCCATCGCTCCCCCTACTTGGTGGTCCCGGCCTTACCGGGCTTGAGGCGCACCACCTCGCCGACGTAGCGGATGCCCTTGCCCTTGTAGGCGTCCGGCGGCCGGATGGCGCGGATATTAGCGGCCACCTGGCCGACCTGCTGCTTGTCAATCCCCGAAACCCGGATCCGGGTAGGCTCGGGCACCTCGACCTTGACCCCTTCCGGCGGCTCGAAGATCACCGGGTGGGAAAAGCCGACGCTCAGCTCCAGCTTGTTCCCGCTCATCTTGGCGCGGTAGCCGATCCCCTTGATCTCGAGCTCCTTGGTGTACCCCTCGGTGACCCCGATCACCGCGTTCGCGATCAGCGTGCGGGTGAGGCCGTGAAGCGCGCGATGGCGGCGGGCGTCGCTGGGGCGCTCGACCCGCACCACCCCGTCCTCGACCACGACCTTCATCTCGGGGTCCACGGCAACCTCGAGGGATCCCTTCGGCCCCTTGACCCGCACCAAGCCGGGCTCGACCTCGACGCTGACCCCTTGGGGCAGGGTGATGGGCTTTCTGCCGATCCGGCTCATCTCACCACACCTCGCAGATCACCTCGCCGCCGATCCCCTGGCGACGGGCCTCACGGTCGGTCATGACCCCCTTGGAGGTGGAGAGGATGGCGATCCCGAGCCCCTTCTTCACCACCGGGACCTCCCGGGCCGAGACGTAGACCCGGCGCCCCGGCTTCGAGACCCGTCGGATCGCCTTGATGACCTGCTCCGGGCGACGGCCCCTTGGGGTCTTTACCACCGGGCCGTACTTCAAAAAGACCCGGAGGTAGGGCTTGCCCTCCTTCTCCACCCGCTCGTAACCCTTGATGTAACCCTCCTGGGCCAGGATCTTGAGGATCTCCTCCTTGAACTTGGAGGCGGGAACGTCCACCTCGTCCTTGTAGACCATGGTGGCGTTCCGGATCCTCGTCAGCATGTCCGCGATCGGGTCGGTCAGCATATCCTTCTCCTTTTTTCCGCCTCACGCGCGGTCGGTCTCGAGGGAAACCCCTCGACCGTTCCCGCTACCAGCTGGCCTTTTTCACTCCCGGAAGCTGCCCTTTATGGGCCAGTTCGCGGATGCAGATGCGGCAGAGCCCGAAGTAGCGGTAGACCGCCCGGGCGCGGCCACAGCGGCTGCAACGGGTGTAGGCGCGAACCTTGAACTTGGGCTTCCTCTTGGCTTTCTCGATGAGTGCTTTCCTCGCCATCTCGTCTCCTACTGCTTCCTGAAGGGGAACCCGAGGAGCTCTAAGAGCGCCCTCGCCTCCTCGTCGGTCTCGGCGGTGGTCACGATCGCGATATCCATCCCGCGGGTCTGATCCACCATGTCGTAGGTGATCTCGGGAAAGATCAGCTGTTCCCGGATCCCCAGGTTGTAGTTGCCCCGGCCGTCGAACGAGTTGGGGTCAATGCCGCGAAAGTCGCGCCGGCGCGGAAGCGCTACGTTCAGGAGCTTTTCCAGAAAGATCCACATGCGGTCGCGCCGGAGCGTCACCTTGAGACCGATGGGCATGCCCTTCCGGAGCCGGAAGTTGGAGATCGACTTCTTCGCCCGCGTGATGATCGGCTTCTGGCCGGTGATCAGGGCGAGCTCCTTCGCGGCCTTTTCCAGGATGCGCACGTCCTCCTTGGCCTCGCCGAGCCCCTGGTTGATCACCACCTTCTCGAGCCGGGGCACCTCCCAGATGTTCTTGTAGCCAAAGCGCTTGATGAGCTCCGGGCGAACCTCTTCCTCGTACTTTTTCTTGAGCTTAACGTCCAGTGGCATCCTTCACCTCACGAGTCCAGCGCGGCGCCGCAGTGGTTGCAGATGCGCACCTTGGTGCCGTCCTCGAGGATCTTGCGCTTGACCCGGACCGGCCGGCCGCACTGGGGGCAGACCACCCGCACCTTGGCGGCGTGGATCGGGGCCTCCATCTCCTTGAAGCCGCCCTGGGGGTTATCCGGGGTCGCCCGCACCGCCTTCTTGACGATGTTGACGCCCTCGACCAGCACCCGGAACTTCTTCGGGTAGACCGCGATCACCCGGCCGGTCTTCCCCTTGTACTTGCCGGAGACGACGACCACGGTGTCGCCCTTTTTGACGTGCCGAATCCTCGCCTGCATCTAGAGCACCTCCGGGGCCAGGGAGACGATCTTCATGAACTTCTTGTCCCTGAGCTCACGGGCCACCGGGCCGAAGACGCGGGTCCCGCGGGGTTCGCCCTGGTTGTTGATGATTACGGCGGCGTTGTCGTCGAAGCGGATCGCGGAGCCGTCGGGGCGCTTGACCTCCTTCTTGGTGCGCACCACCACCGCCCGGACCACGTCCCCCTCCTTGACCTGGCCGCGGGGGATCGCCTCCTTGACGGTGGCCACCACCACGTCCCCGACGCTCGCGTACTTCCGCCCCGACCCCCCGAGCACCCGGATCACTAGGATCTTGCGGGCCCCGGTGTTGTCGGCGACTTCGAGCATCGATTCCTGCTGAACCATCACTCACCCCGCTTCTTGCGCAGGAAGTAGCGCTCCACGAGGTCCATCCGGCCCTCCTCGAGCCGGCGGACGACCCGCCAGCGCTTCCGCTTCGAGATGGGCCGGGACTCGACGATCTCGACGACGTCCCCTACCTTGTAGGCGTTCTCCTCGTCGTGAGCGAGGTACTTCTTCGAGCGCCGGACCACCTTGCCGTAGAGCGGGTGGGGGAACTGGCGCTCGACCAAGACCGAGACGGTCTTGTCCATCTTGTCGCTCACGACCACGCCGGATAGCACTTTCTTCGGCATCGCTTACCCTCCGATCCCCAGTTCCTTCTCCCGGAGGATGGTGAGGAGCCGGGCGATCTCACGCTTGGTCTGGCGGATCAGGTGATTCTTCGAGAGCTTGCCGATCGAGGCCTGGAAGCGGAGATCCATGAGCTCGCGCTTTTTCTCCTCGACCTTCTTTCGGATCTCCTCCGGGGTCATGTTGCGGATCTCATTGGGCTTCATCGTAGGCATCGCGCTTCACCACCTTGGTCTTGATCGGAAGCTTGTGGGAGGCGATCCGGAAGGCCTCGAGCGCGGCCTCCTCGCTGACCCCGGCGACCTCGAACATGATCCGGCCGGGCTTGACCACCGCCACCCAGCCCTCGACGTTGCCCTTACCCTTACCCATCCGGACCTCGAGGGGCTTTTTGGTGTAAGGCTTGTCGGGGAAGATGCGGATGAAGATCTTGCCCCCGCGCCGGAAGTGGCGGACCATCGCCACCCGCGCGGCCTCGATCTGCTGGGCGGTGATCCAGGCGGGCTCGAGCGCCATCAATCCGTAGTCGCCGAAGGCGACGTAGTGCCCGCCCTTGGTCGCGCCCTTCATCCGGCCGCGCTGCTGCTTGCGGTACTTAACCCGCTTAGGCATTAGCATCGCCGGATTCCTCCTTCTTCACCCGGCGGCGCACGGTGGGGCGGCGTCGCCGCGGACGCTCCTCCTTGGCCTTTGCCGCCCGGGCCGCCGGTCGCTCGCCGATGATCTCGCCCAGGAAGACGTAGGCCTTGACCCCGAGCACGCCGTAGGTGGTCTTGGCCAGGGCAAACCCGTAGTCGATGTTGGCCCTAAGCGTGTGGAGCGGCACCCGGCCGTCGGCGGCCCACTCGGTGCGGGCCTGCTCCGCCCCGCCGATACGGCCGGAGACGATCACCTTCGCCCCTTTGGCCCCCGACTCCATCACCCGCTGCACCGCCTGCTTGATCGCCCGCCGGACCGCGAAGCGGCGCTCAATCTGCTCCGCCACCCGCTGGGCCACGAGCGGCGCCGAGAGGTTCGGGTTCGGCACCTCCTGCACGTTGAGGGCGAGCTGGCGGTTCGGGAACATCTTCTCAAGATCGGCGCGAAGCCGCTTGATCGTTTCGCCGCCGCGCCCGATCACGACCCCGGGCTTGGCCACGTGCAGGGTGACGCTGACGTTGTCCGCCGCCCGCTCGATATCGATGCGGGCGATGCCGGCGTGGTAGACCTCGCCCTCGAGGTACTCGCGAATCTTCCGGTCTTCCTCGAGGAGCTTCTTGTAATCCTTCTTTCCGGCGTACCAGCGCGACTCCCAGTCGCGGGTGATGCCCAGCCGGAAGCCTACGGGATTGATCTTATTCCCCATGCCGCTCCTCCAACACGATGGTGATGTGGCTGGTGCGCTTTTTGATGATGTCCGCGCGGCCCCGGGCCCGGGGGAGGATCCGCTTTAGGGACGGCCCCTCGTCGACCCAAGCGGCCTTGACGTAGAGCGCCTCCTCCAGCATGTCGTGGTTGTTCACCGCGTTGGCCATGGCGCTTTTTAAAACCTTGCGGACGGGGCGGGCGGCGCGCTTATTGAGGAAGCGTAGGATCTGGTCGGCCTCGCTCGCCTTCTTGCCCCGGATCAGGTCCACCACGAGCCGCACCTTGCGGGGCGACATGCGGACGTAGCGGGCAGTCGCTTTTGCCTCCATCACCCCTCCTTACTTCTTCGCCGTCTTGGCGTCCTTGCCGTGCCCGCGGTAGGTGCGGGTAGGCGCGAACTCGCCGAGCTTGTGCCCCACCATGTTCTCGGTGATGTAGACGGGCACGTGCTGGCGGCCGTTGTAGACGGCGATGGTGTGCCCCACCATCTCGGGCACGATGGTCGAGCGCCGGCTCCAGGTCTTGATCACCCGGCGCTCGCCCTTCGCGTTCATCGCCTCGATCTTCTCGAGGAGATGCGCATCGACGAAGACGCCTTTCTTCAAGCTACGCGGCATACCTCACCCCTACTTCTTCCTCCGCGCGATGATGAAGCGGTCGGAGGGTTTCCTCTTCTTGCGGGTCTTCCTACCCTTGGTCTGCCAGCCCCAGGGCGAGGCGGGCGGGCGCCCACGGGGCGCGCGGCCCTCACCACCACCGTGGGGGTGGTCCACCGGGTTCATGGCGGCGCCGCGGACATGGGGTTTACGACCCAGCCAGCGGCTCCGCCCCGCCTTGCCGAGGACGATGTTCTTGTGGTCGGCGTTCCCCACCACGCCGATGGTGGCGTAGCACTCGGCGTGGATCTTCCGGAGCTCCCCGGAGGGGAGGCGGAGCACGACGTAGTCGCCCTCGCGGCCCTGGATCTGGGCGGCGGTGCCGGCGGAGCGGGCGAGCTGGGCACCCTTGCCGGGCTCGAGCTCCACCGCGTGCACCGTCGTACCCACCGGGATGAAGCGGAGCGGCAGCGCATTGCCCACCTCGATCGGGGCCTCGGGCCCGCTCACCACGGTCATCCCCGGCTTCAGGCCGTCGGGAGCGATGATGTAGCGCTTCTCGCCGTCGGCGTAGTGGAGGAGGGCGATCCGGGCGGAGCGGTTGGGGTCGTACTCGATCGCCGCCACCTTGGCGGGGATGCCCTCCTTGTCCCGCCGCTTGAAGTCGATGATGCGATACAGGCGCTTATGGCCCCCGCCCCGGAAGCGGATGGTGATCCGCCCCTGGTTGTTCCGCCCGCCGGTCTTCTTAAGCGGCACCACCAGCGACTTCTCGGGCTCGGTCTTGGTGATCTCCGAGAAGTCCGCCACGGTCATGAACCGGCGGGAGGGGGTGTAGGGTTTGAACTTCTTCACCGGCATGGCTTACTCCTAGATCAACCCCTCGAGGGCCTCGATCTTCTGCCCCGGGGCCACTTTGACGATCGCCTTCTTGCGATCGGGCCGCTTGCCCTCGAACCGCCCTAGGCGCTTTTTCTTGCCCCGGACGTTCATCACGTTGACCTGCACGACGTTCACCTTGAAGGCGGCCTCGACCGCGTTCTTGATCTCGGTCTTGGTGGCGTCGGGGT
>CAYYAB010000050.1:0-10362 GCA_964469895.1 uncultured bacterium | reverse complement strand
CGAGTGTCCAGAACGGAAATATTCAGGGAAACACGGGATCCTTTGCTCTTGCAGCGAAAAAGCCTTAAAATAACTTCACGATGGACGTTCGAGCGCTCACGCAACGCCTTGAAGCCCTTCGGGGGTATCTTTGACATCCCGGGAAAGAAAGCCCGTCTAAAGGAGCTCGAGCCCAAGCTCGAGGACCCCGCGCTCTGGTCCGACCCGGAGCGGGCGAAAAAGCTCAGTCAGGAGGCCGCCCGGCTCCGGAAGGTGGTGGAGGAGTACGCGGCGCTGGAGGAGGACCTCGAGGGGCTCGCCGAGCTGGTCGAGGAGCTCGGCCCGGAGGCCGAGGACGAACTCGCCGCCGAGTTTACGGAGGCCGAAAAGCGGCTTGAAGCCCTTTACCGAGAGACCCTGCTCGCCTTCCCCCACGCCGAGAAAAACGCGATCCTCACCATCCAGCCCGGTGCCGGCGGCACCGAGGCGATGGACTGGGCCCAGATGCTCTTGCGCATGTACACCAAGTGGGCGGAGAAGAAGGGCTTTTCCCTCGAGCTCGTGGACGTCGTCCCCGGCCCCGAGGCCGGCATCGACTACGCCCAGATGATCGTGCGGGGGGAGAACGCCTACGGCCTGCTCTCGGCGGAGGCCGGGGTGCACCGGCTGGTTCGGCCCTCCCCCTTCGACGCCTCCGGCCGACGCCACACCAGCTTCGCCGGGGTCGAGGTGATCCCCGAGATCGAGGACGAGATCGAGGTCGAGATCCGGCCCGAGGACCTAAGGATCGACGTCTTTCGCAGCCAGGGCGCGGGCGGCCAGCACGTGAACACCACCGACAGCGCGGTGCGGATCGTCCACCTGCCCACCGGGATCACGGTGACCAGCCAGGCGACCCGGAGCCAGCACAAGAACAAGGAGCTCGCGCTCAAGGTGCTGAAGGCGAGGCTCTTTGAGCTCGAGGAGCGTAAGCGCCAGGAGGAGCTGAAAAAGCTGAAGGGGGAAGTTCGCCCGATCGAGTGGGGCAGCCAGATCCGGAGCTACGTCCTCGACAAGCAGTACGTCAAGGACCACCGCACCGGGCTGATGCGTCATGACCCCGACGCGGTGCTCGAAGGCGACCTCGACGCGTTCATCTGGGCCGGCCTGGAGTGGAAGGCGAAAAACCGCGCCCCGGCCTAGCTACCAGGGAAGCGGCCGGCCCTCGCCCTCGAAAAAGCCCCCGGTGGGGCCGCCCGCGGGCAGGGTGGCGGCCCAGACCAGGGCCCGCGCCCCCTCCTCCGGGGAAAGCGGCGCCGCTGGCCCGCCCATCCGCGTGCGCACCCAGCCGGGATGGACCGCGTTCACCAGCACCCCAGTGCCCTTTAGCTCGGCGGCGAGCACCCTCGTGATCATGTTGAGGGCCGCCTTCGAGCTCCGGTAGGCGAGGTAGCCGGGCCCGGCGTGGGCGAGCGAGCCCAGGATCGAGGAAACGTTCACGATCCGCCCGTAGCCCTGTTCCACCATCATCGGGGCAAAGACCTGGGACAAGCGGAGCGCCCCGTAGACGTTCGTCTCGAAGGTCCGCGCCACCGCCTCCAGGGGGACCTCGAGCCCCCGCACCCCCTCGTCGAGGAGGACGCCGGCGTTGTTGATGAGGGCGTCCAGCCGGCCAAAGCGCTCCCGAACGAAGGAAAGCGCGGCCTCGGCGTCCTCCGCCCGGGTCACGTCCAGGACGAGCGGAACAGCGCCGATCTCGGCCGCCGCCCGCTCCACCGCCGACCGGTCGCGCCCCGAGAGGATGACCCGGTAGCCTCGGGCAAGGAGCGCTTTCGCCGCCGCAAAACCGATTCCCCGGTTGGCGCCGGTGATCAAAGCCACCCGCGTTTCCACGCCCTTAGCCTACCGGTCCGAAATAACCCGAAGGCGAGCCGTTCATCCTTTAGCCTAAGGTCAAACCATGACCCATCGCATCGCGATCACGCTGGTGCCCAAAGCCGCGGGGGATTTGCCCTTTTCCTACCGCGAGGCCGTACAGGGGTTGATCTACCGCCTTTTGCCCGAGGAAACAAGCCACTGGCTTCACGAGGAGGGCATCGCCACCGACCGCGGTCGCTGGAAGCCCTTCGTCTTCTCCCGGCTTCAAGGCAAGCTGCAGCCCGACACCGCAACCAAAACCTTCCGGGTCACCGGCCCCCTCACATTGAAGGTGGCCTCGCCCCTCGAGGAGCTCATGGAGAAGCTTGCGCTCGGGTTCATCCAAAACCGAACGCTGCTCCTTGCGGGCCTTGGCTTCGAGGTTGCGGGGCTTGAGCTCGAGCCCATCCCCACCCCGCCCCCCAGAGCAATCCTCGTGGCCCGGGCACCGATCACCGTCTTCGTCAAGGAAAACGGCCGGCGGCGCTACTTTGGCGCCCCTGAGCCGGAGTTTTCCGAACGGCTTGTGGAAAACCTGCGGATGAAGGCCCGCGCCCTTGGGCTAACTGAGGCGGCTCAGAGCCCGGCCAAAATCGAGCCCACGAACCCCCGCCCCGAGCACAAAAAGGTCGAACGCTTCCGCAACCTGATCGTCGAGGGCTGGATGGGGCGCTACCGGATCGAGGCGCCTCCGGAGCTCGTCCGGCTCGCCCTTACCGCCGGGCTCGGCGCCCTCGGGAGCCAGGGATTCGGTTTCGTGGAGGTGGCCCGTGATCGGCGAGATCGCGAGAATCGGTGAAGCCGCGGTAGCCGGGGACGAAAGCCGCCTGCTCGAGGCGGTGATCGAGGAACTGCCAAGGCCTAAGAAGAAGGGCGATCGCCTCCTGCTTGTAAGGCTCGAGCTCCAAAGCGACCCGCCCGCCCTCGGTTTTACCCCGATCGAGCTCGACCCAGGCCGCGCCGCCGAATACGCCTGGCTGGGCAACGTGCGGGGCAACCGCCCGCAGATCCGCGTGACCACCAACAACCTCGCCTACCTGCTCGGGCAAACCCCGAGCGCCCTCGCCGAGCACGACCGCACGCCCCCCGAGGTGAAAGCCCTGCTCGACCGGGTCTTCCCCGCGCTCTTCCACGTAGACGGCGACCTTTCCGGCAGCGAGCGGCGCTACGCTTACCTTTTGCACGCCGAGCGGCTCGGGCTCGTCTCCCCCGCGGAATGGGAGGAGGTCCTCGCGAAAAGGCCCAAGGAACGGGCGAAAAAGCTAGCCGAGCTCCTCCGCGGCCGCGAAGGCCTCCCCAAGGACGGCGCCCTCTACACCCTGGTCATCGACGGCGAGGCAATCGCGAAGCATCCCGCCTACCGCCGGTTTTTGACCGAAGACCTGGTGGCGGAGGCCTTCGAGAAGCCGGCTGAGGGAATCTGCCACCTTTGCGGCGAAAAAGCGCCCCTTTCCGCGGATTTCACGCGCTTTAAGCTGCTCAAGTTCTATATCAACGACAAACTGAGCTTCGCCTACGGCCTCGACCAAAATCGCTTTTATCAAAGCTACGCGGTCTGCCGCCGGTGCTACGTGAACCTCCTCGCCGGCGAGCGCACGCTCGCGAAGACGTTCGCCACCCGGGTGCTCCAGTCCGATACCCTGCTCATCCCCCACCTGGGGAAAAGGCCTCATACCCTTGAAACCCTCGGGGCAGACCTCAAAGCCGCCGCCCGCGGCCTCGACCGGCTGGAACGGGTTCCCGCCCTCTTGCAAAAACTCAAAGACCACGCCCGCTTCCCCCAGCTCACGCTACTTTTCGTGGAAAAAAGCCAGTCGGCGGTCAAGGTCCAGGAAGCGGTTCCCGAGGTCGAACCCTCCCGGATCTACACGCTGCTCCTCGCGATGGGCGAGGCCAACGAGCACGCCCAAAGGCTCTTTGGCCGCCCGGGCGGCGAAGGCGACGGCCGTTGGCTAAGGGGGCTTGGGAGCCTTCTCTACCTCCTTCCCTTGCGGCACCAGCGCGGCAGCCCGAACCTCAAACCCGCACTCCGCGCCTTTCGCCAGATCCTACTGGCGGAGCCCCAGTCGCGGACCGCGTGGGTCCGGGGTTTTCTCGAGATCCTGCGTTTTGCCCACCGCAAAAATCCCGGGCTCTACGCCACCCGAAACTGCAACCGGGAAAACGCCTGCCCCGAGCTCCATTTCCTCATCCCCCCGATGGCCGCGTTCCTCGCCTTTCTGGAAAAGGCGGGGATGGTCGAGGAGGTGAAAGCGGTGAAGGTGGAAACAAGGGACTACCAGGAGCCCATCGCCGAACTGGGGCTCGACGGGCCCCGGGCGGCCCTCTTCCTGCTCGGCGTCTTGCTCGCCCGGGTCGCAAGCGAGCAATACAAGAAGGGAAAATCCAAACCCATCCTGGAGAAGATCGGCTATCAGGGCATGGCCCCCGCCAAGGTTCGCCGCTTCGCGGTGGAGCTCTTTGAAAAGCTCGGCGAGTACCGGAGGCGGGACGCAAACAGCGAGGCGATCTTCGGCGAGGCGATGGAAATCTTTGCGAAAAACCAAGGAGCCTGGCCCCTTTCCGACGAGGAAAACGCCTTTTACATCCTGCTCGGCTACGGGTACGAAACCCGGCGCATTCTCTCCGCCGGGCAAGAGGGAGGTGAAGAAGTATGAAGCTCTTGGACGGAGAACTGCTCTTTCTCTACGACGCCAAGATGGCCAACCCCAACGGCGACCCCGACGAGGAAAACAAGCCCCGCATGGACTACGCCACCGGCCGGGCGCTGGTCTCGGACGTGCGGCTTAAGCGCTACCTCCGGGACTACTGGCTGGGAAAGGGCCTCGATATCTGGGTGCGTACGCTGGACGGGGAGACCGTCACCGCCGACGAGCGGCTCAAGGCGCTTGCCGAGGACTACAAGCGGGAAACCGGCGAGAAGGTCGACCCCAAAAAGCCGCCCACCGAGTTCATCGCCTGGCTGCTCGAGCGCCTCATCGACGTGCGGCTTTTCGGCGCCACCATGCCGATCAAAGGCGAGGAAGCGGGCCAGGGCGGAGGGCTTACCTTTACCGGCCCGGTCCAGTTTTCCTGGGGCTATAGCCTCCACCCGGTGGAGATCGTGGAGTCCTCGACGATCTCCTCCCACTTCGCGGGAAGGGAAAGCGACTACGGCACCTTCGGCAAAGACTGGCGGCTTTACTACGCGCTGATCGCGTTTTACGGCCGGGTCTCCCCGGCAAGGGGCAAGGCCACCGGGCTTGGGCCCGAGGACCTCGACCGGCTCGAGGAGGGGCTTTTAAAGGCCCTCAGCGAGGAGGCCACCACCCGCAGCAAGCTCGGCCAGACCCCGAGGCTCTACCTGCACGTCCGCTACCGGGAGGGCGCATACCCCTTCCCACCCCCCGGCGATCTCCGCGATTACGTGCGCTTTGTACCGAAAGACGGCCTGGAAGCCCGCAAGGTTCGCGCGATCGCCGACTACACCCTCGACCTCTCCCCGCTTGCCAAGGCCCTGCAAAACATCCAAGACGCGATCGAGGAGGTGCGGGTCTGGCGCCACCCCGAGCTCGCCGCCGAGGGAATCGAAGGACTTCCGAAGCAGTCTTCCGTGAGCTGACCATGCAAGCGCTTCGCTTCGTGATCAGCGGAAAGCTCGCCCAGTTCCGCCGCTTTTACAGCAACTCCTCGTCGCTTTCCTACCCCATTCCCCCGCCGCCCACGCTTCGCGGCCTGCTGGGTGCTGCGATGGGCATGGGGCCGGAGTACGCCGAGCACCTGGGGGAGCTTCGTTTTAGCGTCCGCCCCCTTTCCCCCTGGCGCTTTCTCATGCAAACGGCGAACCACCTCAAGGTGAAGAAGGGCGAGCTCAACCTCGCGGGCGGTGAGCACACCCAGATTCCCCTGCAATTCGTGGCCCCGCGAACGCTCGAGGGCCGGCTCCGCTACGAGGTGGTGGCTGCAGGCCCCGATGCTCCCCGGCTCGCGGAAGCACTCGCGCGCCCGCGCTACCCCCTTTCCCTCGGCCCCGCGTACGCGCTCGCCCAGGTAGAGGAGGTGGAAACGATTGCAGGGAAGCAGGTAAAGGGGTTTGAGGGGCCGATCCTCGGCCCCCTCCGCGCGGATGCGATCGCCTCGCTCTCGGGGCCGGGCCGCCTGCTCACCGACCGCTATCCCCTCCAGCTCGCAAAGGACCGCACGCCGCTTTCCGTCGCCGACCTGGTGATCGAGGCCGAGGGCAAGCCCATCGCCGCCCGTTACGAGGGGGCAGTTTTCGTCAGCGACGCGGGGGTTTGGGGCCTTGTCGGATGAGCTTCTGGCCCGGCCGGGAGAACCCCTCCTCACCCACCTAGAAGCGGTCGCGGCCCTGGCCGGGAGTTGGGCACCGCCTGCGCTTCAAGAGGCCGCGCGCCTCGCCGGCCTTACCCACGACCTTTACAAGGCCACCCCGTGGTTTCAGGACTACCTAAAACGAGACCCCAAGGCGCAAAAGGTGCTCAAGGCCAAGCTCGGGCCCAAACTCCACCACGCCTTCCCAAGCGCCCTCTTCGCGGCGTTTCTCGCGAGGGAAGCGGGACTGCCTGCCCTTCCCCTCTTCCTCGCCGTGGCCCGCCACCACGGCCACTTAAAGACCGCCCGGGACCTCCTCCCCGATCCCCACGATCCCGCCTACCTCACCGCCCCGCCCTCGGAAAGGCCCTACCGCGTCGTCATGGAGCAGACCGAAGCACTGCTCAGTTGGGAACCCGCCCGGGCCCTGCTCGATAGGCTGGGCTGGCTCGAAAACTTCGAGCGCTACGCCGAAGAAGGACCGGAAAAAGTGGCCGCCTGGCTCCGGGGGACGCCTTTCGGAGGAGAAGGAACCTACTGGCAGGTGCTCGAGCTCTTCTCCCTGCTCATCGACGCGGACAAACACCGGGCGGCCTCCGTCAAACCACCGGACCGCCACGCCCTTCCCCCAGATGCCGCCGAAGCAAAGGTAAAAAGCCTTTCCAAAAACGATCGGCTCAGCTACCATCGCGACCGACTTTTCACCGAGGTGGATCGCAAGGTCAAAGCGCTTCCCCTGGAAAAGCTTTTTCCCGCAGCCCTCACCCTTACCGCGCCCACGGGATCGGGGAAGACGCTCACGCTTTTGAACTTCGCCCTGAAACTTAGAGACCGCCTGGAAAAAGAACGGGGAATGCGCCCCCGCATCCTCTACGCGCTGCCCTTAGTCAACCTGATCGAGCAAAACTACGAGGTTTTTCGGGAAACGCTCGAAAAAGCGGGTGTTCCGAGCGACGCGATCCTCGCCCATCACCACCTCGCACGGCTGGCCGAGGCCGAAAGCGAGGTCACTTCGGTGGAGGAAAAGCTCCTTTTCGCCGAGTCTTGGGAAGCCGAGGTGGTGGTCACCACCTTCGTGCAGGTGGTCGAGACCCTCTACGGCACCCAAAACCGCATGCTCAAAAAGCTCCACCGGTTGCTCTCGGGCAATATTCTCATCCTGGACGAGGTCCAGGCCTTTCCCGCCGAGGACTGGCCCCTGGTGCGCCGCCTGCTCTCAGCCTTTGTAGAGAAGGGAAACACGGTGGTCCTGGCCACGGCCACCCAGCCGAGGCTCGTGGAAGGGGCCCTCGAGCTCGCCCCCGACCTCCCCGACTACCCGGTCCGGGTCCGCATCCGCAGTGCCGAAGCCCTCCCCTCCGAGTCCGCGCAACACTCCCGGCTCATCGTGGTGAACACGATCCCACGGGCCCTCGAAATCTACGACGCACTGAAACGCACGGGCGAGCGGGTCTTTCACCTCTCCACCAACCTCACGCCAAAAGACCGGCGTGACCGGATCGAAAAGCTCAAAAAGCTCGTCCCCCAAACCCCCCTCACCCTCGTCGCCACCCCGATCGTCGAGGCGGGGCTCGACCTCGACTTCGCCGAGGGCTTTCGCGAGCTCGGGCCGGTGGACGCGGTGGTTCAGGTGGCGGGTCGCATCAACCGAAACGCTGCCCCGCATGTGGGAACGCTCACCCTCGTCCCCGATGAGGGACGGGCTTCCCGGGTTTACGGCAAGATCCACGCGCACCTCGCCCGGGCGTTCTTCGCGGAGCTTGGGGAGATTACCGACCTCGAGCTCGGGAAAAGACTCGAAACCTACTATGCCGAACTCGAAAACCGGATCAGCACCGCCGCCGCTCGCGGCTACCTGGATGCCCTCGAGGCGGGCCGCTTTTGCCGCCGCGGCTACCCCGCCGCCTGCGATTGCGGCCCCCACCACCCCGAGGGCTGCGACGTCTGCTGTTACCGCTTGATTCGGGACCCGATACGAAGGATTCCCATCTTCATCGAGCAAGACGATTTCGCCAGCGAGGTACTCGAAAAACTGAAGACCGCCCTCGCCGAAGAGGACCCGAACGCACGCCGCCAAGCCCTGCGAACGCTACGGCCCGACCTCGCCCTCTACACCATCAGCCCGCCGATCGAGCGAGTGAGCAAAAACGCCCCGGGGCCCCTCTTCGGCCGCGAGGATTACTTGCTTGTAAGGAGGGATGAGCTCGAGGCGTACTACGACTCGGAAACCGGGTTCCTATGGCAGAACGCGATCGAAACCCAGTTCCTGTAAGTGGAGCCCTGATCCAGGCCCACGCCATCTGCCCACGGCAGGCCTGGCTGCTCGGCCACGCGATCGAGCCCTGGCGGGACCACGAGCGGCTTACCCTCGGCCGCTTGCTACACGCCACCGCCTATCCCCGCGAACGCCACGAACTCAGCCTCCCGGGTATGAAGATCGACTTTCTGCGCAACGAAGAAGAAGTGCTGGTGGCCGCCGAGATCAAGCTCTCTTCCCGGGGCCTTACCTCCCACAAACGCCAGCTCGGCTACTACCTCCTCCGGCTCAGGGAAGAAGGGCTGGAAGCGAAAGGCGAACTCCGCTACCCCCGGGAACGCCGGGTGATCAAGGTGGCGCTCACGCCTGAGCTCGAGGCCGAAGTGAGGAAGGCCTTACTGGAGCTCGAAAAGCTCCTAGAAAAACCCAAGCCACCGCCTCCAAAGCGCGTACCCTATTGCACCAGTTGCGCTTATTACGAATTCTGCTGGGTGGGGGAAGAATGAAACCCATCTATATCTTCAGCTCCGGCCGCCTTTCACGAAGGCAAAACACCCTTTTCCTGGAAACCGAAGACGGCAAACGCCCCATCCCCATCAAGCGCGTTTCGGAAATCTACGTCTTTGGAGAAATCGAGTTCAACAAACGCCTGCTCGAGTTCCTCACACAAAACCGCATACCCATGCACTTTTTTAACCGCTACGAGTACTACGTGGGCAGCTACTACCCCCGCGAACACCTAAGCTCCGGCCACCTCACCCTCAAACAGGCCGAGCACTACTTGAATCCAAACCTCAGGCTCGATCTCGCCCGACGCTTCGTAGAGGGCTCCATCGTCAACATGTCCCGCGTGCTCGCTTACTATCAGCGGCGCGGAGCCAACCTCAAGGAATCCCTCACCCATCTAGGCGCGCTTCAAAAACGGGTCCAGGCGGCCCAAAAAATCTCAGAGCTCATGGCTTTTGAGGGAAACGCCCGCGAAGTCTACTACCACGCCTGGAGCCGCTTTCTCCCCGAGGAGTACGCATTAAACGAACGCACCCGCAGACCTCCGCAAAGCCCCATCAACACCCTTGTGAGCTTTCTGAACAGCCTGCTCTACACAGCCATCCTTGGGCAGATCTACCAGACACACCTCGACCCTCGCATCGGCTACCTGCACGAGACCAACTTTCGCCGCCACACGTTGAACCTCGACGTAGCGGACGTGCTCAAACCTTCTTATGTAGATAGGCTCATTTTCCGCCTCGTCAACCGGGGACAGATTCAACCCTCCCATTTTTTAAGAGAAGGCGGCGGGGTCTTTTTAAACGAAAAGGGGCATCGCATGATAACGGAGGAGTGGGAGAAGTTTCTGCAAACGAGCTACAAACACCCCAAGCTCAAGCGATCAGTTTCCTGGCGTACAACGATCAGGCTTGAGCTTTACAAAATCGAAAAACACCTCTTGGGAGACCAGCCCTACGAGCCTTTCCGGCACCGGAGCTAACCATGTTTGTCGTCATGGCCTACGATGTCAACGTTGAACGCGTCGTCAAGGTCTTGAAGATCGGGCGGCGCTACCTCACGTGGGTACAAAACTCCGTCCTCGAAGGGGAACTCACCCGCGCACAACTTGAGGAACTGAAAACGGAGCTAAGAAAGGTTATCGAACCCGAAGAAGATGCGGTTAGGTTCTACATCATCAAACGAGACGCCTGCCTTGCCAAGGAGTTCCTCGGCATATCCAAAAACGAACCCGAACAAATCCTGTAAACCTCTTGCGTCGACCCCCAGTAGCGCAAAAACCCCGGGGGGTCGACGCAAGTTGCGTTCCTCCAGACAGTTCGATAGCATAGGTGGAAAAGGGCATTGGTATACCCAATGCGCGAACCTTGACATTAAGGCAGCTCACCATAGAATTGGATGAACAAAGGATA
>CAYYAB010000049.1:0-10563 GCA_964469895.1 uncultured bacterium | reverse complement strand
TCGGCCACCAGATCGTGGGCCGGGTGGACGCCCTCGGCCCCGGGGTCAAAAACCGGAAGGTTGGGGAGCGGGTTGGGGTGGGCTGGCTGGGCTGGACCTGCGGCCAGTGCAAGTTCTGCCGGCGGGGCGAAGAGAACCTCTGCCCCAGGGCCCAGTTCACCGGCTACCACCTAGACGGCGGCTTCGCCGAGTTCGCCCTCGCCTACGCCGATTACACCTACTCCCTCCCCGAAGCGGGCGATCCCGTGAAGATGGCTCCCTGGATGTGCGCCGGGCTCACCGGGTTCCGGAGCTACCGCTTCGTCCGGGACAAAAACCTGCTCGGGTTCTACGGCTTTGGCGCCGCCGCCCACCTGCTCGCCCAGGTGGCCCGCTTCGAGGGCAAACGCTTTTTCGCCTTCGTCCGCCCTGGCGACGAGGAAGCCAAGGCCTTTGCCCGGGAGATGGGCGCCCAGTGGGTCGGCGACTCCACCGAGGCCCCGCCTGAGCCCATGGAAGGAGCGATCATCTTCGCCCCGGTAGGCGCGCTCATCCCCGAGGCGCTAAAGCACCTGGAACCGGGCGGCACGCTGGTACTCGGGGGCATCTACATGAGCCCGGTACCCGAAATGCCCTACGACCTGCTCTGGCACGAGCGCAAGATCCGCTCGGTGGCCAACCTCACCCGCGAGGACGCGCGCCTTTTCCTCGAAATCGCGCCCAAGGTACCGGTCACCCCCGAAGTCGAGGTCTTCCCTCTCGAGGCCGCGAACGACGCCTTAGATGCCCTCCGCACCGGCAAACTCCGGGGATCCGCGGTGCTCGTCCCCTAAATCGCCGGCATCCACGCCTCGACTTGCGTTAAGCCATCGAACGCATCCCCAACGCTAGAAGCCTGCATGGACTAGCCCAGCCTCTTGACCAAGCGCACCGCCTCTACCGGCCGGCCGAGGGCCTCGGTCCAGAATCGCGAGGGGCGGCGGGCGTACTCGCGAAAGCCAAAGCGGCGATAGAGGCCGAGGGCGGCGTGGTTTTCGCGGGTGGTGCCGAGCTGGACGCCGACCACACCCTCTCTTAAAAGGGCGGAGAGCAGGGTGGAAAGGAGGGCCTTGCCAAGCCCTCTACCCCGGGCCTCGGGCAGAAGGTTGATGTGGAGCTCGGCGGGGTAGGCGCGAAAGGAGGCGTGGGGCGCACCGGCGGTGAGCAGGCCCCAAAGGAGCTTTCGCTCAGAAGTCGGGAGGTCGAGCAACTGCGGGATCAACCCGAACCTGGGCGGAAGTAAGAACCAGCGGGGAAGGTCCCAAGTCCGGGCAGCCATCGCGTAGCCGAGCACCCGCCCCGTCTCCTCGGCGACGAAGGCGGCCACCCCCACCTCGAGGTAGGGACGGACAAAGAGCTCGGTAAAAAGTTCCCGGTTGGAAAAGCGACCGGAAAGCGAGTCCCCGAGCCAGGCAGTGGCGTAGGCCACCCGTCCGATCGCCTCCAGATCTTCCTTCCTCGCGGGACGGACCGAGGGGACCAAGACTCCACTAGGATAAGGCCGTGCCGCCCCTTGGCCGTGGCGCCCGTTTCGTTCTGCTCGTGGTCCTGGTCCTCGTCGCCAACGAGGGCCTGCGGCTTTTTCTCCGGTTGGATGTGCTGGAACGCCTCTATGCCCTGGGTCTTGCCGTTTTGCTTTGGGCTTTCATCAATGGGCGCTTTCTCTTCGCCTACTACCACGCGCTCAGGGCCACCTGGCTCACCCGCCGCCTGCCCGAGGCCAGGCCGTACACCGACGAGGATCGCCTCCTCGTCCTCGCCCCTCACCCCGACGACGAGACGCTCGCGGCGGCCGGTCAGGTCCTAGCGGCAAAGGAGGCAGGCGCGGCGGTCAAGGTGGTCTGGCTCACGCTCGGAGACGGCTTCGAGCTCGCCGCCCCCCGTCCCGGGCCCGAGGGGCTTCGCGAGCTCGCCAAGATCCGCATGGAGGAAGCCAAAAAGGCCACCCAAATCCTGGGCCTAGGGGACGAGGACCGAATCTTTCTCGGCTATCCCGACCAGGGGCTCTTGCGCCTTTTCTTGACCCACTACTACCTCCCCTTCGAGAGTCCTCACACCAAGCTCCGCCGGGTGAGCTATCCGGGGTGCTTCCGGGAGGGAGCCCCTTATACCGGTAAGGACCTAGAAGCGGATCTCAAGGCCGTATTGGACGCGTTTCGCCCCACCCGAGTGCTGGTTCCAAGCCCCCTGGACGCCCACCCCGACCACCAGGCCGCCGCGTACTTCGCCATGCGGATCCTGGCCGAGCGGGGCGAGACCGACCGGCTTCGCTACTACATCGTCCACGGCGGCTACGAGTACCCTTTGCCGAAGGGGCTTCATCCCCGGCTCCCGCTTTACCCCGCACCCCGGGGAAGGCACCTGCCCTGGGAAAAGCGTCTCCTTAGAGAGGAACACATCGAGAGAAAGCTCGCGGCCGTCCGCGCCCACGCCTCACAGCTTGGGCGGATCGGCCGCTTCATGCTCGCCTTCGTTCGCACCAACGAACTCGAGAGCCCGCTTCCGGTGCCCGCCCGGCTTCTGCCCTCGGAGGTGGAAGGGCCCTACTAGCGTTGGGGCTCGATGATCACCTTCATCGAGTCGCCGCCGGCAGCGGTAAGCGCAAAACCCTTTTGGGTCTCGGCCAGCGGGAGTCGGTGGGTAATCAAGTCTTTCACCGGCACCCGGCCGGCGCGGATGAGCTCGAGCGCCTCACGGAGGTCCCGGGGAGCGGCAGCGTAGGTGGAGACCAGCTTTATCTGCTTCTTCCAAAAGGGGAAGACCTCAAAGCTCACCTCGGTCCCCGGTGCCATGATGCCGTAAAGCAGGATGGTGCCGCCTTTTCTGACCGTTTTGAGCGCCTGGTCAAAGAGCGCCGGAGCACCCGCGGTGGGGATCACGTAGTCGGCCCCCTCACCACCGGTTTCCTCGAGCACCCGCCCCACCACATCCTCCCGGCCCGCATGGATCGTGACCTCCGCCCCCGAGCGCCGGGCCATCTCGAGCCGAAAGTCGTTAAGATCGGTGGCCAGGATCTTCCCGGCGCCGAAGGCCCGGGCGGTACGGATGACGAGCTGCCCGGAAAGCCCGCTCCCGAGCACCAGCACCGTCCTCGCGGGCTCGAAGCCCATCACCCTCATCCCCCGCACCACGCAACCCAAGGGCTCGGTGAAGCTGCCCTCCTCGTAGCTCACCGAGTCGGGGAGCTTCAGCATCCCTCCGGCCTCGATATTGATCGCGGGCACGCGAACGTACTCGGCAAACCCCCCGGGGTCGTAGGTGGTCTTTCCGAGGAGCTCGCAAAGCGTTTCCTGCCCTCGCTGGCAGTACTCGCAGCGGCCACAGGGGACGTGGTGGGTAGCGGTGACCCGGTCGCCCACCGAAAAGCCCTTCACCCCCTCCCCCAGCTCGACGATCTCGCCGGCGATCTCGTGACCCAGGACGAGCGGCGCTTTCTTGATGCGATACCACTCCATCACATCCGAGCCGCAAATGCCGCTCGCGTAAATCTTGACGAGGGCCTCGCCGGGACCGATTCTTGGCCGCGGGAGTTCTTCCAGGCGAACGTCCCGGTTGTGGTAGTACATGGCCACGCGCATCTTCGCCCCCCAAGGGGCCGGGGTGGCCCCGGCCCCTAGCCCTTCGCCTTCAGCTCCTCGTAATAGGCGTAGGCGTCCTCGACGGTGCCGTCCTCGTGAACCAACTTGGCGAGCGCCTGCATCATCGCCACCGGGTTTTCCGCCTGGAAGACGTTGCGGCCCATGTCGACCCCGATGGCGCCGGCGTCGAGGGCGTTTCGGGCCATCTGCAGAGCCTCCTTCTCAGGGAGCTTCTTGCCGCCGGCGATCACCACCGGCACCAGGCTGGTATCCACCACCCGCTCGAACCCTTCGCAGTAGTAGGTCTTGACCAGCCGGGCGCCGAGCTCGCCGACCATGCGGGTGGCGAGGCTCAGATAGCGGGCGTCGCGGTTCAGCCCCCGGCCCACCGCCACCACCCCGAGCATGGGGATGCCGTAGCGCTCGGCCTGGTCCACCGCCCGGGAAAACTCGAGGATCGTATCCCGCTCGCTTTGGGGCGTGCCCACCATCACCGAAAAGGCGACGAAGGCAGCGTTCAAGCGCACCGCCTCCTCGATCTCGACGGCCAGCCCCTCGTGGAGGAGGTCCTCGTTCAGGATGCTCGTGCCGCTCGAGATCCGAAGCGAGATCGGCTTCCTGAGCCAGGGGTCCACCGCGCTTCGAAGCGCCCCCCGGGTGAGCATCAGGGCGTCGGCGTAGTCCACCACCGGGTGAATCGCCCGCTCCATGTCATCCAGGCCGGTGGTCGGCCCCATGAAGTAGCCGTGGTCCACGGCGTAAAAGATCGTGCGACCGCTTTGCTTATTAAAGACGCTCAGGTACCGGTTCTTCATGCCCCAATCCATGTGGGGGTCGTGGGGTTTCATGCCTTGCCTCCTTCCAAAACCGCAAAAAACCGACTTAGGTTTGTCCTGGGCCCCGGGTCCCGCATCACCGCCGAGCCCGAGACCACGAAATCGGCGACCTCGGCGATCGCCGCCAGGTTCTCAAGGTTCACGCCGCCGTCCACACCGACGGCGATCCCTTCCCTGCCGAGCTCCTCAAGCTTTCCCTTGAGTTCTTTTGCCTTCCTAAGCACCGCGGGGACGAAGCGGGCGCCGGGAAAGCCGGGGTCCACCGCCACGAGAAGCACGTGCTCGATAACTTCGAGTACCCCCATCGCCCCGCTTGGGTGGCTCCCCGGTAGGAGCGCCACCCCGGGCCGGGCGCCGATTCTTTCTGCCTCGGCCAGGGCCCGGTGCAGGTGCGGGGTGGCCTCGGCGTGGACGGTGATCCGCTCGGCCCCCTCGAAGGCGGCGACGTGCCGCTCGGGGTGCACCGTCATCAGATGGACGTCAAGGGGGAGGTCGGTCACCCGTCGAAGCGCGGAAAAGAGCTCGGCCCCGCCCATGAGCCGGGGAACGAAGACCCCGTCCATCACATCAAAGTGGAGCCTTTCTACGCCGGCCTCGGCGAGCGCCGCCACCGCTTCCGAAAGCCGACCGAGGTCGGCGGCCTGAACCCCGACCGAGAGCCTAGGCAAGGGTGGCCTCCGTTTCCTCGCGAACGACGTCGAGCATGGCGTCAATGTCTTGGATCGCGTCCATCTCCTTGACCCAGCGCCGCCCCACCCGGATCGCGAAACGCTCGGCCACCGCCCGCCTCTCGGGGTCCTCGATGCTGGAGATATCCCAGACGCTTACGATCCCCATCATCCGCCTGAGCGCCTTGGTGCCGGCGGTGCCCACCATGTCACGAAAGACGTTTTTCAGGTAGTTCCTCCGGAAACGGGCGAAGTCCTCCTCGCCGCCGGGGTAGTCCCAAAAGCCCTTGGGGGCGAGCTCGCCTCTTTCCCCCGCCTCGATCCAAAGCGCCTCGAACTTCTCGGCGAACCCCGTCCAAACCGCCCGCATGGTCTTTAGCAGCCAGCCTTGGTAGTCGGCCCTTTCCTCGGGGTCCTCGGTGTGGGCGAAGTGGGCGGCGTAGTTCAGCATCAGGTTCTGGATCACCGCCGCCACGTCGTAGCCCGCCGGCCCCACGAAAGCGAACTCGGGGTCGATGACCCGGGTTTCGTCTTGGTTGATCATGATCGAGCCGGTGTGGAGATCGGCGTGGATCAACGACTGGGCGTGGGTCATGTACCCCTCTTTGAGCCAGGTGACCCGCTCCTTGAGCTCCCCGTCCCTGCGGACCTCCTGCACTAGATCGTCGACCAAAGGGTTCCAGTTGTTCTCGGGAGCGTCCATCAGCGGATGGGAGTAAACGAAGTCCTCTTGCAGCTTCCTGAGCTCGGGGTTCATGAAGCGCTCGGTGAGCGCCTTCTTCTCGACCCCGGGCAGGTAGAGGTCGGAGGTGTAGAAGAGGGTGCGGGCCAGGAAGGTGGTGATCTGGTCGGCGAAGTTCGGAAACTGGACCCGCCGGACCAGGGGCTTTCGCATGATCTCGTGGCGGTTTAGGTTCTCCATCACGAGAAGCGACATCTCGTAGTCGTGGTCGTAGACCTCGGGAACCAGCCCGGGGGCGTAGCGGTTATAGAGCTTTAGGGCTTCGGTCTCGTAGATCACCCGATCGCGGGTCAAGGGCCAGCTCTCCCCCACCACCCGGAGGTAGGGGAGCGCCTGCTTGACCACCACCGTGTGCTCTGGGTTCTCCTCGCTCTCGACCACGAAAACGAGGTTCAGGTTTCCATCGCCCACCTCCCGGACCCGGTAGGTCTCGTCCGGGGGCAGGCGGTCTTTTAGCGCTTCCCTCGTCTTCAGGTAATCGAGCAGGGTCTTGGGGGTAAGCGGCCGGTAGCTCACGCCCGCCTCCTTTCCGGGTAAAGCAATAAGAGCCCTTCCTCGCTGGCCTCGGCGATGCCCCGCTCGGTGATCAACCCGGTGACGAGCCGCGCGGGGGTGACGTCGAAGGCGTAGTTGGCGGCGGGGCTTTCTGGTGGGGTGAGGAGGACCCGCTTTAGCTCACCCTCGTGGAGCCCCTGGATGTACTTAACCTCCTCCTCGCCGCGCTCTTCGATGGGGATCTCGCGGACGCCGTCCGAAATCGTCCAGTCGATCGTCGAGCTGGGCAGGGCGACGTAGAAGGGTACGCCGTTATCGGCGGCGGCGAGGGCTTTTAGGTAGGTTCCGATCTTATTGGCGACGTCGCCCTTCCGGGTCACCCGGTCGGCGCCGGTGATGACCAGGTCCACCATCCCGTGCTGCATCAGGTGTCCGCCGGTGTTGTCGGCGATCACCGTGTGGGGCACCCCTTGCTCCAAGAGCTCCCAGGCGGTGAGCCGGGCCCCCTGGTTCCGGGGGCGGGTCTCGTCCACCCAGACGTGGACCGGGATGCCTCGCTTTTGCGCCTCGTAGATGGGAGCGGTGGCGGTGCCGTAGTCCACGAAGGCGAGCCAGCCGGCGTTGCAGTGGGTGAGGACATGGACGGTATCGCCCTTCTTTTCGTAGATCTCCTCGATGAGCCGGACCCCGTGCTCGCCGATTCTGCGGCAGAACTCGGCGTCCTCGTCGGCGATTCGCTCGGCCTCGGCGAGGGCGACCCGAACCCCCTCGGCGGGGCTTGTCGCCCGCTCGCGGATCGCGCTTAACTGGCGGGCCACCGCCCACTCCAGGTTCACCGCGGTGGGGCGGGTCTTCTTGAGCCGCTCGCCGGCCTGCCCGAGGTACTGAAGGAAGGCCTCGAGCGAGGTTTTCGGGGCCTCGAGCGCCGCCAGGTACATCCCGTAGCCGGCGGCGGCCCCGATCAGCCCCGCGCCCCTTAGGTGCATCTCCTTGATCGCCCGGGCCATACCCTCCACGCTCACGATGTCCTCGATCACGAAGCGGTGGGGCAACGGGCGCTGGTCGATGATCTGGACCACCTCGGGATCGTTCGGTTTTAACCAGATGGTGCGGTAGTGCTTGCCTTGGACCTGCATCAGCTCTCCTTCTTTCCGGCAAAGAGGATGTTGAAGACGAGGGCGGCGAAGAGGATGATTCCGGTGATCAGGGTCTTGGCGTAGATGTTCACCGAGACCTGGTCAAGGCCGTTTCGGAGCACGCCCAGGATCAAAAGCCCCACCACCGTCTGGGGAATGCCTCCGACCCCGCCAAAAAGCGAGGTGCCGCCGAGGACGACGGCGCCGATGGCGTCGATCAACATGCCGTCGAAGGCGGTGGGGGTGGCGCTACCGAGCCGACCGATCCCCACCACCCCGGCGAGCCCTGCGGTAAAAGCGGCGATCACCATCACCCACGCCACGATCCGGCGGGTGTTGACCCCGGCGAGCTCGGCGGCCTTGGGGTTGGCCCCGGTCATGTAGACGTAACGGCCGAAGCGGGTGTAGCGGAGCACCAGGTGGCCGACGAGCAGAGTGAGGGCGGCGACGATCACCAACCACTTGACGCCGAAGATCCGTCCGCTGCCCAGGGTCTTGGAAAGCGGCGGGAGGTCGAAGAGGATCCGCCCTCGGGTGAGGTAGAGGCTAAGGCCGGAGGCGATCAGCGACATCGCCAGCGTGCTCATGAAGGAGGGGATGCCGAGATACGCGGTGGCCGCTCCGCTGACCCAGCCCAGGAAGGCGGCCACGAGCAAGGCGACGACGATCGGCCAGGGCTGGGGCAGGTGGCCGGCGGTGGCGTAGGCCGCCACCACCCCCGCGAGGGTGGCCATGTAGGAGACCGAAAGATCGATCTGGGCGGTGAGCAAGACGAAGGTGATGCCGGTGCCCATGATCGCGAGGAGGGCCACCTGGTTGAGGATGTTGCCGAAGTTCTCGAGGGTGAAAAAACTCTCGGAGTAGACCCCGAAGAAAACGATCAAAGCGAGCAGGGTCCAGACCGGCGCGAGCTCGCGCGCGCGCTCGGTCAAGCGGGAGGTGCGACTTCGTTTCTCTGCCATAAAAGACCTCGGCTAGGCGCTCTTTTTCAGCTCGCCGGCAGCGGCGTGAACCAGCATCTCCTTGGTGACCTCGCCGGAGGCGTACTCGGCCACGATCTTCCCCTTGGCCATGACCAGGATGCGGTGGGCAGCGGCGAGGATGGTCTCGGGTTCGGAGGAGACGAGGAGCACGGCGGTACCGGCGTCGGCCATCCGGCGCAGGATTGAGAGGACCTCGTCCTTAGCGCCGACGTCCATCCCCCGGGTGGGTTCGCTGGCCAGGAAGACCTTGGGGGGCTCGATTAGCCAGCGGGCGATCGCCACCTTTTGCTGGTTGCCCCCGGAAAAGGCGCCGACGTTGCGCGCGGGATCGGGGGGGCGCAGGCCCACCTCCTCGGTGACCCGGCGGGCGGCGGCGAGCTCGCGGGCGGGACCGAAGAGCCGATCGAGCCAGGGGAGGGAGACGTTTTGGTAGACGGGTTTTTCTAAGAAAAGCCCGGAGCGCCGGGAAGGGGGGACGTAGGCGATCCCCTCGCGGATCGCCCGGCGAGGGCCTCCTCTTAGGGGCTTTCCCGCGACCCGGACCTGGCCCGCGGACGAACGGGCGAGGCCGAAGACGGTCTCGGCGAGCTCAAAGTGGCCGGAGCCGATCAGGCCGTATAGCCCGACGATCTCACCGGGATAAAGGGCAAGACTTACGTCTTCGAAGGCGCGGGGGCGGGAGAGGTGGGTGAGCTCGAGCACCGGCTTCCCCTCCCGCGCCCGGGCCGCCAGCTCGGTTCGCTCGAAAAACCGCGCCTCCTTCCCCAGCATCAACCGCACCAGCTCGGCCTTGTCGGTCTCCTCGGCCCGGAGGGTGGCCACCTTCCGCCCGTCCCGGAGCACGGTGATGCGGTCGGCGACGGCGGTGACCTCCTCGAGGAAGTGGGAGATGTAGACGATCGCCTTCCCTTGCTCCGCGAGCCGGCGGATGAGCTCGAGCAGGCGCTCGGTTTCCATGGGGCTCAGCGCGCTCGTGGGCTCGTCCATAATGATGAGCTCGGCGCCCGAGGTCACCGCCCGGGCGATCTCGGCGAGCTGGTGCACGCCCAAGGGATAGTCGCCGAGCGCTCGCTCTACCTCGACGTAGGGGTAGCCCAGGGCCTCAAGGATCCGGCGGGCCTCGGCGAACATCCGCCGCCAATCCACCACCCGGCCGCGGGTGGGCTGGCGACCCAAAAAGATGTTCTCGGCCACCGAGAGCTCGGGCATCACGCTGAGCTCCTGATGAATCATGGCGATCCCGAGGTCGAGGGCCTCCTTGGGGTTTTTGAGCCGGAGGGCTCGGCCCTTATAGGCCATCTCGCCCTCGTAGTCGGGGATCACCCCGGCGAGGATCTTCATCATCGTGCTCTTGCCGGCACCGTTTTCCCCTACGAGGGCGTGCACCTCGCCGGCGAAGACCTCGAAGTCAATACCCTTTAAGGCCTCGATCCCGCCGAAGCGTTTCCTTACCTGGGAAAGCCGGAGAAGGGGTTCCATCTCGGGAGGTGGGGGCGCCCCGGAGGGCGCCCCAGGGTTCTGTCTAGGCCAGGTAGTGCTTTTCCTCCCAGAGGAGGCCGGGGCCGGCGCCGATGCCGTAGCCCTTGAGCAGCCATGGCTTATCGGTTTTCTCCTTGGAGGGCGGGAGGATGACCGGACCGTCGGCGAGGATGAACTCGGGGATATCCTTGCCCCCGACCTCCTTCTGCATCACCGCGTAGTAGCCGGCGACCAGCGCACCCCAGTGGATCCGGGGGGCCGAGTTGCGGGCGGTGGCGTGGAGCTTGCCGTCGAGTACCGCCTGCACCGCCGGGGACATGGCGTCGATCCCGCCGATCACGATCTCGTTCTCGCGACCGGCGTTCTTGATCACCTGGTACGCGGCGAGGGCCATGTCGTCGTTGTGGAAGAAGGCGGCGTCGATCTTCTTGTAGCGGTTTAAGAGGTTTTCCCAAAGCTGCGCGACCTTGGCCACATCCCAGTCCGCCGGCGAGGTGTCGAGCACCTTGATATCGGGGTAGCGCTTTACCACGTTCCAAAATCCCTGGGCCCGGCCCTGGGCGCCGGTGTGGCCCAGGGAGCCCTGGGTCATGATGATGTTCCCCTTGCCGCCGATCGCGTCCACCAG
>CAYYAB010000048.1:0-10920 GCA_964469895.1 uncultured bacterium | reverse complement strand
GAGCAACCGCCTCGTAAGCGGTAGGTCGCCGGTTCGAATCCGGCCGCCGGCTCCATCCGGGACGGGGTTTCGCACTCCGTCCCCGTACTTTTGGGTTCCTCGAGGGATGGGGCTTTGCCGACCCGTCACCAGGGCCGTCGCTCGAGGCGGTACGCTTTCCATCCGGGTCCGTGAAGATGATGCGGTGCGCGGAACCCCCCGCGCACCTCGTCGATGTCGAGTCCCAGGCGCAGGCGTTAAGCACCCTGGGCAGCATGTTCCGCTCGGTGAAGTGCAGGCCCACGATCGGCCCCGGCACCAAGCCAAGGCCCCTAACCGCCTCCAGCTTTCTGCGTTTGGATCGCTCCGGCGGGAGCCAGGCGGAATCGGGCGCGGGGATGGCACCCGCCGAAAGCCCGGCCACCGGCACGCCTTGGCGGTAGCGGGCGCGGATCCACGGGCGAAGGGGCTCTCCGGGTAGAGCCCGGTATTGCCGCCGCCGGAGGCCTCGCGGAGCGCCCGTGCCGCACGTTCGAGGTCCAGGGCCCCCTCGGCGTTGGGGGCGATCACGCGGTAGCGCTGGATTCCCCGTCGGATCCAGGGGTGGGTACAGGGGAGGGTGGCGCTCCCACCGGGCCCCCTTGCAGGAGCAGCACGAGGCGCGGTTGGGACCCGCCGCCCTCGGGAAAGCGGGTTGCACGGCTTTGAGCGCGCCGTGCCCTTCGCCCAGGTTGGCCCGGGGGCTTGCTTGACAGCGGCAGGGGCCCCGGGTAGCATGGTTTTCGCCCGCGTGATGCGGGTTTTGCGCGGCCCCGTGGTGTAGCTTGGTTAGCACACCCGCCTGTCACGTGGGAGGTCGCGGGTTCAAGTCCCGTCGGGGCCGCCAGCGCCGAGGTAGCTCAGTCGGTAGAGCACACGGCTGAAAACCGTGGTGTCGGCGGTTCGATTCCGCCCCTCGGCACCAAGGAGGGGGCCCGAAAGGGCCCCCTTGGCCTTTAGCGCGTGCCCCTTTCGAAAAGCCAGCGGGCAAAGCCCTGGACGGCGTTGGGCTCGAGCCGCTTCGGGTCCTTAAGGGCGTCTTCCAGGAAGGCCCGGACCAACTCGGGGCTCGGGGACCGCATCCGCTCGGCGACGCTCTTCCCGTCCTTCAAGGGTTTGGCGTAGACGTCGATCTCCGCCGCCCGATCGGCCGCTTCCTGGAAGAGCGCGATCAGGGCGGAGAGGAGCCGCTCCTCGCCGGTGGGGGCGAGCAGGGTGTCCTCGGGGACCACGGGGAGGCCGTCGAGGTCTTTAGGAAGGAGGCCCTGGGCGTAGAGCTTCCGGGCCAGGTTGCTGGCGCCGAGCTCGAGCACGCGTTCCGCCTTGGCCTTGTCCCAGCGAACCACCAGCCGGTAGCGGCCGGGTTTTTCCGGGAGCATAAGCGGACCCGCCCAGCCCCGGTAGCCGACGCTGCCCGGGGGGTAGGGGGGGTGTTCGGAAAAGCGCTCGGCCCGGGCCACGAGCTCGCCGGCTTCGTCCCTGAGCTCGAGCTCAAGGCTCCGCCCCGGCAGGGCGGGCTCGCCCTGGTAGTCGAGGTAGACCCAAAGGGGCTCCCCGGCCCCCAGGCGACGGAGCGGCTTGCCCTCCTCCCGGATCGAGAGGGCGAGGAGCTCGATGCGCTGCCAGGGGTTTTGGTTCCGCCTTAAAAGCCGCCGGGCCCAGGGGGCGAGGGGATGGTCGGCGTGGGCGCGGAGAAACCCGGAGAGCGCCGAGCGCGCCGCCTCGGCCTCGCCGGCGTAGGTGAGGAGGAAGCCCTTCCAGTAGCCGAGGGCGGGCGCGGGGCCGGCGTTTTCCAGGTCCTTAAGGGCCATCCGGATCTCCCAGTTCTCGTCCTCGGCCACCGCCTTCCGGTAGTTTCTCCGGGCCTCGAGATGCGCTCCCCAAAGGGCATAAAAGAGGCCGAGATTGTAGCGGGCGGTGGGGTTTTCTTCGAGCTTGAGCGCGTAAAGCGAGGCGAGCCGGGCGCGGGCGCGTTCGCCGGTGAGGTAGTAGGCCCAGCCGAGGTTCGTCCAGTAAAGCGATTCGGTGGGGTTCAGGCGGAGGGCGGCGAGCAGGGCCGCTTTGGCTTCCTCGGCGTTTTCGTCCTCGAAGGCGGCGAAGCTCTTCATCTCCCAGCCCCAGGCGTAGAGGGGCTCGAGCTCAGGCAGCCCCCGGGCGAGCGGTTTCCAGCGGGGATCGTCGGCGCTGTAGAGGAGCAGGACCGCCGCCGTGCGGTGGAGCAAGAGCGGGCTTTGGATGAGCTTTTCCAGCGCGGGCCCGGCACCCTTTTCGAGGAAGGCCCGCCAGACCAGGCCCATGCCTTCCTCGGGGAGCTTTTTCGGATCGTGGAAGCCCACCCAAAACGCCCGGAGCGCGGGGGGCAGGACCAGAAGCTTCCCGTGGGCTAAGGCGGCGGCGTAGGCCCGGTACCGGCGGGCCCGGGCCTCGTCGCCCTGGGCTTGGGCAGCTGCCGCCGCCCGCATCGGGTCCCGGGCGGCGAGGCGCAAAAGGGGCTCATGTTCGGGGTGCTTTTCCAGCGGTCCCACCTCGCGCCCGAGCACCGCCCCGGCCCAGAGCGCGGCCGCCTCCAGGCTTCCCACCACCGCCTTATGGCTCTTTTGGCCGTCAAAGAGCCCCAGGTGGTAAAGCCCCTTTTCGTCCTGCCAGCCGGTGAGGACCCAGTCCGCCCCGGTGGCCTCGGCCACCATGCGGGCCCCGGCGGGGGTGGCGAGCCGGGGCAGGGTGAGCCGCCAGCCGTCCCGCCAGGGGGGGTCGGGCAAGAAAAGCGCCGCGAAGACGGGATCGCGGGCGCCGAGCGCCTGGGCGAGGGCCTCGGCGTCGGCGAACCCGGTTTTCCCCTCGAAGGGAAGCACCCAGCCCTCGGCGAGGGCCAGACCGAGGGCGAGAAGAAGCGCGAAGAGCCGCCGCATGGCCCCACTATAGGGAGTCCCGGTGAGCCGGTCTTGAGCTTGCGCTTCGTCAACCCCGGGGGTCATGATGGGTTGACGTGGAGCTCCTCGCCGCCCTTACCGAGGAGTGGACCCCGGGGCCCGAGCTCGCAAGAAGGCTCGGGAAGTCCCGGCAGGCGGTGGCGAAGGAGGCCGCCCGCTTGGCGGAGACGGGGGTGCCCATGGAGGTTTCCAAGAAGGGCTACCGCGTCGCTCCCGGGGCTCCGGTCCCGGGAAACGTGCTCCCGAAGCTAAAAGGCCGCTTTGGCCGGCCCTATCACTACCACGGCACCCTTACGAGCACCCAGGACGCGCTCCGCTCGCTCGCCGAAGCAGGGGCGCCCGAGGGCACGGTGGTCCTCGCCGAGCGGCAGACCGCCGGGCGAGGCCGGCGCGGCCGGCGCTGGGAGAGCCCGGGGGGCGGGCTTTACTTCTCGCTACTTCTGAGGCCCGCACTCCCCCTGGATCGGCTTCCGCTCTTGCCGCTTGCCGCCGGGGTGGGGCTCGTGCGGGCGGTGGGGGTGGGCGGGCTCAAGTGGCCGAACGACCTCCTCGCCTTCGTGGATGGCTCCTTCAAAAAGTTGGGCGGGGTCCTCCTCGAGGCCGAGGTGCTTGGAGAGGAGATCCACTACGCCCTTCTCGGCGTGGGGCTGAACGTCGCCGAGGAAGGGCTCCCCGAGGAGGGCGCCGGTCTTTTGCGCTTTTTTCCCGGGGTGCGGCGGGACGAGCTCTTGGTGCGGGTGCTCTTTGCGCTCGAGCACGCCCTCGCGGAGCTCGCCGATCCCGAGGCCTTCGTCCGCACCTACAAGCTCCATTCCCTCACCCTCTTCCGCCCCGTGTACGCCCGCTGGGTGGGGGAGCCGATTGCGGGGGTGGCGGTCGACGTCGAGCCCACGGGGGCGCTCGTCGTCCGCACCCGGCGCGGGCGCAGAAAACGGGTCACCGCCGGCGAGGTCGCCCTCGTCGGCCGGGTTTCGGAGGTGATGGGATGACCACCGCGTGGGTACTGCAGAAAATCGAGGTCAAGGACTACAAAAAGGCGCTTTTGCTCGCATTTTTTGGGAGCGTCTTCGTCGCCCTCTTCGCCCGGGTGCAGCTCCCCTTCGTCCCGGTGCCGCTCACCGGGCAGACCCTGGGCGTGCTCCTCGTCGGGGGGTTCCTCGGAGCCCGGCTCGGGGCGCTCTCGCTTTCGCTCTACCTCATGGAGGGCGCGCTCGGGCTTCCGGTCTTCGCTAGGGGCGGCGGCGTCGCCTATCTGCTTGGCCCCACCGGGGGCTACCTCTTCGCCTTCCCCCTCGCCGCCTTTCTCGCCGGCTACCTCGTCGAGCGGGGGGCGGCGCGGCGCTTTCTCCCCGCCCTGCTCGCGATGCTCGCGGCCGCGTTCTCGGTCTTTCTCCTGGGGGTTCCCTGGCTTGGCCTCTACCTGGGGGCGGACCTTGGGCGGGCGCTTGCCCTCGGGTTTTACCCCTTCGTCCCCGGCGAGGTCTTGAAGGCCGCCCTGGCCGCCCTCATCCTCTATAGGGGGTACCGATGACGCTGGAAGTTCCCGAGATCCCAAAGACCGAGCGGGTCGAGCTTCCCGCCCGCGAGACCGCGCTCCTCATCGTCGACATGCAAAACGACTTCGCCCATCCCGAGGGGGCGCTTTTCGTCCCCGACGCGCCGAAGACGATCCCCGTGATCAAGGGCCTGCTCGAGCGCTTCCGGGAAAAGGGCGCGCCGGTCTTCTACACCCAGGACTGGCACGACGAGGACGACCCCGAGTTTGCGATCTGGCCCCGGCACGCCGTGGCCGGCACCTGGGGGGCGGAGATCGTCGAGGAGCTCGCCCCAAGGCCCGGCGAGCAGGTGGTGAAAAAACTCCGCTACGACGGCTTTTACGGCACGCCCCTCGACCACCTCTTGCGACTTCGCGGGGTGAAGACGCTGGTGGTGGTGGGCACGGTGGCCAATATCTGCGTGCTCCACACCGCCGGGAGCGCCGCCCTCCGCTGGTACCAGGTGGTCCTGCCCGAGGACGGCACCAGCGCCCTCACCCCCTTCGACCTAGAGGCGGCGCTCCGGCAGGTGACCTTCCTTTATCAGGGCAAGGTCACCACCGCCGCCGGCGTCGTGCTCTTGTGAAGGCGCCCCACCTCTTCGTCTACGAGGCGCCGGAAGAGGCGCTGGCAAAGCTCAGGGAAGACCCCGTGCTCGCCCCCCTCGTCGCCCGCCACGGCCGGGCCCGCTGGGGGGTGCACGGGGTCTTTCCGGCGCTCGTGCGGGCGGTGGCCGGCCAGCAGGTCTCGAACCGGGCGGCAAGGCGGATCTTCGCGCGCCTTTACCGGGCGACCGGGGCCGATCCGGGGCGCGTATTGGCCTTGGGAGAAGGGGGCCTCCGGGAGCTCGGCGTCTCCCGGGCCAAGGCGCGGACCCTCCTCGCCCTCGCCGAGGCGGCCGGGGCGGGGGCGTTCTCCGGCCTTGAGTCCCTTCCCGACGAGGCCGTGCGGGAGCGGCTCCTCGCCTTCAAGGGCGTGGGACCCTGGACCGTGGACATGGTTTTGATCTTCGGGCTCGGCCGCGAGGACGTCTGGCCGGCCTCGGACCTCGGCCTCGTGCAGCAGGCGATGCGGCACTTTGGCCTTGGCTCCCGGGAGGAGGTCGCCCGGCTCGGCGCGCGTTTTCAGCCGTACCGCTCGGTGGCCGCCCACTACCTCTGGGCGGAGAACGACGCGTAGGCTTTGGGCATGTTGCTCTCGCTTGGAGACTACGCCTGGGACGTTTTGGTCCGGCCCCGGGCGCCCTTTCGCGCCGGGGAGGACCTCCCCGGCGAGGTGCGGCTCGCCCCCGGGGGCGGCGCGGCGAACGTCGCCGTCTGGGCGAGCCGCATGGGGGCCGCGAGCGCCTTTCTCGGCCAGGTGGGGGACGACTTCTTCGGCCGTCTCGCCGAGGAAGAGCTCCGCTCCGAGGGGGTCCGGCCCTTCTTGGTCAGGGACCCGGCCCACGCCACCGCCGCCGTCGCGGTCTGGGTGGACGCCGCCGGCGAGCGCACCCAGATCTATAGCTACGGGGCCGACTACTTTTTGACCCCGGAAGCGCTCCCCCAGGAGGCCTTGCAGGAGGCGACGCACCTTTTCGTCTCCGGCTGGGCGCTCTTTACCGACCCGCCGAGGAGCGCGGTGCAAGAAGCGGCAAAAAGGGTGCGTCCCCTTAGCCTCGACCCCGCCTCCGCCCGGCGCATCCAGGAGATGGGCCCCTCGGCCTATTTGGAGCTCGTGCGCGGGCTAAAGCCCGCCTGGTTTTTCCCAAACCGCGTGGAAGCCCAGGTCCTCTCCGGGGAGCGGGATCCCGAGGCCGCTGCCCGGGTGCTCCGCGAGCGGCTTCCCGGGACCCAGGTGGTGGTCAAGCTCGACGCCGAGGGGGCGCTGGTGCCCGCCGAGGGCTGCTTCGTGCACATCCCCGCGCCGCCGGTTCCGGTGGTGGACGCGACCGGCGCCGGCGACGCCTTCGCTGGGGTCTTCCTCGCGGGGCTTTTGGCCGGCCGGAACCCGATCGAGGCCGCCCGGGCCGCGGTCTTGGTGGCGAGCTGGGTGGTGGGCCGGCTGGGGGCGCGGCCTAAGGGAGATTGGCCGCGGGTTTTTTAGCTTGCCTTATGCTTGTCCCGTGTACGACTCCCACGTCCATACCCCCCTTTGCAAGCACGCGGTGGGGGCTCCGGAGGCGTACCTCGAGGCGGCGCGGGCCCGGGGGCTCGCCGGGATCGTCTTCACCGACCACGGGCCGATGCCGCGCTGGTACGACCCCGACTCCCGGATGGAGGCGGGGGCGCTCCCCTTTTATTGCGCCACCCTCGAGCGCCTGCGGGAACAAAACCCGGATTTCTACGTCGGGATCGGGCTCGAGGCCGACTACCACCCGGGCACCGAGCGGTACGTGAAGCGGGTGCTCGCCTCCTATCCCTTCGACTACGTGATCGGATCGGTGCACTTCATCGGCGCCTGGGGGTTTGACCACCCCGACTACGTGGAGGAGTTCGCCTGGCGGGAGCTTCGTGAGATCTACCGCGACTACTTCCGGCTCGTGGCCGAGGCCGCCGAGACCGGCCTCTTCCACGCGATTGGCCACCTCGACCTGCCCAAGAAGTTCGGCCACGTTCCCGCCGAGGGCTACCTCGACCTGGCCGAGGACGCCCTCAAGGCGATCGCCGCCGCTGGGCTCGCCCTCGACGTGAATACCGCCGGCTGGCGAAAGCCCATAGGGGAGCTTTACCCGAGCCCGGCCCTGCTCGTCCGGGCGCGGGAGCTTGGCATCCCGGTGGTGCTCGGCTCCGACGCCCATGCCCCCGAAGAGGTGGGCCACCGGTTCGAGGAGGCGAAGGCCGTGCTCAAGGAGGCCGGCTATACCGAGGCGGTGGTCTTCAAGGGCGGAAAGCCCGAGCCCTACCCGCTATGAACAAAAAGGAGCTCGCCGCCCTTTTGAAGCGGGCCGCCGATTTAATGGAGGTGCTCGGGGAAGGGGAGTTTCGCGTCCTTGCCTACCGCCGGGCGGCCCGGGCGCTCGAGGCCAGCTCCGAGCCGCTTGAGGTCCTGGCCGAGCGGGGGTTTGCCGGGGTACGGGGAATCGGTCCCACGCTCGCCCGGTTGCTTACTGAGATCTACGAGACCGGGGAGTTTCCCTACCTGGAAGAGCTCGAGGGGCGGCTGCCTCCGGGGGCGCTCGAGCTCTTTTCCGTCCAGGGCCTCGGGCCCAAGAAGATCCGGCGCCTTTTGGAGGAGGGGATCGGGAGCCTCGAGGCCTTGATCGAGGCGGGGGAGACCGGTCGGCTCGCGGCGCTTCCCGGTTTCGGCAAAAAGAGCGCCGAGAAAGCGGTGGCCGCCGCCCGCTTCGCCCTCAAAAGCGCCCGGCGGGTGCTGCTTTTGGTGGGGCTTGAAGCGGCCGGGATCGTCCTCGCCGATCTCGAGGCCGCCGGCATCCCGGCCCAGCTTGCGGGCAGTCTCCGGCGGGGGCTTGAGACCGCGGGCGGGGTGGACCTGGTGGCGGTGGGGGATTCCCAGGCGGTGATCGAGGCGCTCGGGGTGCACGCTTTGGGGGAGGAGGGCGGCGTGGTCCACGGGGAGGTCGAGGGGATGCCGCTCAAGGTCTTCCTCGCCAGCGAGGAGAACTTCGGCACGGTGCTCATCCGGGCCACCGGGAGCCGGGCCTTTGTCGAGGATCTCGGGGCCCTTCCCGAGTCCCCTTCCGAGGAGGCGGTCTTTTCCGCCCTGGGCCGGCCCTACGTTCCCCCTTACTTCCGCGAGCCCGAGCACATCGGGCTCCATCCCCCCGCCCGGCCGCTTTCCCGGAACGACCTCGTGGGCCTTCTCCACGTCCACACCACCTACTCCGACGGCGCGGAGTCCCTCTTGGCCATGGCCGAGGCGGCGATTGAGGAGGGGTATCGCTACCTCCTCGTCACCGACCACTCCCGAAGCGCCGCCTACGCCGGCGGGCTCGAGGTGGAAAGGCTCCGCCGCCAGTGGGCCGAGATCGACGCTTTGAACGCCGAGCTCGCCCCCTTTCGCATCCTGAAGGGGATCGAGTCCGACATCCTGAAAGACGGAAGCCTCGACTACCCCGAGGAGATCCTCTCGGGCTTCGATCTGGTGATCGGGAGCCTGCACAGCCACCTCGACCTCCCCGAGGCCAAGCAGACGGAAAGGCTCCTTAACGCGATCGAAAACCCCTACCTCGCGATCCTCGGGCACCCTTCGGGGAGGCTGCTTTTGAGGCGCGAGGGGGCCCGGGCGGACTGGGAGGCGGTGCTCGAGGCGGCGGCCGAGGCCGGCGTGATCGTCGAGCTGAACGCGAGCCCGGCCCGGCTGGATCTCGACTGGCGGCTTGCGCTCCGCTTTCGTGACCGCCTTTTCTTCTCCATCGGTCCTGACGCCCACAGCCGGGAGATGCTCGGCTACGTCGAGCTCGGGGTGCTCATGGCCAATAAGGCGGGGATCGCCCCCGAGCGGGTGGTCAACACCTGGGAGGCCGAGGACCTCCTGCGCCATGTCCAGTCACGACGCCGCTAGGTTGCTTTACGCCCTGCTCGCCGGCGGGGCGCTCGTGGGCCTGGTGCAGACCACCTACGGCCCCGCCTTTCCCGCGTTCGAGGCCCGCTACGGGGTACCGGTGGGGGTGCTCGGCCTGGTGGTGGGGGCGCACTTTCTCGGGAACCTCCTGGCCACCGCGCTGCTTCCCTTTTTGCTCGAGCGCCTGGGGTTTTCCCGCCTCCTCCCCACCGGGCCCTTGCTGATGGCGGTGGGGGCGCTTGGGATCGCGCTGGCCCCGGGATTCGCCGCGCTGCTTTTCTTCGCTTTCCTGGTGGGGCTCGGCTTCGGTCTTGCCAACACGACCCAGCTCGTCCTCACCGGGGCCGCCTTCGCCAGGCGGCGGTTTTGGGCCTTCAACCTGGAAAGCGCCGCCTTCGGTCTCGGCTCGATGCTCGGCCCCTGGCTGGTGGGCGGGCTTGGCGGGGTGGGGCGACCCTTTTTCCTGGTGGGGGTGCTGGCCCTCGCGGTCGCGACCTGGTTTTTCCGGCTCGGCCCGCTGCCGCCGGTGCCCCGGGATGCCGCCGGCGGGGGCCGGCTCCCCCTCGGTTTCATGGGGCTATTCTTCCTCTACGTTGGCCTCGAGGCGAGCGCCGGGCACTGGGGGGCCTACCACCTCGACGCGCTGGGGTCCCCGGGGGCGTTTTGGATCGGGCTCTACTGGGGTTTTCAGACGGTGGGGCGGTTTCTGCTCGCCCCCTTCACCCGGCGGCTCCCGGAGGCGGCGGGCTTTCGCGCGGCGGTCTTCCTTACCGCGCTGGTCTTTTTCGCCCTCGCCTTCCTCGAGGGGCCGGGGCCCGGGTATGCCCTCGCCGGCTTCGTGCTCGCCCCCGCTTTCCCGGCGGCGATGGCCTGGGCCCAAGGGGCCCACGGCCCCGGTGGGCGCACCACCGCCTGGCTCCTGATCGCGGCCGCGCTCGGGGGCGCCGTGTTTCCGCCGCTTTTCGGGGTCCTGGTGGCGGGCTTCGGGGCGCGGACGGTGCCCCTTGGGCTTTCGGCCCTCGCCCTTTCGGTCTTTCTCTACGCCCTCAGGATTCCCCCGCTTGAATCGCGGCCTTGAGCGCTTCCTCGGGTTCGGCCCCTTTCACCAGGTGGCCAAGGAAGCGGCCGTAGACCTCCTCGGGATCGGCGTCCTCCGGGAGCGGGTGGTCGGACTCGTCCATGAGCGAGAGCAGCCGTACCCGGCCGGGGCGGAAGTGGAGGACGGTGCCCGCGAGCTGGAAGAGCTCGCCGGGTTTCAAGCCCAGCATCCGGGCGGCCTCGTCGTCCACCTTGAGGTAGGAAAACGGCATGAACGGGCGGATGACCTCTAGAAGATCGCCCCGGAAGGCCCGGGGGTGGTAGTTGAGGTCGAGGGAGAGGGCGAGCGCCCGGCGGATCCCCTCGCGCACCGTTTGGATCGCGTGGGTGCGGCCGGGGTCGAGGCCAAAGGGCCAGGCGGTGAGGTGGAGCATCGTGCCCCCCTCGAGGAAGGCTTCGCCCGCGGGCTCAAGGTGGGCGTCGGCGCCCCGGTAGATCAGGGTGTCGGGGCCGGTGAGGACCAGGCTGGTAGGGTGGGCGGGGTCCTCCTGGAGGGGAGCTTCAAGCTCTGCTTCCCCAAGGCTTCGCTTGATCCAGGACCCGGCGGCGTCGCGGCCGACCCGGGCCAAGAACCGAACCCGGGCGCCGGTCCCGGCGGCGGCCCGGGCTTCCTTATAGGCAGCCCCCCCGGGGCGGGGGGTAAAGCGCGCGTCCTCGGAAAAGGGGCCCTCGCGCTCGGCTTCCAGCTCGACGAGGGCTTCGCCAACGACAAGTAGCACGACCTCGCACCTCCTAAACGACCAGCCCGCCCTTAGCCTACCGGTCTTCTTGTGGTCTTGACCAGTAAAACCCTTGCCTTCCTCCCTTGAGCTAAGGAAAATCAGGGGTATGGAGCG
>CAYYAB010000047.1:0-10981 GCA_964469895.1 uncultured bacterium | reverse complement strand
TCGAGCACCCGCTCACTCCGGATCCCCGCCGGAAGGGGAAGCTGGACCAAGATCCCATCCACCTCGGGGTCTTCGTTCAAGCGGTCGAGAAGGGCGAGCAACTCGTCTTCCCGAGTCGCTTCGGGCAGGGCGTGCACCTGGCTACGAATCCCGAGCGCCCGCGCCTTTTTTGCCTTCAGGCGCACGTAGGCCACCGAGGCGGGGTCCTCCCCCACCCGGATCACGTGGAGCGAGGGGGTATAGGGAAGCCGCGCCAGCTCGGCGCGGAGCTCGGCGTAGACCAACTCGGCTACCGGCTTGCCATAAAGCAGCCGCGCTGGCACGCTAGCCCTCCCGGGGAGCGGCGGCGAGCTCGCCGGCCTCGATCCGCCGCACCAGCCGGGAGAGCACGCCGTTCACGAACCGCCCCGAGTCCTCGCCCCCATAGCGCTTGGCGATCTTCACCGCGACCTCGATCAGGGGCGCGAAGGGCGTGGGCTCGAAGAGGGCTTCGAAGGTGGCGAGGCGGAGCACGGTGAGATCGGTCTGGTTCATCTGCTCAAAGCTCCAGCCCTCGATCGTCTCACGGAGGACCCGGTCCACCTCCTCCCGGCGGTCCAAATAACCCTTCACCAGGCGACGGGCGAAGGCGAGGGTCTCCTCGTCGGGAGGGTCGGGCTCGAGCTCCACCGCGTGCCGCCAGGCCTCCTCCAGGGGAACCCCGCCCACCAGGTGCTCGAAAAGCGCCTTGAACGCGATCTCCCGGGCTCTACGGCGCATCGGCCGGCTCCACCTCCAGGAAAACCACGTCCACGCGCTTCGTTTTGAGCCCGGCGGTGGCACGAAAAGCCTCGCTCACCGCCCGCTGCACCTCCCGGCCGAGCTCGGGGAGGGGCTTACCGTAGCGGGCTACCAACCCGAGCTCGACCCGCACGCCGTCCTCGTCCCGGACCACCCGGGCCGCCCGCCGCCGGCCGGCGAGCACCTCCCCCACCTTGCGGGGCCCGGCGAGCCGGACCCCCTCGACCCCCTCGAGGGCGTAAGCGAGAAGCTGCAAAAGCGCCGACTCGGAAAGTTCGTACTCGACCATGCTTCCTCCTAATCGCCGCCCATGCGACGGGCGACGAAGTTGGTGTAGACCGCGCCCCGGCGGAAAAAGGCGTTATCCAGAACCTTTTTGTGAAAGGGGATGGTGGTCTTGAGCCCCGGCCCCTCGAGCGCGGTCTCGAAAAGCGCCCGCCGCATCCGCTGGATGGCCCGGGGTCGGTCGGCGTCCCAAACGATCAGCTTGCCGAGCAAGGAGTCGTAAAAAGGCGGAACCTTGTAGCCGGCATAGAGATGGCTGTCCACCCGAACGCCGGGACCGCCGGGCCAGTGCAGGGTCTCGATCTGCCCGATCGAGGGGCGGAAGTTCTTCTCCGGGTCCTCGGCGTTGATCCGGACCTCGATCGCGTGCCCTTTAAGTTCGATCTCCTTTTGCCTGAGCTTCAAGGGCTCCCCGCCCGCGATCTGAAACTGCATCCGGATCAGGTCGAGCCCGGTCACCATCTCGGTCACCGGGTGCTCCACCTGGATGCGGGTGTTCATCTCGATGAAGTAGTAGTTCCCCTCGCGGTCCACCAGGAACTCGAGTGTGCCCGCAGAGACGTAGCCCACGTGCTCGGCGAGCCGCACGGCGCTTTCCCAGAGCCCCTTTCGCACCTCGTCGGGCAAAAGCGAAGGGGCCTCCTCGAGGAGTTTTTGATGCCGCCGCTGAATCGAGCAGTCGCGTTCAAAAAGGTGGAGGACCCGCTTCCCGTCCCCGATCACCTGGACCTCGACGTGTTTGGGTTCCTCGATGTACTTCTCGATGTAGACCGCGGGGTTGCCGAAGGCGGCCCGGGCCTCCTCCTGGGCCTGCAACACCGCGCGCTCGAGCTCCTCCTCGGTGTGCACCACCCGCATTCCCCGACCGCCGCCCCCGGCCGAGGCCTTCAAGATCACCGGGTAGCCGATGGCCCGAGCCGCCTCCTTGGCCTCCTCGACGCTCTCGAGCTCGTCGCTCCCGGGCACCACCGGCACCCCCGCTTCACGGGCGATCTTGCGGGCGGTGGCCTTGTCCCCGAGCAGCTTCATGTTCTCAGGGGTGGGCCCGATAAAGGTGATCCCGTGGTCGGCGACCATCTCGGCAAACGCCGCGTTCTCGGCCAGGAAACCATACCCCGGGTGGATCGCGTCGGCCCCCGAGACGATCGCCGCCGAGAGGATGTTGGGGATGTTCAGGTAAGACTGGGCCGGGCTTGGAGGACCGATGCAGATGGCCTCGTCGGCGAGGAGTACCGGCAGACTCTCGGCGTCGGCCTCGGAGTGCACCACCACCGTCTTGATCCCGAGCTCCCGGGCGGTACGCAGGATCCGGAGCGCGATCTCGCCGCGGTTGGCGATCAGAACCTTTTTCATGTTGGCTCGATCAGGAAGAGCGGTTGGCCGTACTCCACCGGCGCGCCGTCCTCCACCAGGATCTTGCGGACGATCCCGGAAACCTCGGACTCGATCTCGTTAAAGAGCTTCATCGCCTCGATGATGCAGAGCACCTGCCCCTTCTCGACCCGATCTCCCTCCTTAACGTAGGGCTCGGCGTCGGGGGCGGGGCGCCGGTAGAAGGTGCCCACGATCGGAGCCTTAATAGTGACGCAGTTTGGGCAGTCGTCCGCGGTCTCTTCCGGCGCCGCCTCCTCTTTGACCGGCTCTGCCGGCGTCTCCTTGGGGGCGGACTCGGCGGGAAGCGAGGGCAGCGCCGGCGGGGTCGCGGCCACCCGCGCCGGCATCTCCGCCGGTCCCCGCTTGATCTGGATCTTGTAGTCCGGGGTCTCCAGGGTGAGCTCGCTGGCGCCGGTGGCCTCCATCGCCCGGAGGATCTCGCGGATTTCCTTGACCTTCATGCCTGCCCCCTAAACCCGCCCCACGTACTCGCCGGTGCGGGTATCCACCTTGATCACGTCCCCCACGTTCACGAAAAGCGGCACCTGGACCACCGCGCCGGTCTCCAGGGTGGCGGGCTTGGAGCCGCCGGAGACGGTGTCGCCCTTGACCCCGGGCGGGGTTTCCACCACCTTGAGCTCCACCACCGTAGGGGGCGTGATCTTGATGATCCGGTCCTCGTAGACATCCGCGAAGACCGTCATCCCTTCCTTCAGGTACTTCGCCGCCTCCCCCACGGTGGCAGCGGGGACGCTGTATTGGTCGTAGGTCTCGAGGTCCATGAAGACGTAGGCGTCGCCCTCGGGGTAGAGGTACTGCACCTCCTTGGTCTCGACGTAGATATCCTCAAGCCGCTCGCCGGAGTTGAAGGTGCGCTCGACGGTGGCCCCGGTTTCCAGGTTTTTGAACTTGGCCACCACCTTGGCACCCCCGCGGCCGATCTTCTGGTGCTGGTAGCTGATGCACTCCCAGAGGCCGCCGTCCATCTTCACCTTGGTGCCCGGCCGTAGGTCGGTTGCCGCAATCATCGTCCCCTCCTCACTGCCCTAGATTTTACGCGGCGAGCTCGGTGACCTCGGGGTGGAGGCCGAGGCGCTCGATCCAGGCTTCGTAGTCCGCCTCGGAAAGGGGAAACTTCCCGGCGAGCGCGACGATCATCGCCTCCATCACATTGGTCCCAAAGCTCCGCCCCTCGATGCGGGGGGTGGTGGTGGCGAGGACGCGCACCCCCCGCTCCCTCAAAAACGCAAGGTCCTCCTTGGTCGTAGTGTTCGCCACCACAATCTTACCCCGGGCCCCCGGGGGCAAGTGGCGGCGAATATAGAGGAAGTCTCCCGCGATCACATCCGCTCGCTCAAAGTATTTTCCCCGCCAGTCGAGCCTTTGCTCCTCCTGCTTCTTCCCCGTGGGGTAGAGCCAGCTAAAGGGAAGCTTAGTGAAGACCGGAAGCAAAAGCCTTGCCAAAAGGGCAAGCTGGGCTGGGGTGGTGAGCAGAATGGGAATCCCGAGCGCGAAGACGAAATCACCGTAGAGCGTCTTTGCCCCCACCTGGTAGAAGGCCTCGGCCATGCCGAAGCGGTCCACCGCCGAGGGGATGAGCACGGTCTTGTCGCGAAACCCAAGCCGCTCGTCGAGCTCGAAGACCGCCCGGCGCTCGAGGGTCGCCTTGAGCCCGGAGCCGTCCACCACCGGAGTCTTCTTCGCCGCCCGGGCGAGCTTCAGAGCGTCCCGGATCACGTAGCGCCGCCCGGCGGCGATCAGGTAGAGGTCGATGCCCCCGAGCCCGATCGCGTCCACCTGGCCGTCGAGTTCCTCGATGAGCCGGATCGCCCGCTGGAAGTCGCCGTCGGTACCGATGCGCTCGAGCTCAATCCGCTGCCCGAGGATCTCGATCTCAGCCTTGTGGTTCCGCCGCGAGGAACCCAGGGACACGCTGACGACGCGCTTTTTCACGCCTCGATTCTATACCCCGAGGAGTTTCTTCATCTCCGCCGCGACGTTCTCCGGGGTGAAACCAAAGCGGGCATAGACTTCGTCTCCAGGAGCGCTCGCGCCGAACTCGGTGACCCCGAGCACCCGGTCGGCGTAGCGCTCCCAGCCGAAGGGGCTCGCTGCTTCCACCGCAAGCCGGGGAAGCTCGCCGAGCACCCGGCGCCGGTAATCCTCGTCTTGGGCCTCAAAGAGTTCCCACGAGGGCAGGCTCACCACCCGCACCGGGTAACCCTCCTCAGCGAGCAAGCGGGCAGCCCTCACCGCGAGCGCCACCTCGGACCCGGTGGCGAGGATCGTCCCCACTGCCCCCTCGGGCTCGCTGAGCACGTACCCGCCCCGCAGAAGCCCCTCGGCCTTTTCCCCGGTGACGTTCTCCACCTTCTGCCGGGTGAGCACGAGGGCGACCGGTCCCCCCCGGTGGGTGAGCGCCACCCGCCAAGCCCAGGCGGTCTCGAAGGCGTCGGCCGGCCGGATCACGACGAGGCGCGGCATCGCCCGGAGCGCGGCAAGGTGCTCCACCGGTTGGTGGGTGGGGCCGTCCTCGCCCAGGGCGATGGAGTCATGGGTCCAGATGTAGATCGGGCGGATCCCCATCAACGCAGCGAGCCGAACCGCCGGGCGCATGTAGTCGGAAAAGACCAGAAAAGTGCCGCCGTAGGGCAGGTAGCCCTTGTGCAGCACGAGGCCGTTTAAGATCGCGCCCATCGCGTGCTCCCGCACCCCGAAGTGGAGGTAGCGGCCGGTGGGGTTTTCCGGCGAGAAATCATCCATGCCGGGGGCTTGGGTGTTGTTGGAGGGGGTGAGGTCGGCGCTCCCGCCCAGGAGCTCGGGGATTCGCTCGGCAAGCCGGGCGATCACCTTGCCGCTCGCCGCCCGGGTGGCGAGTTTCTCCCCTAGGGCAAAGCCCTCCTCCAGGCCCTCGAGCACCCCCTCGGGAAGCTTCTCCTCCCGCACCCGGCGGACGTACTCGGCGGCGAGCTCGGGGTACTTCCAGGCGTAGTTCTCAAGCAAAGTTTCCCAGGCCTCCTGGGCCTCGGCGCCCCGGTCGGCCACCGCCTGGAAGTCGGCGTAGACCTCGGAGGGAATCTCGAAGGGCGGGTAGGGCCAACCGAGCCGCTCCCGGGTGGCCTTCACCGCCTCCTCGCCGAGCGGTGCCCCGTGGACCTTAGGGTCGTCCTGCAAGGGGCTGCCGTAACCCAGGTGGGTGCGCACCGCGATCAGGCTGGGCCGGGTAGTGTCGTCGCGGGCGAGCCGGATCGCGTTCCGGATCGCCTCGAGGTCCTCGCCGTCCTCGACCCGCAGCACCTGCCAGCCGTAGGCGGCGAACCGGGAGAGCACGTCCTCGGTGAAGGCGAGCTCGGTGCTGCCGTCGATGGAGACCCGGTTGTCGTCCCAGAGCACGACGAGTTTCCCAAGCTTCCAGGTGCCTGCGAGGCTCGCGGCCTCGGCGCTCACCCCCTCCATCAGATCGCCGTCGGAGGCGATCACGTAGGTCCAGTGGTCCACCACCGGGAAGCCCTCGCGGTTGAACTCGGCGGCGAGCTTTTTCTCGGCGAGCGCCATCCCCACCGCGGTGCTGATCCCCTGCCCCAGGGGCCCGGTGGTGACCTCGACCCCGGGGGTGAGGCCATATTCCGGATGCCCCGGGGTCTTCGAGCCCCACTGGCGGAAGCGCTTGATCTCCTCCAGGGGGAGATCGAAGCCGGAGAGGTGCAAAAGGGCATAAAGCAGCATCGAGCCGTGGCCTGCCGAGAGCACGAAGCGGTCGCGGTCGGGCCAGGCGGGGTCCTTGGGATTGACCTTCAGGAAGTCGTGCCAGAGCACGTAGGCCATCGGGGCCGCCCCCATGGGCATGCCCGGGTGCCCGGACTTGGCCTTCTCAATGGCGTCAATAGCCAAAAAACGAAGGGCGTTGATACTAAGGCGGGCGCGATCGCTCATACCCCCATCTTATGGGTCTTGCCTTCCCAGGCCTCGCGGGTGACCTCCATGACCGCGTCCTCTTCCCCTCCGGGAGCGGGCACAAAGCCGACGAGGGAAAAACCCGCCTTCTCAAAGGCCCGACGCGCACGAGCGTTCCAGCGGAAGGTGCGGAGCTCGACGCGCAAAAGCCCAAGCTCCCGAAAGGCGTATCCCAGGGCCTTCCGCACCGCCGCGGGGCCGTAACCCTTCCCCCAGCGGTCCTTGGCCGAGAGGATAATCCCGAGCGTCGCCTTTTCCCCGTCGATCTCATAAAGCTCCACCGCTCCGATCCACTCGCCCCGTTCGTCGAGCACGCCAAAGGCCACACGATCCTTACGGAGAATTTCGGTCTGAACCATACGGCGAAAGAGCCAGAAAGGGATCCTGAGCGGTCGGTGTCCGTTCAGGCGGGCGATCTCGGGGTCGCGAAAAGCGTCGTAGAACCGGCGCCACTCCTCCTCGCTGAGCCCCTCGCGGAAGTCTTTGAGCCGGACCTCGGGCACCGCTAAAAGCTTAAGGCCGCGGCCCGGAGGACCGCGGCCCAAATGACCTGGGGGCTTACGGGTAGAGTCCCCTTAGCGCCCGGGCCTCAAGCACCCTCGTCGCGGCCACGATGTAGGCCGCGGTCCGCAGGGAGACCTTGCGATCCTCCGCGGTCTGCCAAACGGCCTCGAAAGCCTCGGTAATCACCCGCCGAAGGTTTTCGTTCACCTCTTCCTCGGTCCAGAAGTAGGAGTTGAAGTCCTGCACCCACTCGAAGTAGGAGACGATCACGCCGCCCGCGTTCGCGATCACGTCGGGCACCACCAGGATGCCGCGCTCGGAGAGGATGTCGTCGGCCGCCGGGGTGGTGGGGCCGTTCGCCCCCTCGACCACCATCTTCGCCTTGATCTTCCAGGCGTTTTGCTCGGTGATCGCACCCTCGAGCGCCGCCGGCACGGCGATCTCGGCGGGGAGGCCAAAAAACTCCGCCGCCGGTACCGGCTCCGCCTTGGGATAGCCGCGCACCCCGCCGGCTTCGGCCACGTACTTCAAAAGGTCGTAGGGGTCGATGCCCTTCTCGTTGTAGATCGCCCCGGTGATGTCCGCGATCCCCACCACCCGGGCTCCGTGATCGTGGAAGGCTCGAGCAGCGGCGTTGCCCACGTTGCCGAAGCCCTGGATGATCACCCGGCTGCCCTCGATCGGCAGGTTAATCTTCTTAGCCGCCGCCGCAGCCACGAAGAAGACGCCGTTGCCGGTGGCATCCTGGCGACCGAGCGAGCCCCCAAGGGGAATCGGCTTACCGGTGACCACGCCGGGGGCCGTCGTCCCCACGTTCATCGAGTAGGTGTCCATCATCCAGGCCATCTCGCGCTGGCCGGTGCCCACGTCGGGGGCGGGCACGTCCCGCTGGGGGCCGATCAGGATCCCGATCTCCGAGGTGTAGCGGCGGGTAAGGCGCTCGAGCTCCGCGGTCGAGAGCTTCGCGGGATCCACCCGAATGCCCCCCTTCCCACCCCCGTAGGGAAGCCCCACGGCGGCGTTCTTGATCGTCATCCAGGCGGCGAGCGCCATGACCTCCGATAGGGTGACCGCCGGGTGGTAGCGCACGCCGCCCTTTGCGGGCCCCCGGGAGGTGTTGTGGTGCACCCGGTAGCCCTCGAAGTGGGCCACGGTGCCGTCGTCCATACGAATCGGCACGTCGACGATCAGGATGCGTTTCGGGCGCTTCAAGGTCTCGGCCCAGTAGGCGAGCGGCCCCAGGTAGGGGATGACCCGGTCCACCTGTTCGAGGTAGGTCTTCCAGGGCCCCTCGGCCTCCTTAGGGATGAAGGAAAGCGGCTCGTGCTTCATGGATACACCCCTCTCAGGCGGGTAGCCTCGTCCACCCGCTGAATCGCGATCCGTTGTGCCGCGCAACGAAGCGGCAGACTCCGCGCGCTCGCGTACGCCTCGACCTGGTCGAAAGCGCGCACCAGGGCGCTTTTCAGCTGCTTGCGAACCTTCGATTCGTCCCAGAAGTACTCGGAAAGATCCTGAACCCACTCGAAGTAGCCGATCACCAGGTTGCCCCCGGCGGCCAGGATGTGGGGGACAACGATCACCCCCCGCTCGCGGAGGATCTCGTCGGCGCGGGCGGTGATCGGCACGTTCGCCCCCTCGACCACCACCTTGGCGTGGACCTCGCCGGCGTTGTCCTCGCGGATCACGTGTTGGTAGGCGGCGAGCACCAGGTAGTCCACCGAGAGGGCGAGCAGCTGGGTATTGGTGATCGCCTCGCCGGGGAAGCCCTCGAAGCTGCCCTCGCGGTCGAAGTGGGCCTCGAGGGCAGGGATGTCAAGCCCCTTGCCGTCGTAGATCCCGCCCACGTCAATCGAAACCGCCACCACCTTGGCCCCGACACGGTGGAGCACCCGGGCCACCGCCCGGCCCACCGAGCCAAACCCCTGCACCGCCACCTTGGCGCCCTCAAGGGCCAGGCCAAAGCGCGAAGCGTAGCGCTCGGTAACGTGCACGAGCCCGATCGCCACGGCGTCGGCGCGCCCGCGGGTGCCGCCCAGGCGCTCAGGCTTGCCCACCACTACCGCGGGCTCGATGAAGCCCTTCGCCTGGGAGTAGGTGTCCATGAACCAGGCCATGACCTGCTCGTCGGTGCCGTAGTCCGGGGCGAGCACGTCGACCTCGGGACCGGCTAGGTTCACGAGCTCGGCCATGTAGCGGCGGGAAAGGCGCTCGAGCTCCCCCCGCGCCATCCGGCTCCGATCAAGCGCCACCCCACCAGCAGCGCCCCCAAAGGGAAGGTTCAAAACCGCGGCCTTCAGGGTGTTCCAGGCGGCGAGTCCGGCGACGTCCCCCAAACTAAGGGCGGGGTCGTAACGCACCCCGCCGATCGAAGGTCCCCGGGCGATGTTGTGCACCACCCGATAACCCCGGAAAGTTCGCACCCTCCCGTCGTCCATACGAACCGGGAGCGCAACGCTTAAAACACGACGCGGGTGCACCAGGTACTCGAAGGTCGTCGGGTGCACCCGCTCGCTTTCGGCCACGCGCCCTAGGTACTCGAGGAAATCACCCCAAAGCCCCGGGCCGTTCGGTGGCTTCCATGCCTCTTGGGCCATGCCCACCTCCCGTCACCGGGCGGATTATAGCGCCGTTTTCGGGGACAAGTTACCCAAGCCGACCCAGTTCTTTTCGCGCGAGTTCGGCAAGTTTTTCGCGAGCCGGGCCAGGGGGCAGCGCATCGAGCGCGGCCTCGGCTCGGGCGACCTCCCGGGCGATCCGGGCCACCACCTCCCGGGCAACCCCGGTGGTCTCCGCGAGATCCCGAAGACGCTCAATATCCCCCTCCTGAGCCCCCCGACGCACGAGGATTTCCTCCACCTCCTCGGGCGCATGCGCAAGCAGGCGGAGCAGGATCAGCGTGACCTTCCCCTCGCGCACGTCCCCCCCTACCGGCTTCCCGAGCCGCTCAGGATCGCCCATCAGGTCCAGGTAGTCGTCCCGCATCTGAAAGGCGAGCCCGTAGGCCTCGCCGAACTCGACCAGCGCCCGCCGCCAGGGATGTTCGGGGGCTAGCCCAAAAAGCACCGCCGCTCCCTCGGTGGCGGCCTGCATCAAAGCGGCGGTCTTGCCACGGATGATGCGAAAGTAAAGGTCCTCCCGGTATTCCCCATAGGCCGCCGCCTGAAACTGCAAGACCTCTGCCTCTGAAAGCTCCCGGGCCACCTCGGCAAAGAGATAGACGAGCTCCATCCTCCCCGTTTCGGCCAGGGAATAAAGCAGCCGAGAGAGCAGGTAATCCCCGGAGAGCACGCTCACCGCGTTGCCGTAGCGACGGTAAGCGGCCTCCCGACCCCGGCGGGTCTCGGCCCCGTCCACCAGGTCGTCGTGCAGGAGCGTGGCCGAATGTAGGAGCTCGACCGCCAAAGCAAGACGCATCTCATGGGGTACCCCGTCGGGGTGTAGCGTCCGGCTCGCAAGATGCACGAGCTGGGGACGCACCCGCTTACCCCCGGCGTAGACCAGATCGTCCTCGATGAGCTGGATGAACTCGACGTCGGAGCGGAGGAGCCGTCTCAGCTCCCGCTCGAAAGCCTCTAAAAAAGCGATCTCGGCCCGGGCCTCCACCGGGCCGAGTATAACCGGAAAGCTCAGTGAATTTTCAGCGGCTGGGGCATCCGGACGTTCATCCAAGCACCGTTTTCACCCATGACCCGGTAGCCCACCACCACGAAGCTCCCCGGCGGGGGATAGCTCGCAAACTCCAGGTCGTAGTTGGTGGTAAAGGGCCCACAGGGCCCCTCCGCCGTGGCCGGACAACGCTCCACGCGCTTGCCTGCCTCTAGCGTCCCACCGCCATCCAGGTCGAACTCTAGAATTACCCCGCCCGGCGAACCGGGTAAAGTTCTCGCTTCAAGCGTAAAAGCCAACTTCCAGTTCCCAGTGTTCTGATCCTGGGTCAAGCTACGGTCACCAATGCTTAGGACAATACTTGGAACCCCAATGGGGTTTTGAAAGCCGAAGTTATTGCACGCCGCGAAGAGCCCCAGGAACGCGACAAGGAGCCCGATCATTCCAAGGTGTTTCATCCTACCCACTCCTCTCC
>CAYYAB010000046.1:0-11236 GCA_964469895.1 uncultured bacterium | reverse complement strand
TCGCTGAGGTCTACCCAGAGCATCCGGCCCCGGCGCAGGGGAACGGGGATCGGTTCGGGGTAGCGGAGGGGATGCGCGAGCACCCAGGCCCAAAGCGGCTTGCCCTGGGCGTAGGGGATTAGAAACTCGGCGTCAGCGTGGTGGCGGTCCCGGTAGGCGAGGAGTTCTTCCGCCGAGAAAGGTCCCTCCACCCCCACGATCTCCACTTCGCCGATGAGCTTGCCCCCGGTGAGGATTCCGATCGGGCCACGGATGCGGGTGGGGTGCTTCCGGATCTCCCAGGTCTTCTTGCCGTCTACGATCCAGGAGGCGTAGGGTTCGCGTACGATTAGGCCGCGCCTTGGCCTTTTCACCCCTTTATTATGGCCCTAGTCGTGCGGAGGCTTCTTCTCGTTCTCGCCTTCTTTTCCGCCCTGGGGTTTGCGCAAGGATCGGTGGAGCGCGCCCGGGCGGCGGTCGAGGCCTGGCTTTCTGGGGAGTACCGGGTGGACCCGATGTCGGCGGTCGCCCGGGACCCCAAGGAGGCCTTGAAGCTCCTGGAGCAGGCGGTTCGGTTTCCACCGCCGCCCGCTGGGCTTGAGGTTAACCTCGACGCTCCCCAGGTCGAGGCCCGGGGCCCTGGGGTCGTGGTCCGCTACCCCGCGGCGGTGGGCGAACGGACCGGCGAGGTTGTCGTCGAGCTCCGTGGCGGGGAGGTCTGGGGCGTGCGCTGGCAGCCCGAGGGCGGGCTTTTGCCCCCCTGGGTGGTGGCCCCTTATAGCGGGCCGGCCTTTCTCGGGGTAGGGCTTCTTCTCATGCTCGCGCTCTTCCGGGGCGGGCTCCGGCGCGCCTGGCGCGCCGCCCTGGAGGCGATCCGGGCCCGGGCCCGGCTCTTTTTCTGGACCCAGGTCGGGCTCTACGCCGCCTTTGCCCTGGGTGCCGCCGGAGCCTACGCCGACCCCGAGCTCGCCCGGTTGGTGCAGCGGGTGGTCGGCGCCGGGATCGGCCAGATCGGGATCGAGGCCGCCCTCGCCCACGGTCCCCTGGGGCTCGCGGCGGCGATCTTTTACTGGAACTTCACCCGCGGGCTCCTCCTCACCACCGCCCTGCCCGCGCTCCTTTTCGGACTGCCGGCCTTGGTCATCAACCTGCTTCGCTACTACCTGCTCGGCTTCGCCCTCTCGCCGGCGGTGGTGCCGGTGGATCGGCTTCTCTTGCATCTGCCGGTGATCGTGCTCGAGCTCGGCGCCTACAACACGACCGTCTTTGGTGGCCTCGCCCTCCTCGGCGAGGTGCTCGCGGGGCGTGGCTGGCGCCGGGGGCTCAGGATCCTCGGGCTTTCCCTGGTGCCTGCCACCGTGCTGCTCTTCTTTGCCGCCCTCTACGAGGCCTTCGAGCTCATGCCATGAAGGTGGTGGTGATCGGAGCAGGGGCCTGGGGCACCGCGATCTCCGTGGTGCTCGGGGCCAAGGGGATCCCGGTGTCCCTGCTCGCAAGGAGCAGGGAAGCCGCCGAAGCGCTCGCCCGGACCCGCGAAAACCGGCGCCACCTTCCCGGCGTGCACCTTCCCCCCTACGTCCGGCCCACCGCCGACCCCGAGCTCGCCTTCCGGGACGCCGAGCTCGCCGTGGTGGCACTGCCTAGCCGGGCGCTGCCGGACGCGCTTTCGGGCCTGCCTGTGGCGCCCTTCTACGTTTCCGCCACCAAGGGGCTTTGGTTTGAAAGAGGGGGGCTTCGCCGGCCGAGCGAGGTGATCGCCGCGGCCACCGGGAACTCCCGCGTGGCGGCGCTCTCGGGCCCCAACCACGCGGAGGAGGTGGGCCGGCTCCTGCCCGCCGCGGCGGTGGTGGCGAGCCTGGATCCGGCGCTTTCCAAAAGGGTGCAGGAGGTCTTCAGTAGCCCGGTCTTTCGGGTCTACACCCGGGACGACCTCCTCGGGGTCGAGCTCGCCGGAGCGCTCAAGAACGTGGTCGCTCTGGCGGCCGGCATGGTGGACGGGCTTGCCCTCGGGGACAACGCCAAGGCGGCGCTTTTGACCCGGGGCCTCGCCGAGATCGTGCGCTTTGCCGAGGCCCAGGGGGCGCGCCGGGAGACCTTCTACGGCCTCGCCGGCCTCGGCGACCTGGTGGCCACCGCCACCAGCCGGCACTCGCGAAACCGCTGGGCGGGGGAGCGGATCGTGCGCGGGGAGTCGCTCGAGGGACGCACGGTCGAGGGGCTCCCCACGACCCAGGCGGTCCACGCTTGGGCGGTGGAAAAGGGGGTGGACCTCCCCATCGTGCGGGCGGTTTACCGGATCGCTTTCGAGGGGGCCGACCCCTCTCACGTGCTCACCGAGCTGATGCACAGGGAGCCGAAGGAAGAATAGTTTTTTGGCAGGGGGCGCTGGAACGAGCGACGTGAAGGCCTCTACGGATCGTAAACCCGAAACCCCTCGTTCGCCTGGGCGGGTCGGTTGCGAAAATCGTGGTGGTTCCCGATTGGGTCGAGTTCGGTCCCTGACATGGACATCATTGGCCGCTTGAGCCAAGCGCCCGTCGGGTTGCGCTAGGGTTCCTTCTCGGGATCGGGAGGAAAGTCGCCCCGGGCGTGCTCGACGTAGAGCACGGCGTCGATGAACTCGTGCTTCATCTCCTGGTAGAGCTCGGGGGTGACGTGGGGGCGCAGCTCCTCGAGGAGCTCCTTGGCCTGGTCCAAAATCCCTTCGGCCTCGTCGAAGTCCCGGTCTTTCCCCGCCTTTTCCTTGGCGTGCATCAGCATGGTGCGAAAGAGGGTGAGTTTTTCGAAAGGATCGGTTTGGCTCATCGGTATACCTCCGAAAGGAGGCCGAGGAGGGCGGTGTTGAAGGCAGCGGGGGCCTCGAGGTTCGCCATGTGGCCGGCCCGCGGGATGGTGAGCATTCGACCCTTGGGGAGTTTTTCGAGCATCCTCTGGCCCTCTTCCGGCGGGGTCAGCGCGTCCTCTTCCCCGTAGATGAGCAGCACGGGGAAGTTCATCCGGGGAAGCAGTTCGAAAGCATCGGGCCGGTCGCGCATCGCGAGGAGGGCGTTTGCCACTCCCTCGGGGTCGGCTTCGAGGATCATCGCCTCGACCTCCCGCACGCGCTCGGGTGCTGTCCGCCGGGTGGTCTCGCCGAGGACGGCGTTTAAAAAGTCGGGGAGGAGAGCCTTGGGGCCCTCCTTTAAGACTGCTTCCGCCAAGCGGGTGCGCTTTTCCTTTCCCTCAGGGGGGTCGGCGCCGGCCCGGGTATCGGCGAGCAAGAGGCCCGAAAAGCGTTCCGGGGCCAGGTCGAAAAGGCGGAAGGCCACGTAGCCGCCCATCGAGAGCCCCACGAAGACCGCCGTCTCGATCCCGAGGACGTCGAGCTCCTCGAGCACGCTTTCGGCAAAGGCCTCAAGGGTTTTCGCCCGGGCGGGCTCGCCGCCGAAGCCGGGCAGGTTGACCGCGTGGGCGGAATAACGGCCCTTCAAGGCCGCAAGCTGGGGTTGCCACATCCGGGCGGAGAAGGGAAACGCGTGCAGGAAAACCACCGGGTAGGCCGGAATCATGCTTCCTCCCATTCCTCGAAGGATAGCCCGCGTTGTTTCAGGATCTCGACGAGGTCCGGATCTTTAACGATCACCCAGTTTTCGCCGCCCTTGCTGCGGGCGACGAGCTTCTCCTCGGCCGCCGCGCGTTTCCAGCGCTCCATCAGATCGCGGTCGGCGACCAGGAGGGGCGTCACCTCCCGCGCCCGAATGGCTTTCATGCGCCCTCCCCCAAGGCTTCTTCGAGCGCGTGCCAGGCGAGGGTGGCGCACTTGACCCGGGAGGGGAGCTTGGCCACGCCGGCTAGCGCCGCCAGATCGCCGAGCTCGGGGGCCGGTGGCCGGCCCTCCACGACCATGGCCTTGAACTTTTTGGCGAGCTCGAGCGCCTCGGCCACGGTCTTTCCCTCCACCGCTTCCGCCATCAGGTCGGCCGAGGCCTGGCTCACCGCGCAGCCCTCTCCCTGGTAGCGGACGGCCGCGATCGTTCCGTCCTCGACCTTGAGGTAGAGCTCGATCTGGTCGCCGCAGGCGGGGTTTTTCCCCCCGCTCTTGTGGGTAGGGTTGGGGAGCGTGCCCCGTTTCTGGGGTGCCTTGTACCGGGTAAGGACGAGTTCCTGGTAGAGCTCCTCGAGGATCCCCATGCCAACTTCAGTCTAGGCGATCCAGTCCTTGAAGAACCGGCGGGCCTCGGCCACCGCCTCGACGAGCCGGTCCACGTCCTCCTCGGTGTTGTAGAGGTAGAAGCTCGCCCGGGTGGTGGCCGGGACCCCGAGCCTCCGGTGGAGCGGCTGGGCGCAGTGGTGCCCGGCCCGTACGGCGATCTTGCGTTCGGCCAGGAAGGTGGCGAGGTCGTGGGCGTGGAGGCCGGGGAAGGCGAAGCTCACCACCCCGCCCCGGTCGGACCCCTCGGGGCCGAAGACCCGGAGGTCGGGGATGGCCTTGAGGCCCTCGAGCGCCCGCCGGGTGAGGGCCTGGTCATGGGCGAGGATCGCCTCCCGCCCCACCGCTTCCAGGTAGCGGGCTGCCTCAGCCAGCGCCACCGCCTCGGCGAAGGGGGGCGTGCCCGCCTCGAAGCGGGCGGGGGGCTCGGTAAAGGTGCTCTGCTCGATCTCGACCCGCTCGATCATCCCTCCGCCGGTGAGGAAGGGGGGGAGTTCAAGCCAGAGCTCTAGCCTCCCCCAGAGCGCGCTGGCCCCGGTGGGCCCGAGCATCTTGTGGCCGCTCGTTACGTAGAAATCCGCCCCCAGGCTGGCGACGTTCACCGGCAGGTGGGGTGCGGCCTGGGCCCCGTCCACGACCACGATCGCCCCCGCTTGCCGGGCCTTTTCGGCAAGCTTTGCCACCGGGTTGATCGTCCCGAGCACGTTCGACATCTGGGTGAGGGCAACGATCTTAGGGCCTTCCGCGAGCAGGCGGTCATAGGCCTTTAGGTCGAGCCGGCCCTCCTCGGTGAGGGGTACCGCCCGGATCCGGGCCCCCGTGCGGGCCGCGAGCCGCTGCCAGGGGACGAGGTTCGCGTGGTGCTCCATCTCGGTAACGAGGATCGTCTCCCCGGCGCCCACGCGGTCTGCGAGGGCATGGGCGAGGAGGTTCACCCCTTCGGTGGCGTTCCGCACGAAGACGACCTCGCGGGGATCCCGGGCGCCGAGATACCGCGCAAGCGTAGTGCGGGCGGCCTCAAAGGCCTCGGTGGCCGCCTCCGAGAGGCGGTAGCTGCCCCGGTGGACGTTGGCGTAAGCGGTTTCGTAAAAACGGGAAAGCGCCTCGATCACCGCCCGGGGTTTCTGGCTCGAGGCCGCCGAATCCAGGAAGACGAGCTCGGGGTGGGCCTCGAAGATGGGGAAGTCTTTTTTCAGGGCGCGGGGGTCCATACCGTCAGACTAGCGCGTTCGCGGAAGCGGGAAGAGGCCCGAGCTTACTCCTTTGGCGTTAGACTGTTCACGTGGAAACGCGGCTTCCCCCCGGCCAGCGGCGGATCCTTTTGAAGATCGCGGAACTCGGCGAGCCGGTCTTCGCGGTGGACCTGGCCCGGGCGCTCGGGATCAGTCGTCAGGGGGTGCGGGCCCAGTTAAACGCCCTCGCCCGAAAGGGGTTTGTGACGCTGGATGCCCGGCCCCGACACGGCACCCTGGTCCGCCTCACCGACACGGGGCGGCGGGCGGCGGGGATGAGCCTCCCGGTGCTCGGGGAGATCGCCGCCGGACCGCCGGTCTTCGCCGAGGGGGTGGTGGAGGCCTACGCCGAGCGGCTTGCCGATCTGTTGCCGGTGGAGCCCGGCGACTTTCTCCTCCGGGTGCGGGGCGACTCGATGGTGGGGATCGGGATCCGCCCCGGGGACTACGTGGTCGTGCGCCCCTACGCTGGCGAGCCGCCTGCGGGGGCGGTGGTGGTCGTGTTGCTTCCCGACGAGGAGACCGCCACCCTGAAGCGCTACTACCGGAAGGGGGACCGGGTGGTGCTCCGCTCGGAAAACCCCCGCTATCCGGACCGGGTCTTCAAGCCGGAAGAGGTGCGCGTGCAGGGCGAGGTGGTGGCCCACCTCGGGGTGCTTCCTAGAGGGCTTCGGCCAGGCGCTTGAAAAGGGGATGGGGCGCCGGGGTCTCGCCCCCGTTTGCCCAGGCAAAGCGGAGGTCGCGCACCGGCCCCTCGCCGATGCCCATGCCGTGTGGGAAGAGGGGGCGGTAGTCGAGGGGTTCTTTGACCGCCTCCCAGTCCTCAAAGGCCGCGAGCTCCTTGGGATGGCCGGCGGCGTAGGCGTAGCGTGTCTCCCCCTCCTGCCAGACGAAGCGGGCGGCGGGGGGGAGGGGGTCTTCCAGCCGGCCGGTTCGACGGTAGAGCCCGTGGGCGCGGGCGGGGCGGAGCCGGAGCGTGACCTTGAGCGCCTCGCCCAGAATCCCGAAGCTCCCCACGAAGGGGCGGACCAGGTCGTAGCCCTGCACGTTCTTGATCACCCGGCCGCCGGCGGCGATCACCCGGCCCGAGGGGGTGCGGTAAACGACCCCGAGGATCTCCGAGGGGAAGAAGAAGTTTTGCCCGAACCCGCCCCGGGCAACGAGCCCGCCGAGTCCGCCGGGGAGCTCTACCGGGGGGAAGGGAGGGATCAGGTTTTCGGGGAGGGCTTCCCAGATTTCGAGGAGAGGCGTATCCCCGCTTGCGACCAGGTACTGGTCGTCCTCGTGGAGCTCGAGCACCGGCACGCCCCCACTTTACCGGAAGAGGGCGCAGCGCTTCTCATAGGGGTCCTTTCGCCAGCCTGGGTGGCGGTCGAACCCCATCACCCAGCCGCTTTCGTACTCCGGCCAAAAGAGGAGCCCGGCTTTGAGCGGCACACCCTTGGCGAAGTCGGTCCAAAGTTCTTGCATCCGCCGGCCCACAGGCCGGGCGGCCTCGAGCTCCGGCACGGTCATGAAGACGAGCCAAAACGGCCAGACCTCGTAGGTGTCGAAGACGAAGGCGATGTCGAGCCCGTGGAAGGCGCCGGCGAAGGGAAGGGTCTCGGGCCGGTAGGAGAAAAGGTAGGCGTAGGTCTTTCCTTGGTGCTTTTTCGCGGCCCGGAGCGTAGGGCAAAGCAGCACCCGTTCGGTCTCGAAGGCGTAAAAGGCTTCGAGGGGGTCGGCGAAGCGGCTTTTGTAGTGGGCGAGCGCCCGCTCGGGGTCCACCCCCCGCGCCCGCACCAGGGCGGAAAAAGCCTCCCAGCTCCTCGGCCCCACCGCATAGAGCGCGAGGTTCAGGCGGTACTCCTCCGCGTTCGCCCCGGCGATCATCGCCACCCCCTTACCCGCTCCCTTTTCGAGCGCCGTTTCCGGGAACTCGGGCAATACGTCCCCGTCCACGTGGGGCTTGAAGGGGGCCTGGTTGAAGTCGAAGAGGGGATCAAACCGGTCGAAAAGGGTGAGGTAGCGCTCAACCGGGAGGCTTTTCCAGCAGCCGAGGTCTTCCGGAGCACAACCGAGCTTTTCCCCGATCCGGGCCGCGTCCTTGAACCCTTCCTCCAGGGTCTTGACCTGGTCGCATCCCCCCGATTGCAGGATCACCCGGGAAAAAAGCCCCTGAGCAAGGGGGCTCGTAAGCAGGGCACAGGCGCTCATCGCCCCCGCGCTCTCGCCGAAGAGGGTGACCCGTTCCGGGTTCCCGCCGAAGACGCGAATATTCTCGCGCACCCAGCGGAGGGCGGCGATCTGGTCGAGAAGCCCGAAGTTTCCATTCCCCTCGCCGAGACCGGGGAGCGCGAGAAACCCAAAGGGCCCGAGCCGGTAGTTGAGCGTCACCACGATCACGCCCCGGCGGGCGAGGGCGCTCCCGTCGTAGATCGGCACCGCGCCGCCCCCTCCGGTGAAACTTCCCCCGTGCAGGTAGACCATCACCGGCCAGCCCCCCGGAGGCGCGGGGGAGGCCGGGACCCAGAGGTTTAGGTTCAGGCAGTCCTCGCGCTGGGGCGGCAGGTAGGCGCCGAGGCGGATCTCCACCGAGCCCCGCTGGGGGCAGGCGGGTCCCGGCCGCCGGGCGTCGAAGGTTCCCTTTGGCAGGCCGAGGAGCACGGGGGGCCGGAAGCGCTCGGCCCGGGCGTAGGGGATGCCGAGAAAGCGCAGGACCCCGGCGCGCTCCTCCCCGATCAAGAGCCCCTCGCCGGTGGGCCAGTAGGCCTTGGCATAGGCCCAGGCCCAAAGGGCCAGGAGGCCAAGGAACAGGACCCGCTTCACGCCTTTTCGATTCTAAGCGGCTCGGGGAACCAGACCGACCGCTGGGGGAAGGGGATCTCGATCCCCTCGGCGTCGAAGCGCTTTTTGATCCGCCGGTTGAACTCCCGGGCCACCCCCCACTGCTCCTTCGGCTGGGTGGTGAAGAGGACGCGGATCACCACGGCGCTGTCGCCGAGCTCGTTGACCCCGAGGACCTGGGGCGGATCGTCGGTGAACTTCTCCCGCCAGTCCCGGTAAAGCCGCTCGGCCTCGTCGCGCACGACCTCGAGCACCCGGTCCACGTCCTCCTTGTAGGCCACCCCCACGTCCACCACCGCCCGCGACCAGTCGCGGCTCATCACCGTGACCTGGTTGATCTGGCCGTTGGGGATGAAGTGGACCTTGCCCTCGAGGTCCCGGAGCACGGTGAGGCGCAGGTTCATGCGCTCGACCCCGCCGGCGAGGTCGCCTACCCGGATGATGTCGCCCACCCCGTACTGGTCCTCAAGCAGGATGAAAAACCCGTTGATCACGTCCCGCACCAGGTTCTGGGCGGCGAAGGAGATGGCGAGACCGGCGATCCCGGCTCCGGCGATGAGCGCCCCCACGTTGATCCCGAGATTGGCGAGGGCGAGGAGGACCCCGACGGTGATCACGAGCCCCTTCAAGGTGGACTGAACCACGTTGGCGAGCGTTTCCTTGCGCACCCTTTGGCGCTCGAAGGGTCCCTCGTCGCTGATGCGAAACCGGTCGGCGAGGGCGTCCACCAGCCGGTAGCCGGCGTAGGTGAGGACCAGGATGAAGAGCACCGAGAGCCCCCGGGAGCCCAGCCAACGCACGAGCAGCTCGCCCCAGGTAAAGAGTGGCTCGACCCGGAGCTCAAAGAGCCGGAAGAGAAAGCTCAAAAGCGCGAGCGCGAGGAGCACCCACCAGCCCCGGGCCAGCCAGCGCCAGAACGCGTCGTCCCGGGGGTCCTCGGTGAGCCGGGCCACCCAGTGAAACGCCCGGGCCCCGGCCCGGGCGACCTGAAAGGCGACGAGCACCGCCGCGAGGGCCACCAGGACCCGGAGCCAAAGCGCCGCTTGGGTCACCGAGACGAGGCTGAACCCCTCCATGCCCCCAGTTTAGGCGCCGAGGGCGGCCAGAAGGCCCGACTCGGCGAGTTTGTGGGCCCGGAGGAGGGCGTTTCTCACCGCCCGCCGGTCGGAGGCCCCGTGGCCGATGAAGACCGCGCCCCGAACGCCGAGTAGCGGCATCGCGCCGTATTCCGCCGGGTCCATACGGGCGGCGAGGGCCCGGAGGGCGTCCCGAACCAGGAGGGCGCCCAATCTCGCCTTTAGATCTCGGCCAAGCGCAGCCTTGATCCAGCGGAAGATCGTGCGCGCTTCCCCTTCGGCGAGCTTCAAGACGACGTTGCCGGTGAACCCGTCGGTCACCACCACGTCGGCCTTGCCGTCCATGAGGTCGCGGCCCTCGACGTTGCCCACGAAGTTGAGGCCGCTTTTTTCAAGCAAGGGCCGGGCGGCGAGCACGAGCTGGTTGCCCTTGGTCTCCTCCTCCCCGATCGAGAGGAGGGCGACCCGGGGGTTTTCGACCCCGCTCATCCGCTCGGCGTAGGCCGCCCCCATGCGGGCGAAGGCGAGGAGGTGGGCGGGGCGGGCGTCGGCGTTGGCCCCGGCGTCGATCAGGTGGACCTTGCCGGATGGGGTGTCCGCCGGGAGCTCGGCGAGGATCGCGGGCCGCTCGACCCCCTTGATCCGGCCGAGGAGGAAGAGCGCCGCCGCCATGGTGGCCCCGGAGTGGCCCACGCTCACCGCCGCCCGCGCCTGCCCTTCCTTGACCAGGCGCACGGCGACGTTGATCGAGGCCTCGCGTTTTCTTCGCACCTCGGTGGCGGCGTCGTGCATCCCGATCACCTCCCGGGCGGGGACGATCGGGAGCTCGCCGCCGGCCGATTGGAGCTCGGCGCGAAGGCGCTCGGGGTCGCCCACCAGCACCACCGGCACCCCCTCGCGGGCGGCGAGGAGCGCACCGGCCACGGTCTCGCGGGGGGCGTGGTCGCCCCCCATCGCGTCCAGGGCGACCGGGAGCGCGCTCATGCTTCAGGGGGCAGGTGTTTTTCGAGTTTTTGCTCGTAGTTGCGCTTGGGCTGGGCCCCGACCCAGACCTCGACCGGCTCCCCGTTCTTGAAGAGGATCACGGTGGGGATGCTCATCACCCGGTAGCGCATCGCGGTGCGGGGGTTTTCGTCCACGTCGAGCTTGGCCACCTTGAGCTTGCCGGCGTACTTCTCGGCGAACTCCTCGAGGTAGGGGGCGATGATCTTGCAGGGCTGGCACCACTCGGCCCAGAAGTCCACGATGGTGAGCCCGTCCTTTACCGCCTGCTCAAAGGTGTCATCGGTCAAGTGAAGGATCTCGGCCATACGGGCTACACTCTATACCGTGCCGCTGCCAGAGGAAGTAAAGGCAAAGGCGCGGGCGCTTTGGCGCGCGGGTCGGTACTGGGAGGTGCACGAGGTGCTCGAGCCCCTCTGGCTTTCGGCCTCGGGCCCCGAGCGCGAGTTCTTGCAAGGGCTGATCCAGCTCGCCGCCGCCCTCCACAAGGCCCGAACCAGCCGCCGGGGGGCCGAGCGGCTTTTGCATAAGGCCCTCGGGCACCTTCGCCGGGTCCCGGGGCTCGACGCCGAGGCCTTTGCCGAAGGGGTGCGCCGCGCCCTCGACGCCCCCGACGCTCCGCCCCCCTTCCCGCTCGATCAAAAGTAGATCGCCATCCGAAGGCCCCGGGCGTCCTCGTCGGGCGGCTCGGGCACATAGCGGGCCTCGCCCCGAGCGATCCTCTGGGCGGTCCAAAGGAGCGCCCCGGCGTCCACCAGGTCGCGCTTTTTCGCCGGAGGCAGGGGAACCTCGAGAAAGAGCGCCTGCCACGCGGGTCCGAACGCCTCCGCCAAGACCTCGTTCCTCCGGAGGAGCCCCCGCCGGTCCCGCTTCGAGGTGCGCACCAGCGCGGGCCCCGCGAGGTGCAGGAAGCTGAGCTCGGGGTGGCCCTC
>CAYYAB010000045.1:0-11371 GCA_964469895.1 uncultured bacterium | reverse complement strand
GAACAAGTAGCCCCCGGGGATCGCCCCGGGGGCTTTTGCTTTTGCCCCTTTTCCCCCAAAAGGGGGGTAGAAGCCCAGTTTTGGCTCCGGCACGATGAAAACAATGGCTCGGGACGCGCGGCGCCGGCGGTGGGGTTTGGTGCTCGGGGGGCTTTTCTTCGCCGCCGCGCTTGCCGTTAGGCCGCACGTCCCGGTGGCCGCCGGTGCGCTTTCCGCCCTGGGGGCGTTCGCCTTTGGCTTCGCCCTGGACTTCGGGCTCGGGCTTTTGTTTTCGCTCGTGGCCGCGGGTCTTACGCTGTACGGGACCCCGGTCTGGCCGCTTTCGCTTGCGGTGAGCCTGCTCGCCGCCGGGGGCGGGGCGGTGGTGCGCCGGAGGGTGTTCGATCTTGACTTTGAGAACCGTGCGCTGGCCCTCCTCGGGGCGGTGGGGGAGGCCACGGCCCAGGTCGACGACGAGGAGGCGCTCCTCGACGCCGTGGTGCGGGCCGCGGTCGAGCGGGCGGGGTACACCCTTGCGCTGGTGATGGGCGAGTGCGGGACGGGCCCCTTCGGGACGCGGGCCGTGGCCGCCCCTCGAGGCTATTTTCTCCTTACCGACGACCGCGGCGTGGAGGGACGCCGGGGCGCGGAGAAGGCGGGGGTTTCGGGAAAGCCGGAGGCGCTCGCCCGGACCTTCGCCGCTCCTGCGCTGGAAGGACGCCCGGCGGCCCGGCGCTTTGGCTTCAAAAGCCGAGACCCTCTTGAGGACCTCCTCCGCCTGCAGGGTTCCCGGGCCGGGGCGGCGGTGCCCGTGCTTTACCAAAAAGGGCGCTGCCTCTTGATCTTGGGTGCTAGGGAGCGCGGGGCCTTTGAACCGGGGGAGCTTCGGGCCCTGGCCGAAGCCGGGCGGATGCTGGGGCAGGGACTCGAGCGCCTGCAACTCCTTAAGGAGATCGCCGAGCTCAGCTACACCGACCCCTTAACCGGCATCCTGAACCGCCGAGGCTTCTTCGAGCGGGGTAGGCGGCTTTTGGAGCACGTGCAGAACTTCGAGGGCCGGGCGGCCCTCGTTTATATCGACCTAAATCGCTTTAAGGAAATCAATGATCGCCACGGCCACGCGCTCGGGGACGAGGTGCTTAGGCAGGTGGCCGAGCGCCTGCACGAAGTCGTCCGGTCACGGGACTTGGTCGCCCGGCTTGGGGGCGACGAGTTTGCGGCACTGCTCGAGGTCCTAGAGACAAACGCCCTAGAGGGGTTCCTTTCCCGGTTGATTCGCGAAATCGCGCGGCCCTACGCGGTGGGCGGGAGCCGTTTTTTTCTCGACGCGAGCCTCGGGGTGGCGCTTTTCCCCAGGGACGGCGAGCGGCTCGAGGAGCTTTTGCGCAAGGCCGACGCCGCCATGTACCGGGCCAAACGGGCGGGGAGACGGGTGGCCTTCTTCGATCCCGAGGGGGACGCGGCATTGGCCCGGCGCTTTGCCCTGGAGCGGGCACTCGCGGAGGCGATCGAGTCCGGGACGATCGAGGTGGTCTATCAGCCGGTGCTGCGCCACCCTGGGGGGGAAGTGGTCTTCTTTGAGGCGCTCGCCCGCTGGCAGGAGCCACCCGAGGTCTTCGTGCCCCTGGCCGAAGAGATCGGGCTCGCCTGGGCGTTGGACCGGCTGGTCCTCACCAAGGTTCTGGACCGGCTCGAGGCCTGGCAGGTCCACGGCCGTCCCTTGGTGAGCGTGAACCTCTCGTCCCGTTCCCTGGCCTCGGACGAGCTTTTTCCCTTCCTTGAGCGCGAGCTAAAGCGCCGGGGGCTGCCCCCGGGGAGCCTCGCCCTCGAGCTCCCCGAAGAGCCCTTCGACGAGCGGCGGCGGGGCGAGCTCCTGCGACGCCTATGGGGGATGGGCGTGCGGTTGGTGATCGACGACTTCGGCGCCGGGCTTGTTTCCCTGGCCGAGATCAAGGATCTTCCCTTCGATTTCATCGAGCTGCCCCGCAGCCTGGTTCAGGAGCTTGGAGAGAGCGTGGGGGCCGAGGCGGTGGCCGAGGCCGTCCGGGCTTTGGGCGAGCGGGCCGGGGTGGCAGTGGTCGCCGAGGGGGTGGAGACCCGGGAGGAGCTCGACCGCTTGCTCCGGCTCGGCTACGGGCTTTTCAAGGGATACTACTTCGGCGCCCCCATGCGCGCGGAGGAAGCCGAGCGCCTTTTGGCCGAGGGGGCAGCCTAAACAGGATGGGCGAAGACCGCCACCGCCTTCTTCCCCACCCGGCTTTGGGCCAGGGGGTCCATCGGGGCGAGGGTCCCGCGCTCTAAGGTGAGCTCTTTCGAAAGCGCTTCCTTCAGCCGCTCCTTGAAGTCCGGAGGGACTTCGCCGAGGAGGGCCCGTACCCGCACCCGGCGCCGCCCGAGCATGCGCCGGAGCATGGCGGCGATCCCCTCGGGGGCCCGGGCCGCGGGGAGGGGCAGCGGGGGTACCCGGAAGGTCCCCTTCTCCAAAGTGAAGAGTGCCCAAAGCCCGAAGGCCTCGCCGAAGCGGTCACCGAAGCGGGGCATCAAGCGGTTTTCGACCAGCGTACCCAGATCGGCGGCGGCGAGCAGGAACCGCCCTTCCCGCCTAAGGCGCTCGACCTCGGCCAAGAGTTCTTCCTCCTCCGCGCCGTGGCGTAGCCGCTCGGCCACCCACTGCACCACCGCGCCCAGCCCGGCGGAGCCGAGGCCGGTGTCGATCACCCGGACCCCGGGCGGGGCCTCGGCGCGGGCTTTTGTGCCTACGGGGCAGAGCTTGGCCGAGGCGTGGAGGGAGAGGATTCGGTCGTAGCGCTTTAGGAGGGCTTCGTACTGGGGGCCGAGGGGGACGCTGGGGTCGAGGAGGTGGACTCCCGCCCGGGCGGCAGCCCGGGGCGAGAGGCCGCTTCCGGGGTCGGTGGCGAGGCCGATGAGCTCGAGCTCCATACCCCGAGCCTATGCCGAGCGGATTCGGGCGCGCACCCCATAAACGAGGGGGAGGAGCAGTAGGCTGAAGGCGAACTTAAAGAGGAGCTGTCCCGCCATCAGCACAAGCAGCGGGGCCCCGGTGCCGGCAAAGGCGAGGAGGATGAAGACCGCGGTGTCCACGACGATGGCGAGGGCGTTCGAGCCCATGCTCCGCGCCCAAAGCGGCCCCTGGATGCGCTCAAAGGCCCAGGTGTTCACGAGCTGAGCGGCGAGGTAGGCGGAGAGGCTCGCCGCCACCACTCGGGCGCTCTGGCCCAGTACCACGCGATAAGGGGCGTCGTCGAACCAGGGCGGGGCGGGCAGGCTGAGCACGAGAAGCCCGTAGAGGGCGAGCAGCAGGTTCGCGAAAAACCCCGACCAGACCGCGCCCCTGGCCAGGACGAGCCCGCCGGCGGCGTGGATTGCGTCCCGGAGGGTGAAGGTCATGGCGTAGAGGAAGATCGCCCCCGGCACCACCACCGGGCCGAGCGCCACGAGGCGGCCGGCGGTTACGTTGGAGACCACCTCGGCGGCGACGTAGAGGGCGACCAGGGAGGAAAGGAGCGCCGTGCGTTCCACGGGGACGAGGATATCAGGGGGCGCGCGCGAGCCAGTCCTCGGCCGCTTTGCGTTGGCGCTCGGTCTCCGCCGGACCCCAGCCCTTTTCCTCGGCGAGGATCTCGGCGACCCGAGGCAGGGCCCTTCGGGCGGCCTCGAGCTCAAGAAAGGCAAGCCGCGTGCGCCGGAGCAGGAAGTCGAGGGGGGTCTCGGCGAGCTCGTACCGCGCGGCCCAGCGCACCTCGGCCTCGAGGTAGGGAAGCCCCGGCACCAGCCGCAAAAGCCCCCCGGTTTCCTTGGCAAAGTCGAGGAAGCGCCGGGCGGCGTCGCCGTAGGTGTGCACCAGGTGGTAGGCGGTGTCGGGGTCGAGGAGGAGGGCGAGCTCTTTTTCCTCGTCCGGATCAAAGTGTCGCCCGCCCACGAGAACGAGCTCCTTGGTGCGGCTTTTCGGCAGGCCGAGGGCGCGGGTGCGGTCGAGGTAGTCGACGAGGTCCTCGGCCATCTTGCGGTAGGTGGTCCACTTGCCGCCGGCGAGGGTGACCAACCCGCTCTTTTCCTCGTGGATGACGTGGTCGCGGGCGAGCCGGGCGGTGTCCCTGGCCCGGGGGTCCCGGACCAGGGGGCGGAGCCCCGACCAGGCGGAGCGGATCGCGTCGCGGTCGAGCTCAAGCGCGAAGTGCCGGTTCAGGTGGCGGAGGAGGTACTCGATCTCGCCCTCGGTGGGTAGGGGGTGCTCGCTCACCGGCGCCGGCTCGTCGGTGGTGCCGGCCAGGGTGTGGCCGTGCCAGGGAAGGACGAAGAGCACCCGGCCGTCCTCGGTGCGGGGGATTAAGAGGCCGGTCCCGGCGGGGGCGTAGCGCCCGGGGAGGACGAGGTGCACCCCCGAGCTCGTGACCAGCATGGGCTCGGCCTCGGGGTCGTCGAGGCGGCGGATCTGGTCGACGAAGGGACCGGCGGCGTTCACCACCATCCGGGCCCGGACCGCGAAGCGCCCGCCGGTGAGCTGGTCCACAAGCTCGGCGCCCACCACCCTATCCCCCTCCTTGATGAACCCCACGACGGCGACGTGGTTGAGCGCCACCGCCCCCGCTTCCAGCGCGGTGAGGACGAGGGCCAGGTTCATCCGGGCGTCGTCGAACTGCCCGTCGGCGTAGACCACCGCCCCTTTGAGCCCCTCCTCCTTGATCTGGGGAAAGCGCGCCTTGGCCTCGGCCGGGGGCAGGAAGTAGGCCTGGCCGATCCGCTCCCGGCCGGCCAGGGCCTCGTACAGCTTGAGCCCGGCGAGGAAGTAGGGGATCTCGATCGCCCGGTAAAGGGGCGTCAAGAGCTCGATCTTCCAAGCCAGGTGGGGGGCGATCCGGAAGAAGACCGCCCGCTCGTGGAGGGCGTCTTTCACCAGGTTCCACTGCACCCGGTCGAGCCGCTTGATCGCCGCCTCGAGGTAGCGGACCCCGCCGTGCACCAGCTTGGTCGAGCGCGAGGAGGTCTGGGCCGAGAAGTCGTGCTTTTCGACGAGCAGCGTCTTGAGCCCGCGGCTTGCCGCCTCGAGCGCCACCCCGGCCCCGGTGGCGCCGCCCCCGATGACCAGGAGGTCGAAGCGGTCCTCGGCCGCGCGCAGGAGTTGGTTTCGATCGATCGCTTCCACGGTATCCCCCTCGCGGTGGGTCGCCTCCATTATCGCGCTTCTTGGCGGGGTTCGGGTCCCGAGGGGGCGGCGAGGATCTCGCGGGTGGCGGCCTCGAGCCTCTGCAGGATCGCGAGGGGGTCCTCGCCCTCCTCGACCCGGTCCATCCAGGCCTCGAGCTCGCGGGTAAACGCCTCGGACACGTAGCGCCGCGCCACCGCGGCAAGCGACCCCTCCTCGGTGAGCAGGCGGTAGACCCGGCGGCCCAAGGGGGTGGGAAAAAGCCAGCGCCCCCGGCGCACCACGTAGCGCCGCGCGAAGAGCCGCTCGACGGTGAGGGCGTAGGTGCTGGGCCGGCCGATTCCGCGGCGCTTCATCTCGGCGACGAGCTCGCCCTCGGTGTAGGGGTGGGCCTTCGGAAGGAGCACCTTCCTGGGCTCGACCGGGTAGCGGCCGGGCTCGGGGCCGGGTTCGAGGCCGAGCGGCCAGGCCCGGCCGTAGCCGGGCTCGAGCACCCCGGCGAGCAGCTCGCGGGTGGTCTCGGCCCCGTCGAGCGCGAAGCGGTAGGTGGCAAGCCGCACCCGGGCGGGAATCATCTGGCTGGCCAGGAAGCGGTCGAAGATCAGCCGGTAAAGCCTAAGGTGGTCCTCTTCGAGGGCCGCATCCCCGAGCAGGATCGCCTCCTCCAGGTCTTCCGGCGTCATCGGCCGGGTCGGGCGGATCGCCTCGTGGGCGCCGCCCTCCCCCCAGGGGCGCAGGCGCACGTAGCCGGCACCAAAACGCGCCTCGATCAGCTTGCGCGCGAGCGCCATCCCCTCGGGGGCGACCCGGGTGGAATCGGTACGGTGGTAGGTGATGTACCCGGCTTCGAAGAGATCCTGCGCGAGCGCCATCGCCCGGGACACCGGAAACCCCCGCCGCGAGGCCTCGGCGAGCAGGGCGTCGGTGGTGAAGGGGGGCGGCGGGGTTTTTTCCACGAGACGGATCTCCCCCCGCTCCACCCGGAGCGTTTGGCCCCGGACCTCGCCGGGAAAGCGGATCACGAGCTCCCCGAGCGTGACCTCGGTGTAGGGCTCCTTCTCCTTGGCAAGGTCGGCCCGCTCGATCACCCAGCCGAGCACCGGGGTCTGCACCCGGCCGGCCGAGAGCGTTTTCCGGCCGAGGAGCTTCCAAAGCCCCTGGGAAAGGGCAAAGCCCACCCATCGGTCGGCGATCCGGCGCACCTTTTGGGCGGCGACGAGGTTTGGGTCGAGGGCGCGGGGGTGGGAGAGCGCCTCCCTGAACTCCCGCGGGGTCACCGCGTGGAACTCGGCCCGCGCCCGGGCGCCGGTGAAGGCGGCGAGGGCGAGCTCGGCGTCGCGGGCGATCTTCTCCCCCTCGGTGTCGGGGTCGGTGGCGAGGTAGAAGGCTTCCACCTCGAGCGCAAGTTCCCGCAAGCTCTCGATCGCCTGGTCGCGGTCCGGCTGACTGGGCCGTTCGTTTTTGCAGACCTCGGCCGGCACCGCCCCCTCGGGGCAGCGGCGGAGCGGGTGATAGCGGGGGCGGTAGGTCCCGTTCACCTCCACGCCAAAAAGCCCCCCTTTGGGATAGAGGTCGGTGAGGTGGCCGCGGGTGGCGGCGAGGAGCAGGTAGCGCTCCTCGCTCAGGACCTCGTAGACGAGGAGCCCGGGCAGGTAGCGGCGCTGGGGCCTTCCGAAGAACGAGGCCAGAGTGCGGGCCTTGTTCGGCGACTCGACCACCACCGCCTGGGCCGGGATGCGAAGCCCCCCGTGCTCGCCGGACTCGAGGCGGCGGCGGTCCTCGTCGATCTCCCGGAGCAGGGCCTCGAGGTCCACCTCGAGCACCGGTCGGGGCGGCTCCTCGAGCAGGTAGGAAAGCCGCCGGAAGAGCGCGTTCCAGGCCTTTTCGTCTTCGGCCAGGGTGAGCGCAAGGCCCCGGGTCAGCCCCGCCGGGGTGAGCCGGCTGGTGCGCCCGGAGGCCTGGAGATAGCCGGTGACGTCGGCAAAGACAAGGACCGGCCGCCCCGCCTCGTCGAAGCGGAGCCCCACCTCGGGGCTTTCCTCGACTCTTTTTCGAAACCCCGGGTCTTGAAGTTTTTCCTCGATTTTTTGGGCAAGGGTGCGGATGGCTCCTTCGGGCGGCCGGCGAAGGCGCGCGAGCCGGCGTACCTCGGCCTTCGTTCGCCCGTCGAGTAGCGGCAAAAGCGCCACCGCCACCCGGAAAAGCGCCTCGGGCTCGGGGTGCGCGAGCGGGAGCTCGAGCCGGGGCACGCCCACGAAAAGGGCGTAGCGCACCCGCTGGGGCAGGTCGAGCCCGCGGGCGAGGGGGTTCCGCCAAGAGGCGAAGCCCACGAGGTAGTCGGCCTCGCCGGCGGCGAAGCGCTCGACCGCTCCCTCGTCGTCGTAGGCGAGGGCGGAGAGACCCCGCTCCCTCAGGTAGTCCCGAAGCCTTTCCGCGTCTTCCTTGGGGCGGTGGCCGGAGAGGAAAAAAAGGCCGCCGGCGCCAAGCGTCTTTGCCCAGGCGAGGGCGGCGGCAAAGAGCGTCTCGTCGGCTTCCCCGAAATGCGCTTCGTAGAGGTCCGCCACCTTGCGTAGGGCGTAGCTCGGGGCACTGACCTCGAAGCCGAGAAGCTCCCGGAAGAGCTTGACCCGGGCCGATCGGGCCCGGGCGGTGGCGCTCGCGACCGCGAGCACGCCCTTTGCCTTTTGGCGGAGGCGCTCGGCGCGTTGTTCGGCTTTGAGCGGGTCCTTTTGCCGGAGGGCGAGGTTCTGGAAGGCGCGCTCGAGGTCGTTCTCGCTAAAGCCAAGCAGGCGAAAGAGCGCGTCCACGTTCCGCGCCGACTTGAGGACGCTGTCCACGTCGTCCACGAAGAGGAAGTCCACCGGGCCGGGCAGGGCGTCCCGGTTTTTGTAGAGGAACTGCGCGGTGTAGACGAGGATCGGCGCCTCGCCTTTCAAAACCGCCTCCCTCTCCCGTTTCTTGCCGGTGTAGGCGACGAAGGGCGCCCCGAGCGCGGAAAGCCGCTCGGCCGCCTGCCGGACGAGCAGCCGGGTGGGAAAGACCAGGTGGCTTCGCTTTCCCCTTTGGGCGAGCCAGGCGGCGGTGAAGAGGCCGAAGGTGGTCTTCCCGATTCCGGTGGGGGCGAGCATGGCAAACGAGCGTTTTCGTACCACCCGGGCGGCCCAGGTGCGCTGGAGTGGCCACGGGGGGTTCCCGGCGGCCCGCTCGAAGAAGTTCGCCCAGTCTTCGAGTAGGCGGCGGGCGGTGGCCACTGCGTTCAGGCGGCCCGGCCGGGGCGGGGCCGCGGGGTCGGGCTGGCAGCGCTCGCAGGCGAGCCCCTGTTCGAGGCGCTCTTCGGTGATGGGGCCGCCGCAGTTCGGGCAGTAGGCCAGATACCGGCCGGGGAGCACGGTTCCATGCTAAAACGGGGGCATGGCCGAGCGGGTGTGGAGCGTCTTCCCCGGGGGAAGGGGGCATCCCGCGAAACTTGCCTGGGCGCTTAAAGAGTACCTCGAGTCCCGGGGGTTCCGGGTCGGCCGGATTTTGCGCACCGAGTGGGGCTACCGCGTCGAGCTTCCGGGGATGGAGCTTCTGCTTGCCGAGCACGCGGTGGAGCCCGGGCTCCTCGAGCTCAGGCTCCGCCCCCGCGGGCGGCTTTCCGCGGTGCTCGCGCGGGCCCGGCTCGCCAAGGCCGCGGACGCGGTGGAGGCCTTCCTTAGCGCACACCCCGGGGTGAGGGTGGAGGTGTTTTCCTGAAAAGGGCGTTTTTGCTGCTCTGGCTGGGGCTCTCCGCGCTGGCTGTGCCCTTTTCCTTGAGCGATGAGGATCGGATCTTTGGCGCCCCCGCGCTCGCTCTGGAAAACCCCGCTCTACTTTCGATGGATCCAGAGCGGCGGCTGCTCTTTTCCCTTTCAGGGGTTGGGGGAGGAGCCGGTCAGGCAAGGCTCCGCCTCGCTTGGATCGGTCCCCGTCTGGCCGCTGCGGGCGGGATCGGGTACCCCCTCTCGGGCTCGCTCCAACTAGGGGTAGCCGAGTCGGGGTATGGCATCGGCGGGTATGCCGATTTTGCGACCCAAACTTACGGGATCGGTCTGGGGCAGGCGGGGGCGTTTGCCAGTTGGGCCTGGTTCGAGCAGGCTCCTGGCCGCAAGCGGTTTTCCCTTTACCACCGGCGGCCTTTGGCAAACGGGTGGCTGCTCTTCGCCGGCCGGATCGCTTCCAAGGCTCCGCCCGGGCTTTGGGTCTATTGGGGACGGGAGCTCCGAAAGGGGAAGGAACGGCTTCGGCTTTGGCTGGGCTTCGGTACCCCCGCGGGCTCGAGCCTCCGCTACGGAGCCCGCTACCGGACATGGGTTTTCGAGAGTCCGGTAATCGTGGAGATCGTGGCCCGCGGGGGGCTCACCCTGGCCCAGCCCGGTCCCCAAGCGCGGTTATCCCTTCGTCTTCAACCCCTGGTTTTGCGGGCCGAATGGGGGCTTCGATGGGAAGGGGGCGAGCTTCGGGTTTACTTTCCCTACCTCTTGCTGGGCGAAGGCCCAGGAATGCGTTTCGCCGCCGGGGTCTCGGGCTGGATCGCGCTACCATAGGGGCATCATGAAACTTACCCCCCTCTTTTCGAGCGTTCGCCAGCTCGAGGGCGAGATCGACCTCTACCTCGACCACGTGCTCGAGGCCGGGCTGGTTTTTTCCCGCGCCCTCGAGGCCTACGTTCGCCGCGGGGTGGACGAGGACTTCGAGCGCTACATCGAAGCGATCACCCGGGTCGAGGAGGAGGGCGACGGCCTTCGCCGCGAGATCGAGACCAAGATGACCTTTCACACCCTGATCCCCGAGCTTCGGGAGGACGTCCTCAGCCTGATCGAGCAGGTGGACCAGGTGACCAACCGCTACGAGGAGTCGGTCTACGCCTTTTACGTCCAGCGTCCGGCGCTCGGGCCGGTGGGGGAGGGGGTGCTCGAGCTCGCCCGGGCGGCGGTGACCACCGCCGAGGAGATGGTCAAGGCCGCCCGCGCCTTCTTCAAAGACCTCCACGCGGTGCGCGACCACGTGAAGAAGGTGCAGTTTTACGAGTCCGAGGCCGACAAGGTGGCGACCCGGATCGGGCGGGAGCTCTTCGAGAGCGAGCTCGAGCTCGCCCAAAAGCTCCATCTCCAGCAGTTCATCGACCGCATCGACGACATCGCCGACACCTCCGAGGACATCTGCGACGAGCTCTCGATCCTGGTGATCAAGCGGCTGGTGTGAGATGGAGGCCTGGGCCTGGCTCTTCCTCTCCGGCGGGCTTTTCCTCGGCTGGTCGCTCGGGGGCAACGACGGCGCCAACATCTTCGGCACCGCCGTCGGCACCCGGATGGTGCGTTTCTCCACCGCCGCCTTCATCGCCGGCGTCTTCGTCACCCTGGGGGCCGTCCTCTCGGGGGCGGGCACCGCCGGGAACCTGGGCAAGCTGGGCCAGGTCGGCACCCTGGTCGGGGCCTTCTTGATCGCGGTGGCGGCGGCCTACGCCGTCTACTGGATGAACCGGCGCGGCCTGCCGGTCTCCACCAGCCAGACCATCGTCGGCGCCATCTTCGGCTGGAACGTTTTCGCCGGCCGCCCGCTCGACCTCGCCGCTTTCGGCAACTTCCTCGGGGCCTGGGTGGTGACCCCTTTCCTGGCGGCGGCGATCGCCGCGCTCCTTTACCTCCCGATCAGGGCCCTTTTGCGGCGGGTGCGGCTCCACCTCCTCACCCTGGACCTGCTCACCCGCTACGCCCTGATCGCCGCCGGAGCCTTTGGCGCCTACTCCCTCGGGGCCAACAACATCGCCAACGTGGTCGGGGTCTTCATGCCGCTATCGGGTCAAATCTTCCGCCCCATCGCGCTCCCCGGGGGGTTCGTGCTCGAGCCCGAGCGGCAGCTCCTCCTTTTGGGCGGGCTCGCGATCGCGGTGGGGATCTACAGCTCCTACCGGGTGATGATGACCGTCGGCCGCGACCTCGCCCGCTTAAACCCCCTCGCCGCCTGGGTGGTGGTGGTGGCGCAGTCCCTGGTGTTGCTGTTCTTTGCCTCCCAGCGCTTTGCCCAGTTCGTGGCCTCGCTGGGCCTGCCGCCGCCGCCCCTGGTTCCGGTCTCGAGCTCCCAGGCGGTGGTGGGCGCGGTGATCGGGCTCGGCCTCCTGATCCCCGGGGGGCGGGTGGACTGGGGGCTTTTCGGCCGGGTGGCGAGCGGTTGGGTGCTGGCCCCCACCACCGCCGCCCTTTTGAGCCT
>CAYYAB010000044.1:0-11786 GCA_964469895.1 uncultured bacterium | reverse complement strand
AACGCGACAAGGAGCCCGATCATTCCAAGGTGTTTCATCCTACCCACTCCTCTCCTACATTACGCGAAACGAAGTACGTGAGCCGTGCCAAGCCGGCCAGGAAGTCCACGTTCTCGACCGGCACGTGGGGCGGCGTCTCGAGCACCGCGGGGGCGAAGTTCAAGATCCCCTTGATCCCCGCCCGTACCAGACGGTCGGCGACCTCCTGAGCGGCCTCGGCGGGCACCGCGATCAAGCCGATCTCGATCCCCCGCTCGGCCACCGCCCGCTCGAGGTTCGCGAGCGGCTCGATCACCCCCCGGGAGAGCCGCTTGCCCACCTTGGCCGGGTCCACGTCGAAAAACCCCACCGGCTCGAAGATCTCGCCGAGCCCGGGATAATCGGCGAGCGCCTGGCCAAGCCGCCCCATGCCCACGATGGCGAGCCGCCAGCGCCGGGAGAGCCCAAGAATGTTCCGGAGTTCGCGCTTTAAAAGGGGAACCGAGTACCCCACCCCCCGGGTCCCGTAGCTCCCGAAGTAGGCGAGATCCTTGCGCACCTGGAAGGCGGTCACCTGGGCCTCCTCGGCGAGCTGCTCGCTCGAGGTCCGCATCACCCCCCGGCGCTCCAGCGACTCGAGCACCCTCAGGTAGGTGACCAGTCGGGAGACGGTCGCGTCGGGCACCCGTTCAGCCGCCACCCTTCACCTCCACCGGCTGGTAACCCTCGGCCTCGAGCTTGGCCCGGGTGGCCGCAACCTGGGTTTCCTCCAGCGGACCCACCCAGACCTTGGCCCAGCCGTCGCGGTAATAGACCGCCACCGGATAGCCCGCATCCTTCAAGGTCTTCGCCAAGGCGCGAGCGCGGTCAAGGCTCTTAAAGGCCCCCACCTGGAGGTAGCGGCCCTGCGGCAGGGGGGTGTCGCCCTTATAGATCTGCGGCTCGTAGCGGGAAAGCGCGACTCGCGCCTTTTCCGCTTCGGTCCGGTTGGCGTAGGGACCCACCACCACCCGGCTTACGCGCCCGATCACTTCGATGCGCACGGGGTAGCCTTCGGCCTCGAGCTTCTTCGCCAGGTCCACGGCGTACTCCGGGCGGGTGAACGCGCCCACCGAGACCCGGTAGCGGCCTTGCCCCACGGGCGCCGCCTGAGGCCGGGGGCGCGGAGAAGGCGTCGCCTCGGCGGGCTTTCGGGGCTCGGGCGCCGGCTCCCCCATCCCGGCGGCAGGCTCCGCCTCGATCGCCGGGGGCAGCGGCAGCACGGTGACGTCCCCAGCCGGCGCCTCGGCGCTTGCCCCGGCACCGGCCTCGGTCTCGGGCTCGGGGGCCGTGGCCTCCGCTTGCGGCGGGGGCGACGCAGTCGTCGGCGACGGCGCCACCACCGGTTGAGGTCGCCTGGCAAAGGGGTTCACCCCGGTAAGAAAGAACACGATGGCCACCACGACCGCGGCGAGCAGTACGAAGAGCAGTGCGTCGAACCAGTTCTCCCGTAGCCAGCTCATCCCCTACCTCACCAATCCTTGGGCGGGTTTGTAACCGAGCTCGAGCGCCTTCTTCCAGGCTCGCTTGGCCTCGGAGTCGCGCCCAAGCGCCTTCAGCGCCCATCCCAGGTGGTACCAGGCCTCGGCCCGATCGGGGGCTTTGAGCACCACCTCGGTGTAGACCCGCTCCGCGTCCGAGAACCGCCGGGCGGCAAGATACGCGGCCCCAAGCGCCTCCAACACCTCCACCCGGCCGTCGAGCTCGGCCGCCCGCTCGAGCGCGGCCACCGCCTGCCCGTAGTCCTTGACCGCGTACAGGGCAAGGCCAAGCCAGAGCCAGGCTTCGGCATCGCTCTTCCGCTCGGCCACCACCTGCTTGAGGGCCTTTACCGCTTCGGGATACCGGCCAGTACGGTAAGCGTTCTTACCCAGGAGGAATAACGCCTCGATCCGCTCCGCCGCCCCCGCCTTCTTCACCGCGAGCTCCGCCACCCGGTAGGCGTCGGCCGCCTTGCCGAGGGCATCGTAGGCGGCGGCCAGACCGAGGAGCACACGGGGATCGTCGGGATTCGCCCGGTAGGCAAGCATGAAGGCCCGGAGCGCGCCCTCGGCGTCGCCCAACGCAAGCTTGAGCCGACCCACGTCGTACTGCGCCTGCCAGAGCTCTGGGTCAAGCGCGATCGCCTCCTCCAAGAGCGCCTCCACCTCGGCCCGTTTCCCGCCCTCGCCGGCAAGGATGAGCGCCTTTTTGTAGATCAGGCGGGCGCGGTCCTTGTCCGACCGGGCGGCGGCGATGGAGCGGTCGAGCTCGCGCACCGCCCGCTCTGGCAACCCCTGGTCAACTAAAACGTCGGCGAGCAAGAGGCTCGCGGTGACGTTGCCGCGCTCCTTGGCGAGTACCTCGTAAAGATACGGGAGCGCATCCTCCCCTTTGCCGGCGGCGACCAACGCGTCGGCGAGGAGGAGGGCAAGCTCGCGATCCCCGGGAAGCACCTTGTAGGCCTCGCCGAGCACCTTCGCCGCAGACAGAGGGTCTCCGAGCTTGCGGTGGGCCTCGGCGAGGGCAAGGTAGGCGGGCCGAAGGGTGGCGGGAGGTAGGCCCGCCCGCTTGCCCACCTCGAGCGCCCGGGAGAGCGACGCCACCGCCCCCTTCCAATCCTTCAGGCGGGCTTGGGTGACGCCCAAGTTGTACCAGCCCTCGTAGCGTTCAGGGTAGAGCTTGGCAAGCTGCCGGAACTCAAAGAGCGCCTCTTTCAGCGCCCCGGAACGAAAATACGCAAGCCCCAGGCCGAAGTGGGCCCGGAAGTTGCGCCAATCCAGCGCGGCGACATCTTCAAAGAGAGAGATCGCCTCCGGGTAGTTTCCGGCCTCAAGGGCCTCGTAAGCGGCTGCAAGCCGCTCCTCCAAACTCCCCGGCGGTGAGGGACCGCCCTCAGCCCATACCGGGAGCGAAGCCAAGACTAGGATGAAAAGCAAGCGCATCATAGATTCCCCTCCCGCACTCTTACGGGCATTCTAATGCCTACCCCCGTGCTTGACAAAAGCCTACGAACATCATAAACTCAACTTTGCGACGCGGGGTGGAGCAGCCTGGTAGCTCGCCGGGCTCATAACCCGGAGGTCGTGGGTTCAAATCCCACCCCCGCAACCAAAGAGGAGGGCGGCCTTTGGGCCGCCCTTACAGCTTTAAAAACCCATAGACGATCCAGCCGGTCAGGGCCACGAGCAACCAAACCCGAAGCGTCCAGGGAGCGATCCGCCGGTGTCGGTCCAGATGCCCGAAAAGTGCAAGCCCAAACGTGAAGAGTGCAAGGGGCAGGTTGACTGCGGCGAGCAACGAGTGAAGGGCGAGCACCCCAAGGTAGAGCGCGCGCAGGGCCTCCGGCCCGTGGTAGGGTTTAGCGCCGTAGAGGTAGGCCTTCACCAAGTAGAAGATGAGAAAGAGTGCGGCCAGCACCCCCGCAAGCACCATGCGACGGGCGTGCGCGATCCGATTTCCGCTCCGGATCGCCCGGTAGCCCGCAAGCAAGACGAGGGCGCTAGCGCCGACGCTTGCGACGCTTAACAGGGCCAGGGTCTCGGAACTCACGGAGACGGGCCTCCCCCTCGCGCGCCCGCAGGAAGGCCTCGGCGTCCCCTGCGGTGCGCGCGTAGCTGTAGGCGGTGAGCATCGGTCCTCGGGCCTCGCGTACCCTGCCGGAGGCGAGCAGCCCCTCGGCCTCGGCAAGAAAGAGCCAAGCCAGCGCCCGCTCGCGGAGTCGGCTCGGGGGCAGCGCCTCCACCCGCTCGCGCCAGGCGCGCAAGGTGGTGCGATCGCGCACTTCCCGCGCTGCCTCGATCAGGGCCAAGAGCTCGGATTCCACGGGCTGGAGTATATCTTGGGTATGGAACTCGAAATGCGCGTTGGGCGCGTTTTGCGCGCCGAACCCCACGAGAAAGCCCGTAAACCCGCCTACAAGCTCTGGATCGACTTCGGACCCTACGGAATCAAGACCTCGAGCGCCCAGATCACCGAGCTCTACCGCCCCGAGGACCTGGTGGGCCGGCTGGTGGTGGCGGCCACCAACCTAGGGAAAAAGCGGATCGCCGGATTCGTCTCCGAGGTGCTGGTCCTCGGGGTCGCAGACGCGGAAGGACGCGTGGTGTTGCTCCAGCCGGAACGCGAGGTTCCCTTAGGCCACCGCGTGTTCTAGGTAGCGGTCGTAGGCCCGGGCGAGGCGCCGTACCCCCTCCTCGATCGCCTCCTCGGGGACGCTTGCGAAGGTGAGCCGGGCGGCGGGGTAGGCTTCCCCGGCGAAGAACGGGTCGCCGGGTACGAAGGCCACGCCCTCCTCGAGGGCGAGCTCGAGGAGGCGCCGGGTGTCGGTGCCCTCGGGGAAGCGAAGCCAGAGGAACATGCCGCCTGAGGGCACCTGGAAGCGGACCTCCTCGGGCATGTGGGCCCGGAGGGCGGTCACCATCCGGTCCCGGCGGCGGCGGTAGAAGGCCCGCACCCGCTCGGCCTGGGGCTCGAGCTCCCCGGCCTCGATCATCTCGGCGAGGATCGCCTGCCCCAGGATGTTGGTGTGCAAATCCACCGCCTGCTTCGCCTGGACGAGGGCCTCTATGAGCTCAGGGGAAGCGACCGCGTACCCGATCCGGAGCCCGGGCGCCACCAGCTTGGAAAACGTCCCGGCGTAGACCGTGCGCTCAGGGGCCTGCCGAAAGACCGGCGGCGGGGGCGGCGCCTCGAAGTAGATATGGCCATAGGGGTCGTCCTCGAGGATCACCGCCCCGACCGCTCGCGCCCAGTCGGCGACGGCTTGGCGGCGCTCTTCGGCGAGTACGGCGGCGGTGGGGTTTTGGAAGTTGGGGAGCACGTAGGCGAGCTTGGCCGCCCGGGGCAGCGCCTCGGGCAAGAGCCCCGCTTCATCGGCGGGGACCGGCCGGTAGACCGGGCCGTAGGGGTTCATCGCGAGCAGTCCGCCCATGTAGGTGGGGGACTCCACCACCACCGGATCCCCCTCGTCGAGGAGCACCCGGGCTACCAGGTCAAGGACCTGCTGGCTCCCCGAGGTGACGAGCACCTGTTCCTTCTCCACCCCGAGCCGCTCGGCCACCCAGCGGCGGAGCACCGGGTGCCCCTCGGTGGGGCTGTATTGCAGCGCCGCCGGGCCGTGGCGGCGGAGCGCCCGCTCGGTAGCCTCCCGCAGCGCTTCCATGGGAAAGAGTTCCGGGGCCGGGATGCCGCCGGCGAGGGATAGCACCCCCGGGCGGCTCGCGAGCTTCAAGAGCTCGCGGATCAGAGAGCTTTGCATCCGGGCGCGGGCCTTGGAAAAACGCATCCTTCCCCCTAGAGCTCGAACTCGGCCACGGCCGGAACGTGGTCCGAGGCGTAGGTATCGTAAAAGATGTAGGCCTTCTTGAGGTAGGGCAGGAGCTCCTCGCTAATGATCACGTAATCGACGCGCCAACCGATGTTCTTCTCCCGGGCGTTAAAGCGGTAGGTCCACCAGGTGTAGGCCCCGGTTTTCTCCGGGTGGAAGTACCGGAAGGTGTCGATCCAGCCCTTTTTGAGGAAGGCGTCGATCCAGGCCCGCTCCTCAGGGGTGAAGCCGGCGTTTTTGACGTTGTCCTTGGGCCGGGCGAGGTCGATCTCCCGGTGAGCGACGTTGAGGTCGCCGATCAGAATGACCCCCTTCTCCCGTCGCAGGTCCTCGAGGTAGGCCTCGATCGCCCGATTGAAGGCGAGCTTGAAGTCGAGCCGGGGCAGGCCCCGGCCGGCGTTTGGGAAGTAGGCGTTCACCAGGAAAAAGCGCTCGTACTCGAGGGTCTGCACCCGGCCCTCGGCGTCGAACTCGGGGATGCCGAGGCCGTTTTTGGCCGCGAGGGGCTCGCGGCGGTAAAGGAGGGCGGTACCCGCGTACCCCTTCTTCGAGCCGGGGTTCCAAAGCCAGCGGTACCCGGCGAAGGGCCCGGGAATCTCGGGCGCCGCGTCGGCCTTGATCTCCTGCAGGCCGAGGATGTCGGGGTCGAGTTTCTGGACCGTATCCCAAAACCCCTTCCTCAGCGCCGCCCGGATGCCGTTTACGTTCCAGCTCGCGACCCTCAGCATGTTCCCACTATAGGCGAGGGCGGGGTGGTAGCCTCGAAGGGATGAGCGGCAAGGTCACGGTCGTGGATCACCCGTTGGTACAGCACAAGCTCGCCCTCCTCCGGGACCGGCGAACCGGCAGCAAGGACTTCCGGGAGCTGATGGCCGAGGTCAGCATGCTGATGGCCTACGAGGCGACCCGGGATCTGGAGCTCGAGGAGCGGGTGGTGGAGACTCCGGTGGCCCCGGCGCGGGTCCGGGTCCTTGCGGGCAAAAAGCTCGCGCTGGTGGCGATCCTCCGCGCGGGTCTCGTGATGGTGGACGGCATCCTCCGCCTCATCCCCGCCGCCAAGGTGGGGCACATCGGCCTCTACCGCGACCCCGAGAGCCTCGAGCCGGTTCAGTACTATGCCAAGCTCCCGGAGGACATCGGCGCCCGGAGGGTCTTCCTCACCGACCCCATGCTCGCCACCGGAGGCTCGGCGGCGCGGGCGATCGCGATCCTGAAGGCCCAGGGCGCGGGCCCCATCAAGCTGATGAACATCATCGCCGCTCCCGAGGGGATCGAGCGGGTCCACCGCGAGCACCCCGAGGTGGAGATCGTAGTGGCGGCGGTGGACGAGCGCCTCAACGAAAAGGGCTACATCGTCCCCGGGCTCGGCGACGCCGGCGACCGGATCTACGGAACCAAGTAGGCGATGCCCGAGGGCCTGGCCCGGCTGCTCGCCGATCTCGGGGTCGCCGACCCCGCGGGAAGCGGCTGGAAGGTGGTGGTGCTGACCTTCCTCCTGGCCGCCCTCATCACCTGGCGCTTCACCCCGCGGGTGCGGGCCTTTGCCCTAAAAGCGGGCTGGGCCGACGAGGGCGGGGGCAGAAGGCAGCACGAAGGCCGGCTTCCGAACGCCGGGGGCCTTGCGGTCTACGCCGGGGTGGTGGCCGCGCTCGCGATCGCCGGGATGATCCGCCCCATCGTGGTGGACGACGTCCTGATCCAGCTGTTCGCCATCTTGCTCGGGGGCACGCTCTTACTCTTCGTGGGCTTTCTCGACGACCAGTTTGGGCTTTCCCCCTGGCTAAGGCTCGGCGCCCAGACCCTCGCGGCCCTGCTCGCCTACGGCGCCGGGGTACGGATCGAGGCCGCCTTCGGCAGCCCCCTCGACCCCGTGCTCTCGCTCCTTCTCACCTGGCTCTGGCTGGTGGGAATCACCAACGCGATGAACCTGATCGACGGGCTCGACGGGCTTGCGGGGGGAATCGCCCTGATCACCGCGGTGGGCCTGCTCTTTGCCAGCGCCCAGTTCGAAACCCGGGCCGCCGCCACCCTGATCCTCGCCGCCCTCGCCGGGGCGGCGCTTGGGTTTTTGCGCCATAACCTCCCCCCTTCCAAGATCATCATGGGCGACGCGGGCGCTTACTTTTTTGGCTTCGTCCTGGCCTCGGCGGCGATCCTCGGCTACGTCAAGGTAACCACGGTCTTCTCCCTGGTGCCGGTGGCGCTGTTTCTGGCGGTGCCAATCCTCGACACCACCTGGGTTTTCGTCCGGCGCCTGCTTTCCGGGAAAAACCCGCTCTCCACCCCGGGCCGCGACCACCTGCACCACCGACTGCTCGCCCGGGGGCTTTCCACCTGGCGGACGGTCCTTGTGCTCTGGGGGCTTACCCTGCTCGCCAACCTGCTCGCGCTATTGCTCCAAGGGATCCCGACCCCCGCGATCGCGGCGAGCGGGCTTACCGCCGCCGGGCTCCTTGCCTTCGTCACCTGGCGGAGGAGGCGGGAAGCGTGAAGCGGGTGGTGCTCGCTTTCGGGACGCGTCCCGAAGCGGTGAAGATGGCGCCGGTCTACCTGGCCCTCGCCGAATACGCGGGGATCGAGCCCCGCGTTCTCCTCACCGGCCAGCACCGGGAGCAGCTCGCCGACGCCCTCGAGCTCTTTGATCTCCCCGTGGACCAGGATCTCGCGGTCATGCGCCCCCGCCAGGCCCTCCCCGAGCTCGCGGGCCGGATCGTGCCCCAAGCGGCCCACGCGCTTAAGGAGCTCGCCCCCGACTACGTGCTGGTGCACGGGGACACCCTCACCACCTTCGCGGTGGCCTGGGCCGCCTTCCTTGAGGGCCTTCCGGTGGGCCACGTGGAGGCCGGGCTCCGGAGCCACGACCTCAAAGAGCCCTTCCCCGAGGAGGCGAACCGGCGGCTCACCGACGCCCTCGCCGACCTCCTGCTCGCCCCCACTCCCGAAGCCGCCCAAAACCTTGCCCGCGAGGGACGCACCGGGCCGGAAGTGGTGGTCACCGGCCAGACCGGGATCGACGCGATCCGCGAGGCGGCCCGTCGGGGGAGGCTCCCCCCGGATTTTCCCCCGGGGCCCTACGTCGCCGTCACCCTGCACCGGCGGGAGAACTGGCCCCGCCTCGCGGCGCTCGCCGGGGCGGTGCGCCGGCTGGCGGAGGCGTTTCCCGAGCTTGCCTTCGTCTTCCCCCTGCACAAAAACCCGGTGGTGCGGGAGGCGGTGGTGCCGGTGCTCCAGGGAGTTCCCAACCTCCACCTCACCGAGCCCCTCCCCTACGGAGCGATGGCCGCGCTCTTGAAGGCGAGCCGGCTGATCCTCACCGACTCCGGCGGCCTGCAGGAGGAGGGCGCGGCCCTCGGGGTCCCGGTGGCGGTGGTGCGAAACGTCACCGAACGCCCCGAGGGGGTGCGAAGCGGCCACCTCTTTCTGTTAGGCACCGATCCCGAGCGGGTCTACGCGGGGGCCGCCCGGCTGCTTACCGAGGGGCCCCGGCGGACCCCGGCGGAAAACCCCTACGGCGACGGACGCGCAGCCCCGAGGGTGGCGGCGGCGGTGGCCTGGCGGCTCGGCCTGGGCCCCCGACCCGCGGACTGGCACCCGCCTAAAGCGGGGTGAGCCGGAGGGGCCAGGGCCGGGTGGCGAAGTACGCCGCGGTGACGAGGACGAGCGCCCCGAGCAGGGCGGGGGCGTAGGGCCCGAAAAGGTCAAAGGCCAGGCCGGTCAGGTACATCCCGGGCGGCCCCGAACCCATTAGCACCAGCGAGTAAAGCGCCACCACCCGCCCCCTTAACCCTTCGGGCACGAGCGTTTGAAGCGTGGTATTGGCGCTCGTAAGTACCATCACCATGGAAAGCCCGCCGAGGGCGAGCAGGACCGCTGCCAGCAGGAAGCTCTTGGCCAGCGGCAAAAGGAGGAGCGCTCCGCCTAAAAGGAAGCTCCCATAGAGCGAGCGCCGGGGCCGGACCACCGGGCTCTTTAAAAGAAGCAGGGCCCCAAGGAGCGCCCCACTCCCGAGGGCCCCCATGAGCGAGCCGTATCCCTCGGGCCCAAGGCCCAAGACCAGGCGGGCGAAGGCGGGAACAAGGGCCTGGAAGTTGATGCCGAAGGTGGCGACCCAAAGCACCAGGAGAAGGACCTGGCGCACGAGGGGCGTACGCCGGGCGTAGCCGATCCCCTCGGTGAGCTCCCGGACCCAGGGCCCCCGCCGCCGGCGGGGCGCGGGGGCCGGCATCCGGGCCAGCACCAAAAGCAGGGGAAGAAACGAAAGGGCGTTTAGGAGAAAAGCCACCGGCGTACCCCAGCGGGCGATGAGGAGCCCCGCGAGCACCGGCGCCCCCATGCGGGCGATGTTGAAGGAAAGGGCGTTTAGGGCGAGGGCCTCCCCCACCCGCCGGGTACCCGCGAGCTCGGCGGTGAAGGCCTGCCGGGTGGGCACCTCAAGAGCGGAGACCGCCCCGTAGGCGAGGGCAAAGAGGTAGAGGTGGCCGAGGCCCACCCGAGCGGCGAAAAGCCCGAGCGCAAGGACTAGGGAAAGCGCCGCCAGCGCGCCCTCGAGCACAAAGAGAAGCCGCGCCCGGGGGTAGCGGTCGGCGAGGGCGCCCCCGGGGAGGGTAAAGAGGAGCGAGGGCAAAAACAAAAGCCCGAGCACGAACCCGAGCCGCTCGGCTCGGCCGGTGAGCTCGAGCACCAGCCACCCGAGCCCGGTGGCCTGCACCCAGCCCCCGGCCTGGCTCAAGAAGAGGGAAAGCCAGTAGGCCCGGTAGCGGGGGTCCGAAAGGAGCGCCGGCATGCCGCCGGCCAGTCTACACCGAAACTGACCGGCGGGTCAGTCGTCCCGCGAAAAGGGCGGCGAAGATCAGGACCGCCCCAAGGAGCTCGAGCCCAAACCCGGGGAAAAAGAGCAAAACCCCACCAAAAAGGAGCAAAAGCCGCACCCAAGGGGCGAGCGGCTGGAAGAGGTGCCCCTCGAGCACCCCCACGAAGGCGGCGAGCGCGAGGAGCCCGAGGAAGAGGTCCTTGGCCACGAGGAGGGTACCGCCCTCGAGCATGATCCCGGGCCGGTAGACCATCAGGAGGGGGATGAGGTAGAGCCCCTTCGCGAACTTCCACGCCATGAAGCCCGAGCGCATGGGGTCGGCCTGAGCCAGGCCGCTCGCGGCGTAGGCGGCGAGCGCCACCGGCGGGGTGACGTTCGAGTCCTGGCTGAGCCAGAAGACCACCAGGTGGGCAACGATCAAGGGCACGCCCAGATCGGAAAGCGCGGGCCCCGCGAGGATCACGAGCACGATGTAGCTCGCGGTGACCGGCAGACCCATGCCGAGCACGAGACTCGCGAGCGCCACCAGGACCAGGGCAACCAGGGTGATCCCGCCCGAGGCCGAGAGCACGAGCCCCGAAAACTTAAGCCCCACCCCGGTGAGCCCCACCACCCCGACGACGATTCCGGCGGCGGCGGTCGCCACCGAGACGGGAATCGCCGCCTTGGCCCCGGAGACGAGCGCCTCCGCGAGCCGGGGAAAAGAGAGCGGGGAAAGCGGCGAGAGGGCCGAGAGGAGCGTCCCCCCTACCAGGGCGTAAAACTGCGCGAGGCTGATCCCCTGGCGGCTTTGCATGCCCACATAGAGCAAGAACCCGAGCATGGCGAGGTGGTAGACGTAATGAAGCGCCCGGAGCCAGGCCGGGCCCGGCCGGGCCCGGAGGTTCGCCGAGAGCACCACCGCCAGCACCCCGATAAAGCCCACCTTCATCGCCGAGACGTTTTTCAGGAGGTAGAAGACCAGGATGAAAAGCGGCAGAAGGTAGTGCCAGCCCTCGGCCAGGACCGAAGAAAGCCGCGGGAGCTCGCTCCGGGGCAGGCCACGCATGCCGCGCTTGGCCGCGATCGCGTCCACGAAGAGGTAGACGGTGAGGAAGTAAAGGAGCGCCGGGATGATCGAGAGCTTGACGATCTCGAGGTAGGGGACCCTCGTGTACTCCGCGATCAGGAAGGCCCCCGCGCCCATGATCGGCGGCATGATCTGCCCCCCGGTGCTGGCCGCGGCTTCGACCCCGGCGGCCTCCTCGGGCCGGTAGCCGAGCCGCCGCATCAGCGGAATGGTGAAGGCCCCGGTGGTGACCACGTTGGCGATCGCCGATCCCGAGAGGCTGCCCATGAAGGCGGAGCTGATCACGCTGGCCTTGGCCGGGCCACCGCGGCTCTGGCCGGCGAGGGCGTAGGCCAGGTCGATGAAGAACTTCCCGGCTCCGGTGGCCTCTAAAAGCGCCCCGAAGAGGATGAAGATGAAGACGAAGGTGGCCGCCACCCCAAGGGGTAGGCCGAAGATCCCCTCGGTGGTGAGGTAGAGCTGGGTGGCGAGCCGCTCGAGGCCGTAGCCCTTATGGGAGAAAACCCCCGGAAAGTAGGGCCCGAAGTAGGCGTAGGCCAGGAAGAAGGCGGCGATCAGCGTCATCGGCCAGCCGATCGCCC
>CAYYAB010000043.1:0-12518 GCA_964469895.1 uncultured bacterium | reverse complement strand
CCTTGGGCCCGGCGGGGTAGACGGCGGGGTCGGCGTGGCAGGCGAGGCAGTCGAGTTCTCAAGGTCGTCTTCGCGGCGACGGGCATGGGGTCCGTAGAGTGGAGCGCCGCTAGGACGGGCAAGACCACGAGGGCAATGCGTTTCGCTCCGCGTATTCCGATATCTCCCATGTCCTAAGTGGATACAATCCCCGCGTGGGCGCGGCACTTGCGAACGCTAGGCGGGTCGTGGTCAAGGTGGGTTCGGCGGTGCTCGCAGGCGAGGGGAAGCTGCTTCCCGAGCGCTTCCAGGCGGTGGCCCGGGGGGTTTTGGCCTTGGAGCGGGCGGGCAAGGAGGTGGTGCTGGTCTCCTCCGGGGCGATCGCCGCCGGCAGGGCGCTGCTTGCTAGGCCCCGCCCTCGCACCCTTCCCGAGCTGCAGGCGCTTGCCGCCGCCGGCCAGCCCGAGCTGATGCGGGCGTGGAAGGAAGCGTTTTCCCCTCGGACGGTGGCCCAGGTGCTCCTCGACGCCGGCGACCTCGCCGACCGGCGCCGGTTTTTAAACGCCAAGAACACCCTCGAGACCCTGCTCGATTGGGGCGTGGTCCCGGTGGTCAACGAGAACGACACCGTGATGACCGAGGAGATCCAGTTCGGCGACAACGACCAGCTTGCGGTGTTGATCGCGGGGTTGGTGGAGGCCGAGGCGCTCCTTTTGCTTTCGGACGTGGACGCGCTCTACGAGAAAGATCCCCGGGAGGACCCTGCTGCCCGGCCGGTGCGCGAGCTCGCTGAGGTCACGCCCGAGGTGTTGGCGATGGCCTCCTCCCGGCCGGGCCGGGCCGGGCGCGGGGGGATGCGCTCGAAGCTCTTTGCCGCCAAGAGGGCGCTCGATGCCGGCATTCTGCTCTGGCTTCTCCCCGGGCGGGACCCCAAGGCGATCGAGAAAGCCCTCGCGGGCGAGGCGATCGGCACCCGTTTTGTGCCAAAGGGGCGGCGCTACGGGGGGAAGAAGCGCTGGCTCGCTCAGGTGCCGGTGCTCGAAGGCGAGATCGTGGTGGACGCCGGGGCCGCCCGGGCGCTCCGGGAGCGGGGGGCGAGCCTTCTTCCCGTAGGGGTGCGGGGGGTGCGGGGCAACTTTCCCGCGGGCGCCCCGGTCAAGGTGGTGGACGAGGAGGGGCGGCTCGTGGGCTACGGCCTCGTCGAGCTCGGTTCCGAGACGATCGCCCGCATTCAGGGGCTGCACACCGGCGAGGTGGCGCGGCTTCTCGGCCGGGGGGTGCCCGAGGAGGTCATCCACCGGGACCGCTTCGCCCTGGCCGAGGAGGGGTAGCCTAGGGGCGTATGGTGCGGGAACTGGCAGCGCGGGCGAAGCGGGCCGCCGCCCGGATGGCCGCGGTCAGCGGGCGGCAAAAGCGGGAGGCCTTGCTGCGGGCGGCGCGGCTTTTGGAGGAGGAGAAGGCGGCGATCCTCGAGGCCAACGCCGAGGATCTCGCGGCGGCGCGGGAAGCGGGGATCTCCGGGGCCAAGTACGACCGGCTCCGGCTCGACGAGCAGACCTTGAAGACGCTCGAGGCCGGTCTCCGCCAGCTCGCCGAGGCCCCCGAGGTGGTGGGGGAGATCACCGAGATGCGCACCCTGGAAAACGGCCTGCAGGTGGGCCGGATGCGGGTGCCCCTCGGGCTCATCGGCTTCGTCTACGAGTCCCGGCCGGGGGCGACGGTGGAGGCGGCGGGACTCGTGGTCAAGTCGGGGAACGCGATCCTCTTACGGGGCGGCAAGGAGGCGATCCGCTCGAACACCGCGCTCGTCGGGGTGCTGCGGCGGGCGCTTTCTGAGGCCGGGCTTCCCGAGGACGCGATCACCCTGGTGCCCACCACCGACCGGGAGGCGGTGCTCGAGATGCTCGGGCTTTCGGAGTTCATCGACGTGATGATCCCCCGGGGCGGGGACGCGCTGATCCGGCTCGTCACCGAGCACGCCCGGATGCCGGTGCTCTACCACGCGAAGGGGGTGAACCACCTCTTCGTGGACGAGGAGGCCGACCTCGAGATGGCGGTGCGCCTGGCGGTGAACGGCAAGGTGCAGCGGCCGGGGGTCTGCAACGCGCTCGAGACCCTCTTGGTGCATGAGAAGGTGGCCGAGGCGTTTCTGCCCCGGCTCGCCGAGGCGATGTTCGCCCACGGGGTGGAGCTCAGGGGCGACGCGCGCGCTAGGGCGATCGTCCCCGAGATGAAGCCCGCCACCGAGGAGGACTGGGCGGCGGAGTACCTCGATCTGATCCTGGCGGTGCGGGTGGTGCCCGATATGGAGGCGGCGCTCGCTCACATCGAGACCTACGGAACCCACCACACCGAGGTGATCGTCACCGAGAACTACCCGAAGGCGCTTCGGTTTTTGCGCGAGGTGGACGCGAGCCTGGTACTGGTGAACGCAAGCCCCCGCTTGAACGATGGGTTTCAGCTTGGGCTTGGGGCCGAGATCGGGATCAGCACCACCAAGCTCCACGCCTACGGGCCGATGGGGGTGCGGGAGCTCACCACCACCAAGTGGGTGGGGCTTGGGAGCGGACAGGAGCGGGTGTGAAGGCGGGGCCGATCCGCAGGTATCTGGAGGCGGCCTTTGCGCACGCCGAGCTCGAGCGCGAGGGAAAGCGCTACCGGGCCCGCTTGCAAAAGCTTGGAGTCGAGGTCGAGGGGGGGAGCGTTCCCGAGGTGCTCGAGCGGCTCGGGATCGCGGTGGAAGAGGCCCTCCTCACCCGGCTCTTTGCCGGCGAACCGGTACCGGCTTTGGGCGAGGTCCGGCTCGAGCCCTCCCAGCCCCCGCGGGAGGAGGACCCCCGCCTCCTCCTCGCGCGGCTCAAGCGGGACCTGGAGCGGCTCGAGGCCCTCTTCGCCGAGGCTCCTTCGGACCCCCTTGTCCGCTGGTTATCCGAGCGGGGGCTCAAGGTGGTCAAGCTCTTCGCCGACGAGCGCCCCGAGATGGCCAAGGTTCTAAACCGCCTCGCCCTCTACATTGGCCCCCGCTACGGGGTGCTCGCAAAGTGCCTAAAAAAGCTTAAGGCCGCCCTCTCCACCGGCAAACCCCTGGTGCACTCGCTGCAAAAGGCCACCTCCGAGGAGATCCAGGCGGTGACCCAGCTATGCACCCTCTTCAAGGACTACGCCTTCTTCGAGGAGTACCTCTACAAGGGGCGGATCGTGCGGGCGAAACCCGCGAGGGACCCGCGCTTCATCAACTTCGCCAACGGCGGCTGGCTCGAGCGCTACCTCGCCCTCCTTTTGGAGCGCGAGCTCCCCGGCCCCAAGCACCTGCTCCGGGGGCTTCAGTTCACCCTTCCCGAAGGGGAGCAGGGCGAGCTCGACCTGCTTCTGCGCTGGCGCGACCGGGTCTTTTGGATCGAGGCCAAGACCTCCACCTTTCAGGATCGGATCCGCCGCTACGCTGAGCTACGAAAGCGGCTCGGACTCGCTCCCGAGGCGAGCTTCCTGGTCCTTCTCGACGTGCCCAAGGAGCGCCGCGAAAAGCTCGCCGGGCTCTACGAACTCTCGGTGATCGAGCCCGGCGAGCTGCTCCCGCGGATCCGCGCGCAGGTCGAGGCTTAGAGGATCGGGATCTCGTAGAGGTAGGTCACCTCGCCGTTGAACTCCCGTTTGCCCTGCTGGAAGACGGCGAGGCGGCCGACGACGCTTCCCCCGGCCCGTTGCACCAGCCGGTCCAGGGCCTTCATCGTGCCGCCCGAGCTCACCACGTCCATCACCAGCGTCACCTTGCGGTTCATGATCCGCTCGGCCCAGCGCCGGTCGAGCCAGAGGGTGTCGCTCGCGCCCAGGGTGAGCGAGGGCACCTCCTGGATCAGGGGATCCTCCATGTAGGCCCGGCGGCGCTTGCGGGCGACCACGTAGGGGAGCTCGGTCAGTTGGGCCAGCCGGTGGACCAGGGGAACCGGGCTGCACTCCAAGGAAAAGAGCAGCTCGGCCTCCTCGGGCACCTTCTCGGCAAGGAGCCGGGCGGCTTCCTCCACCAGTTCGGTGTCCCCTAGGAACTCGACGAGGGGGATCCGCATCCCCGGTAGGGTCTCTACGAGGGGGACGTGACGGGTGACGTTGCCCACGGTGATCGGGTAGGTCTCCAGGGTGGTCATCTTGGCCTCCCGTCCTATTCTTCCGGCTTGAAGAGGGGCAGGTGCCCCAGAGCGATTACGTCGTCGCGGGGGGTACCCTCGGTGAAGACGGCGAGGACGCCGATCACCTCGCCGCCGACGCTCTCGATCAGCTCGCGGAGCCCTTTCAAGGTGCTTCCGGTGGAGACCACGTCGTCCACGATCACCACCTTCTTCCCCCGGATCTTGCTGACGTCGGCGCCGTCCAGCACCAGAAGCTGGGGTTTTCCGGTGGTGATCGAGACCACCTCCCGGCTCACCGGGTTTTGCATGTAGGGCTTCGCGGTCTTGCGGGCGACCACGTAGGGGAGCCCGGTCTTGACCGAGAGCGCGTGGGCCAGGGGAACCGCCTTGACCTCGGGGGTGACCAGGACCTCGGCCCCCTCGGGGAGGCGGCGGGCCATCTCCTCGGCCACGGCCTCGGTGAGCTCGGTGTCGCCGAGAAGGTTTAATAGCGCCACCGCCACGTCCTCCCCCACCTGGACGATGGGGAGCTCGCGGCGGACCCCGGCGATCTCCACAGCGTAAGTCCTCATGCTTTCAGTTTATCCCCGGGAACCTATAATGGAGCCATGCTTAAGGCGAAAGTGGAGAACCTCGGGGTGGACCCGAACTCCGGGGGGGTGGTGGTCCTCCTGCGCGCCGAGAACGGCAAGCTTTTGCCGATCTGGATCGGTGCGCTCGAGGGGCAGAACATCGCCATCGCCCTCGCTGGGGAGAAACCGCCCCGCCCCTTGACCCCGGATCTGCTCCTCAGTGTGCTTGAGATGCTCGGGGCCAAGCTTTCCCGGGTCGAGATCACCGAGCTTAAGGAGAACACCTTTTACGCTCGGCTGGTGATCGAGCACAAGGGCATCGAGTACGAGATCGACGCCCGCCCCTCGGACGCGATCGCCCTCGCCCTAAGGGCCGAGGCTCCGATCTATGTGGACGAAAAGCTCGTCGAGGAGGCGGCGGTGGAGGAGGCCAAGGTCGAGCCTCAGGGCGGGGTGGCCGAGGCTTGAGGCAAGACACAATCCCATCCCGCATGGCGGCGTAGCATTCTCCTATGCAGCTTGATGAAGCCACCCTCGCGGACCTTTGCGCGCGGCTCAACGCCTCCGAGGCCTTCCAAAAGGTAGCCAAGAAGGCGGGGGCGTTCTTGTTTCAGGCGGGCGAGCTTTCGGTCTTTCTCCGGATCGAGCCAGGCCGCTGCGCCGAGGCCCGGCTCGGCGGGACGCCGGAGGAGGCCGACTTTGTGATCGAGGCGAGTCCCGAAGCCTGGGAGAAGCTCGTCCGGGGCGAGCTCGACGTGGTGAGCGCCTTTACCCGGGGGCAGCTCAAGCTCAAAAAGGGCAATCTCTTCGCCTTGATGCCCTACGCCCAGGCGGCGAAGGCGATCTTCGAGGCTTTCCGGGCTTAGCGCCAGCCGCCCAGGATGTGCACGTGGACGTGGAAGATCTCCTGGCCGCCCTTTTCCCCCACGTTCACGATCACCCGGTAGCCCTCGAGCCCGAGCACCTTCGTCGCTACCCGGTTCACGGTGCGGAAGAGGGCGCCGAGCTTCTTCTCGCCGGTTTCGTCGTCGGGGTAGTCGGAAAGCCGGTCCACGTGCTCCTTTGGCACCACCAGCACGTGTATCGGGGCCTTGGGCCGGATGTCGTGGAAGGCGACGAAGTTCTCGTCCTCGTAGACCTTCTTGGCCGGGAGTTCGCCGGCGACGATGCGGCAGAAGACGCAGTCCATACCGGTCAGGATACAAGGAGGGCTTCGGCGAGGGCACGCGCCCGGGTGTCGGCGTGCTCGGCCAGCACGAGGGTGAGCGGGCGGACCAGCCGAAGCCCCCGGATTCGAACGATCCGGATTCGCCCTGTGCGGAGCTCGGTCCGGATCGCAACCCGCGGTAAGAAGGCGGCCCCGATTCCGGACAGGACGGCTTCTTTCAGGGGTAGGAGCCCAGCGATCTCTGCCTGAACCGGGGGCCTTACCCCGAACCGGGTAAGGGCGGCCTCCACCACCTGACGGGTGCCCGAGCCCGGTTCGCGCACCAACAGGGGTACGCTTTTCAAATCCGTTGGGGCGATGCTGTGGTTGCGGGCAAGCGGATGCGACTTGGGCACGGCGAGTACCAGCTCGTCCTCGCCAAAGGCGTAGGTGCGAGCCCGGGTACATCCAAGCGGTAGCGGACCTTCGAGCACCGCGATTTCGGCTTCGCCTTCCCGCACGCTTCGCAAGGCTTCGGCGCTATTGGTGGGTCTAAGGGTAAAGGAACTCGCCCGGGCGGCGGCGAGCCGCGGGGGCAGATGGTACGCCGCAACCGTCTGGCTGGCGGCGATCCGGACCGGCACTTCTTCTTGGGGAAGGGTTTCGAGGAGCCGTGAGAGCGCCCGGGCGAGCGGCAGGAGCCGTTCACCTTGGGGCGTGGGGCGGAGCCCCTGGCGCGTGCGTACGTAGAGGGGCCCTCCGGCGTAGGCGGCGAGTTTTTTAAGCCGCGCGGAAACCGCCGGTTGGCTAATCCCCAGGGCTTTTGCAGCCCGACTGACCGCGCCCAGTTCCACTACTTTGGCCCAGGTGAGGAGCGCCTCGGCGGGCGGCTTATTCATAACTTCAGTTTATAGTCTTTGCTAAAGCATTTATTTGATTTATGCCCCGTGTTGCTATAGGTTCAGGGCATGCCGTTTTCCCCCAAACGCCGGGCCGATACCCTAAGCGGGCTACTTTTTGTGGCCCTATTTGCCGTCGCCGCGCTCCGGATCGCGGAGTGGCCTGGGATCCGGGAGCTCCGGCTGAGCCCGCTCATCGTCGGGATCGTGCTCGGGATGGTCTACGCCAATACGCTCCGCCACCGGCTCCCTGCCGCCTGGGTGCCGGGGATTCAGTTTTCTGCCAAGGTGCTCCTCCGGCTTGCGGTGGCGCTCTATGGCTTTCGGATCAGTTTTCAGGATCTCGTCGCGGTAGGCCCCCCCGGGCTCATCGCTTCGAGCGTGATGCTCACCACTACGTTCCTACTCGGCGCCTGGCTCGGAAGACGCCTTCTGGGTATGGACCGCGACACCACCCTGCTGACCGCTGCAGGCAGCAGCGTTTGCGGGGCTGCCGCGGTGCTCGCGACCGAGTCGGTGCTCGAGGCCAAGCCCTATAAGAGCGCGGTGGCGGTCGGTACGGTGGTGCTTTTTGGCACCCTCTCGATGTTCCTCTACCCGGTCCTCGAACGCTCCGGACTCCTCGGGCTCTCTCCCGAGGCCTACGGCGTCTACGTGGGTGCCACGGTGCACGAGGTCGCTCACGTGGTGGCTGCGGGCGCGGCGGTGGCAGGAGCGGCGGAGGCGGCGGTGATCGTGAAGATGACCCGGGTCATCCTGCTCGTGCCGCTATTGCTGATCCTGGGCGCGGTGGTGGCCCGGGGCCAGGCAAAGCTCAAGATCCCTTGGTTTGCGGTCGCGTTCTTGGCGGTTGCAGGCTTTAACTCGCTGGGGCTCTTGCCCGGATCGTGGTTAGCGGTGATTCAACACTTCGATACTTTCCTGCTCACGATGGCGATGACCGCGCTCGGGATGGAAACCGGCATGGAAAAACTGAGGGCCGCGGGAGCGAAACCCCTCGCGCTCGCCGCCCTCCTGTACCTCTGGCTGGTGGGGGCGGGCTACCTTCTGGTGCGGCTGCTCTTTTAGGCCGACCGGCCTAGGAGCGTGTAGCCTTCGGCGCCTTCGATCACGAAGGAAACGGTCTCGCCGGGCGCTGCCTCGCCCCATACCCGGGCCTCGTAGTAGTCGGGGGTGTGGCCGCGGAGGAGGCCTTCCTCGGCCCGTTCGACGAGGAGGGTGGTTCGTGTCCCTAGCTTGGGGCGGATTCGATCCTCGGCGAGTCGGGTGGCGAGGGCGATGAGCCTCCGGGTGCGCGCCTTCTTGACCGGGTGGGGGACCTGGGGGAGCCGGGCCGCGCGGGTGCCGGGGCGGGGGGTGTAGGTGAAGACGTGGACGCGGGCGGGCTTGAGCTCCTCGAGCACCTCCACCGTCGCCTCGAAGTCGGCCTCGCTCTCGGTGGGAAGGCCGGCGATCACGTCGGTGGTGAGGGCGAACTCGGGGATCTTCTCGTAGGCGAGGTGGACGATCCGGCGGTACTCCTCGAGGCTGTAGCGCCGGTTCATGAGCTTAAGAAGCCGCTCCGATCCGGTCTGCAGCGAGAGGTGGAGGTGGGGGCGGGCGGCCGGGGCATGGCGGGCGAGGGCCTCGATGAGGCGTTCGTCGGTGTCCTCGGGCTCGATGGAGGAAAGCCGCACGTAGGCTCCGAGCGCGATCAGGTCCTCGACCAGGCCGGCAAGGCCCCGGGGGTGGCCATTGTACGAGCCGAGCCGCACCCCGGTGAGGACGAGCTCCCTGACCCCCTGGCGGAGCAGGGCCTCGGCCTCTTTAAGGGCGTCCTCGGCGGGGCGGGAACGTTCCCGGCCCCGGAGTTTCGGGATGATGCAGTAGGCGCAGCCGGCGTTGCAGCCGTCCTGGACCTTGAGAAAGGCCCGAACCCGGCTGTTTAAGAGGTAGCGCTCGGGGCTTCCCCAAAGCGCGGGGGGCGGGGTGGTGAGGGGGTCCTGCACCCCGGTAAGGGCCGCCCGGATGAGCTCGACGATCTGGGGTTTTTGCTCGTTGGGGACGACGAGGTCGGCGCCCAGGGCGCGGGCGGTCTCGGGATCCCGGGAGACGAAGCAACCCGTGACCACCAAGAGGGCGTCGGGGTGCTCCCGCCGCGCCCGGCGCACCTCGGCGCGGGTCTTGGCCTCGGCGGTGGTGGTCACCGCGCAGGTGTTGATGAAGACGAGCTCGGCCCCGCTTTCCACCAGCTCAACCTCGCCCAGGCTACCGAGGAGCGCCTCGGTCTCGGCGAGGTTGACCTTGCAGCCGAGGGATTTCGCGGCCACCCGCATCGCCGGACCATTCTTCCATAGAGGCCTTTTTTGAGCTGTGTCCCGGCGTACCATGGGGCGATGATCGAGCTAGCGGACGTCTACGCCGCCTGGCGCCGGATCCGGCCCCACCTGCACGAGACCCCGGTGGTGACCTCGAAAAGGCTCGACGCCGAGACCGGGAAAAGCCTCTACTTCAAGGCCGAGCCCTTTCAGAAGACCGGGAGTTTTAAGGCCCGGGGCGCGCTCAATAAGGCGCTCCTCTTGAAGCGCCCCCGCGGGCTCGTGGCCGCTTCCTCGGGGAACCACGCCCAGGGGGTGGCCTTTGCCGCCCGCGTGCTCGGGGTGCCGGCGGTGATCGTGATGCCCGAGGACGCGGTGGCGGTGAAGAAGGAAGCAGTCCGCGCCTACGGGGCCGAGCTCGTCACCGAAGGGGTGACGGTGGAAAACCGCGAGCAACTCGCGCGAAGGATCGCCGAGGAGCGGGGCTTTTCCTTCATCCATCCCTTCGACGACGAGGCGGTGATGGCGGGGCAGGGGACGCTTGGGCTCGAGCTCATGTCCCAAACCCCGAACCCCGAAGCGGTGCTCGTCCCGGTGGGGGGCGGGGGCCTCATTTCCGGGGTGGCCACCGCGGTCAAGGCCCTGGACCCCGGCGTGCGGGTGATCGGGGTCGAGCCCGCGGCCGCCGCCGACGCCGCTACGAGCTTCGCCCGGGGAGAGCGGGTCTGCCTCAAAGAGGCTCCCCGAACGATCGCCGACGGGGTGCGCACCCTCTGCCTGGGCAAGTACACCTTTCCGGTGATCCAAAAACGGGTGGACGCAATCCTCACCGTGAGCGAGGAGGCGATCCGGGAGGCCCAGGCGCGCTTCATCACCCGCACCAAGGTCTTCGCCGAGCCCACGGGGGTGCTGCCGCTTGCGGCGGTGCTCGAGCACGGGGACGCGCTCCCCCAAAGGCTTGCCCTGGTGGTCTCCGGGGGCAACGGGGTGCCCCCTCGGGTATGATGGGGCCGATGGTCTTGAAAAGCGCGGGTCGGTTTTTTGCCCTGCTTCTGCTGCTCGCCGCTTGCGCGCCGGCGCCCCAGACCCCGCCTCCGGCCGAGGCCCGGCTCGAGGGACCGGTCGCCTTCTACCCCCACGCTACCGGGCTTTCCTGGCGCTATTTGCCGGAGGGCCTCCCCCTCGATGCCCCGGGCTACACCCTCAAGGTCGAGGGGCTCGGGAGCTTCGAGGGGACGCCGGGGATCCGCTTTCGCTTTTTCGGTCGCGGCCAGGACCGGGTCTACTACCGCCAGGTGGGTTCCTTTGGGGTGAAGCTCCTTGGCTACGAGGAGAAGATCACGCTTAGCCGGCTTGAGTTCGACCCGCCTTTCCTCGAGTACCCGCCCGCGGACCTACTCGCGGTGGGCTATCGTTGGGGCGGGCGCACGCGGGTGCGGAGCTTCTTCGTGCTCCCGAGCGGGGTGGAGAAGCAGACCGAGATGGCGCTCGACTACCGCTTCGAGGTGCTCGAGCGCCGCCGGGTCGAGGTGCCGGCGGGCAGCTTCGAGGCCTACGTCATCCGCTTTACGGCGAAAAGCGGGAAGGAGTCGATCGCGTCCGAGCTTTGGTTTGTCCCCCACGTGGGCGAGGTGCGCACCCGCGAGGGGCTCTTGCTTATCGGGAAGAACTTCTAGGGGAGCGGTGATGCTGCTCGATCGCATTCAGGGACCCGAGGACGTAAAGCGCCTTTCCGAGGAGGAGCTTCTTCAGCTTGTCGAGGAACTCCGGAGCGAGATCATCCGGGTCACCGCCAAGACCGGCGGCCACCTCGCCTCCTCGCTGGGGGCGGTGGAGCTGATCGTCGCCCTGCACCGGGTCTTCCACTCGCCCAAGGACCGCATCCTCTTCGACGTGGGCCACCAGGCCTACGCCCACAAGCTCCTCACGGGCCGGCGCGATCGCTTCGAGACCCTGCGCCAGGAGGGCGGGATCTCGGGCTTCACCAAGGTGAGCGAGTCGCCCCACGACGCGATCACCGTGGGCCACGCCTCCACCAGCCTGGCCAACGCCCTCGGCATGGCGCTGGCCCGCGACGTCCGGGGCGAGGACCACAAGATCGTGGTGGTCATCGGCGACGGCGCCCTCACCGGGGGGATGGCGCTCGCCGCCCTCAACAAGATCGGCGAGCTCGGCAAGGACATGCTGATCATCCTGAACGACAACGAGATGTCCATCAGCCCGAACGTGGGGGCGCTGAACCGCTACTTCCGGAGCCTGCAGGTCCAGCGCTGGCTGCAGGACGCGGAGGAGCGGGGCAAGCGGGTGCTCGAGAAGATCTCCCCCCGGCTCTACGAGCTCGCCGACCGCGCGAAGGAGGCGGCCAAACTCCTCGTCCACCAGGAGAACCCCTTCTACGCTTGGCGCATCCGCTACGTGGGGCCGGTGGACGGGCACGACTTAAAGGGCCTCATCTACCTCCTCGACCACCTCAAGGACCTTAAAGGGCCGACCCTCTTGCACATCGTCACCAAGAAGGGCTACGGCTACAAGCTCGCCGAGGAAGACCCGGTGAACTGGCACGGGGTCGGGCCTTTTGACCCCAAAGCGCCGCCGAGATCGGGGAAGGGCTACACCTGGTCGCTGGCCTTCGGCGACGCCTTGATCGAGCTCGCGGAGGAAGACGAGCGCATTTTCGCCATCACCCCGGCGATGCGGGAGGGCTCGGGGCTCACCGAGTACGCCGAGCGCTTCCCCGATCGCTACATCGACGTCGGTATCGCCGAGGACGTGGCGGTGACCACCGGGGCGGGGCTCGCCCTCGCCGGGATGCGGCCGGTGGTGGCGATCTACTCCACCTTTCTGCAGCGGGCGGTGGACCAGGTGATCCACGACGTGGCGATCGAGAACCTGAACGTGATCTTCGCCATCGACCGCGCCGGGGTGGTGGGGGCCGACGGGCCCACCCACCACGGGGTCTTCGACCTCGCCATCCTGCGCGCCGTTCCCAACCTCAAGATCCTTGCCCCCAAGGACGCCGCCGAGCTCCGGGCGATGCTGAAGGCGGCCTTGAAAGTCGGTGGCCCGGTGGCGATCCGCTACCCCCGGGCCAAGGTGGCGCCGGTCGCACCCGGAACCTGGCCGGAGATCGCCTGGGGTACCTGGGAGGTCTTGAAGGAAGGGAGCGAGGTCATGATCCTCGCCTTCGGTAAGACCCTGGAATACGCCCTTTCCGCCGCCGGCGAGGACCCCCGGGTAGGGGTGGTAAACGCCCGGTTTATAAAGCCCCTCGACGAGGCGATGCTCGCGCGCTTTGTCCGCGAGGGGAAAAAGCTCCTTACCGTGGAGGATCACCAGCTCGCCGGGGGGTTTGGCTCGGCGGTGCTCGAGGCGCTTGAAAAGATGGGCCTCGGGGCCGAGGTCAAGCGGCTCGGCCTTCCCGACCGTTTCACCGAGCAGGGCAAGATCGAGTCGCTCCACGAAAAGGCGGGGATCGGCCCCGAGGGCATCCGCCGGGCCCT
>CAYYAB010000042.1:0-12543 GCA_964469895.1 uncultured bacterium | reverse complement strand
AGGCGGGCCTTGAACCGCTTTTCGAAGCCCTCCTCCCCGGGCTCGTAAAAGCGCGCGTCCTCGAGCTCCCTTGGTAGATACGCCTGGGCGAAGCTCCCCTCGGGGTCGTCGTGGTAGTAGGCGTAGCCCTTGCCGTATCCGAGGGCCTTCATCAGCCCGGTGGGCGCGTTTCGGAGGTGAAGGGGCACCGGCGCCGCGGGGTGCGCCCGGGCCGCCCGGCGGGCCGCTTCGTAGGCCCGGTAGACCCGGTTCGACTTGGGAGCGAGCGCGAGGTAGAGGGTGGCCTCGGCCAGGGCGAGCTCCCCCTCGGGGCTCCCCAGGAGCTCGTAGGCCTCCTTGGCGGCGAGCGCCACCCGGAGGGCACCGGGATCGGCGAGACCGATATCCTCCACCGCCATCCGCACCAGCCGGCGGGCGACGTAGAGGGGATCGGCCCCGCCCTCGAGCATCCGGGCGAGGTAGTAAAGGGCGGCGTCGGCGTGGGAGCCGCGAACGCTCTTGTGCAAGGCGCTGATGAGGTCGTAGAAGGCGTCGCCGCCCTTATCCATCACGAGGTTTTCGCGGCCAAGCGCCTCCTTAGCCGCCTCCACGCTCACCCGCCCCTCGCCGAGCTCGGCGGCGAGCTCAAGCGCGCTGAGCGCCCGCCGGGCGTCGCCGGAGGCGGCCTCGGCGATGAGCGCTAATGCCTCCTCCTCGGCCTCCACGCCGGGAAGCCCCTCGGGGTGACCTAGCGCCCGGCGCAAAAGGGTGAGGATCTCCTCTTTCCCAAGGGGCTCGAGCACATAGACCCGCGCCCTTGAGCGGAGCGCGGGGATGATGGAAAAGCTCGGGTTCTCGGTGGTCGCCCCCACGAGCACGAACCGCCCCGACTCGAGGTGGGGAAGGAGGTAGTCCTGCTGCGCCTTGTTGAGCCGGTGGATCTCGTCGAAGAAAAGCAGAATCGGCCCCTCCTTCTCGGCCCGTTCGGCCAGCGCCTTGATCTCCCTGACCCCGGCCTCCACCGCCGAGAGGGCCGCGAAGGGGAGGCCCAGGGCCTCGGCGAGCGCCCGGGCGATCGTGGTCTTGCCGCTCCCCGGCGGGCCCCAGAGGATCATCGAGGCCGGACTTTTCCGCTCGACCATGCGGACGAGGCGGCGCAAAAGCGCCTCCTGGCCGACGATCTCCGAAAGCCGCTTTGGCCGCACGCGCTCGGGCAAGGGGGGTTGCACCCCCGCATTTTAGAAAACGCGGGTGGCGCCTATAGTAAGGAAAGCGATGAAGGACTACTACGCGATCCTCGGCGTTTCCCGGGACGCGAGCCCGGAGGAGATCAAGCGCGCCTACCGGGAACTCGCGAAGAAGTACCACCCGGACAAAAACCGGGGCGACCCCGAGGCCGAGGAGCGCTTCAAGGAGATCAACGAGGCCTACGCGGTGCTCTCGGACCCGAAAAAGCGGGCCGAGTACGACCGGCGGGGCTTCGTCGAGGGGGCCGAGGCCTACCGGAACGTCTACCCCGAGGACCTCTTCGACCTCTTCGAGGAGCTCTTTGGGGTGCGCCTCGGGGCAAAAAGCCGCCGGGGGCGGGGGGCGGACATCGAGCTCGAGGTCGAGGTGGACCTGGGGACCCTGGCCAAGGGGGGCGAGGTCAAGGTGCGGTACCCGCGCCAGGTCCCCTGCCCGAGCTGCGGCGGCGCCGGCGGGAAGGCCCAGGTCTGCCCCACCTGCCGGGGCTCGGGCCGGGTCCAGCACTACCAGCGGACCATCTTCGGCACCATGGTGCAGGAAACCCCCTGCCCCCACTGCAAGGGGACCGGCCGCATCCTCACCGAGCGCTGCCCCACCTGCGGCGGCCGCGGGCTCGTCCAGGCCGAGGAGGAGATCACCCTGACGATCCCGCCGGGGATCGGCGAGGACCAGCTCCTCCGGGTGCCCGGGCGGGGGCACGTCGGGCCCGGGGGCGCCGGGGACCTCTACGTCCGGGTGCGGGCGAAACCCCACCCCGAGCTCAGGCGCGACGGAAAGAACCTCATCTACACCCTGAAGCTCGGGCTCGCCCAGGCGGCCCTCGGGGCCCGGGTGGAGGTGCCCAGCCTCGACGGGCCGGTGCCGCTCGAGATCCCGCCGGGGACCGGGCACGGCGAGGTCTTTGAGCTGGAGGGCGCGGGCCTCCCGGACCCAGGCGGGGGACGGCCCGGGAGCCTGCTCGTGGTCACCGAGCTCGAGGTTCCGAAAAGGCTCCCGCCCAAGGCCAAGAAGGCCCTCCTCGAGTACGCCGAGGCGATGGGGGAGGCGGCCGGGCTCGAGGGGATCTGGGAGAAGGTCAAGCGGGCCTTCAAAAAGTAGTGGACAAGCGGGCGCCCGGATGGTACCCTTAGGCGTCCGGGGAAAATCCGGGGGCGCAAAGCGAGTCCCAACCCCCAGATCCGGGCGAGAGAAAGGAAGTTTGCAATGCCGAAGGGTCGAGTGAAGTGGTTCAACGCGGAAAAGGGTTACGGCTTCATCGAGCGCGAGGGCGAGGGGGACGTCTTCGTCCACTACACCGCCATCAACGCCGAGGGCTTCCGCACCCTGAACGAGGGCGACATCGTCGAGTTCGAGGTCGAGCCGGGCCGGGCCGGGAAGGGCCCCCAGGCGGTGAACGTCACCGTCGTGGAGCCGGCGGACCAGTAAACCCATAACCGGGAAAGCGGCCGGGGCAAGCCCCGGCCGCTTTCCCTTCTCACCGCCACTGCCCCCTAAGATGAGGCCCGATGGCGACCCCCACCGAGCTCCCCCTTCGGCGGCGTCGGGCGGAGCTTGCCGACCTTCCCCGAATCCTCGCGATCTACCACCAGAGCCCGGGCTACTTCGAGACCATCGGCGCCGAGCTCCCCACCGAGGCCGACGTCGAGCGCGAGCTCCTCGCCGCCCAAGGGGACGAAAAGCGGCGCGTCGAGCTGATCTTCCTGGCCCAGGAAGCGGTGGGCCTCCTCGACTACAAGCTCGACCACCCCGAGGACGGCGCGGTCACGCTCTCCTTGGTGCTCGTCGTCGAGGCCTACCGCGGGCTTGGGATCGGGCAGCAAGCGGTGCGGGAGCTCGAGCAAAGCCTGGCCGGCCGCTACCGCACCCTCTACGCCGTGGTCTACGGCGAGAACCCGAGTGCGGAGCGGTTTTTCACCACCCTCGGATACCGCTTTCAAAAAAGCGGGGGGCCGGCGGTCAAGTGGTTTTCGAAGCCCCTTCCCGCGGGGCCATAACCACGAGCAAAACCGCCGGGCTCGCGGAGACGTTCCGCACCCCGTGGGGCACCCCCGCGGGAGCGAACCCCGCCGACCCCTCGGGCAAGAGGGCCTCTTCCTCGCCGACCCGGAGCATCACCTCGCCTTGAAGGGCGTAGTAAATCTTGTCGGCGTCCGCGTGGGTGTGCACCCGCTGGCCCTGCCCGGGGAGCAGGGTGTAAAGGTCGTAGCGCATGCGCTTCGAGGGGAAGACCTCGATCTTTTGCATCTTCTCCTCGGAAAACCGCACGAGTGCGGCGAGGTCCTTGATCTCCATACCGCCACTATAATCCGGGCATGGAGCTAGGGATTCGGGGCAAGACGGCGCTGGTCACCGGCGCCTCCAAAGGGATCGGCCGGGCGGTGGCGCGCGCTCTCGCGGATGAAGGCGTGCGGGTCTTCCTGGTCGCCCGGAGCCGGGAGCGGCTCGCCGAGCTCGCCCGGGAGATCCGGGAAAGGGGCGCGGAGGCCGACTACCTGGCGGTGGACCTCTCCCGCGAGGACGCGGCGGAGCGGATCCTGGAAAAGCTCAAGGGCTTCGGCGAAGCCGAGCTCTTTTTGGGCAACACCGGCGGCCCCCCGCCGGGAAGCGCCTTCGAGCTCGCCCCCGAGGCCTGGAGCCGGGCTTTCGAGGCGCTCTTTTTGCCCATGGTCCGGCTGGTGCAGGGGCTCGTACCCGGCATGCAGGCGCGGGGTTTTGGCCGGCTCGTTTTCATCACCTCGATCTCGGTCAAGGAGCCGGTCGAGAACCTGGCGCTCTCCAACGGCATCCGGGCGGGGCTTACCGGCTACCTGAAGACCCTCTCCCGCGAGCTCGCCCCCCACGGGATCACGGTGAATGCGGTCGGGCCGGGCTACACCAAGACCGAGCGGGTGGAGGCGCTGCTCGCCCACCAGGCCGAGCGCGAGGGGATCCGCCCCGAGGAGGCCGAGCGCCGGCTCGAGGCCACCATCCCCATGAAGCGGCTCGGCCGCCCCGAGGAGATCGCAGCGGCGGCGGTCTTTTTGATGGGCGTTCCGGCGGGCTACATCACCGGCCAGACCCTGATCGTGGACGGCGGGTACGTGCGCGGTCTGCTTTAATGGAGCCTCGTATGAGCCGGAAGAAGATCGTCGTGGAACACCTTTGCGGCTTTCGCTTCTCCGCCGAGAACGAATCCCAGGTGCGAATCGTCATTGACGGCGAAAGCCCCCCCGTGGGTCTTCGGCCCATGGAGCTTCTCCTCGCCTCGCTGGGCTCCTGCACCGCCTACGACGTGGTCAGCATCATGAAGAAAAAGCGCACCCCCCTCGCCCGCTACCGGGTCGAGGTCGAGGGCGAGCGGGCCGAAACCCACCCCAAGCGCTACACCAAGATCGTGGTCCGGCACATCGGGAGCGGACCCGGGGTCACCGAGAAAGCCCTCCGGCACGCGGCCGAGCTCTCGCACAAGAAGTTCTGCTCGGTGACCGCAAACCTAAACGCCGAGGTGCTCCTCGAGGTGGTGGTCGAGCCCTGGGAGGAAGACTCGCAGAGCTAAGGCGCCTGCTCGCCGCGGGCGACGAGCTCGCGGCGATCGCGCGCTTGCGGGCGTGGCTCCTCGAAGAAGAGGACCCGCGGCTCCGCTACCTATACGGCCGGCTGCTGGTGGCGGCAGGCAAGGAGGTCGAGGGCAGTCAGGAGATCGAGGCCGCCCTAGCCGAGCTCGAAGCGGGTGAGGGCGGCCTCGAGGAGGTCCTCGCTGAGCTCGAGCACCTCCTTTCGGGCGAGGAAGACGAGGCGGACCCGGGGCCGGACGCCTAACGCCGCCTCCACCGCCTGGCGGTAGACGGCGAGCTGGAAGTCGTAGCCCTGGGCCTTCGCGTAGGCCAGGAGATCGCCCTCGACCCGGTCGGTCTTGTAATCCTCGAGGAACCAACCGTCGCCGACCCGGTAGAGCCGGTCAATCACCCCGTGGACGACGGTTTTCCTAAAGGGTAAGACGAAGGGGAGCTCGGCGTGGTCCTTAAGCCGCGCTTTGGGTTCGGGAAGCCGCTCGCCAAGAAGCGCTTCGTAAGCCTTAAGAAGGACCAGGACCGCCTCTCGCACCTGGGCCCGCTCCTCCTCAGAAAGGCCCTGGGCCACCTCCTGACGCAAAAGCCAGTCCACCCGATCGCTGCCCCAGTTAGCCGCGATCGCCGCGTGCACCAGGGTCCCGACCACCCGCCCAAGCCCCCGCCCCAAGGGATCGGGTTCCGCGTAGATTGCGTCCAGGTCGGTGTAGGCGGGATCGAGCCGCTCGGCCTTCAAAGCGGTGGGGCTCGTGACGGGGGGCCAAGGGCCAGGCTCGATCGGTTTGGAAAGCACCGGATCGGGATCGGCGGGGGCGGGATCGGCCTCTGCGGCAACGACGGCGGGCGCCTCCTTGAGGTGGATCCTCCGCGCCGCGACCTCCGGCCAGTCCATCACCCTAAGCGCCTCCAAGACCCGGGCCAGACCGCGGGGCTGGGGCCTGGGGCCCTCCCCGGTTTTTCGCATCGAGACGCTATAGCTAAAAAGCAGCGCCTCCCGGGGCCGGGAAAGGGCAACATAGAGCAACCGGTGGAGCTCGTCCTCCTCCCGGGCCTTCCAGGCAGCCTCGAAGTCGCGGTAGGAAGGGTCACCGAGAAAGGCGTAGCGACCCTCGTTGGGGGCGACATAAACCCGCTCCCTCCCCCGGTGCTCCCCCCGGGCGAGGTCAAAGACCGCCACCACCGGCCACTCGAGCCCCTTGGCCCCGTGAAAGGTGTAGACCCGAACGGCTTCGAACCCCCCCTCGGCGACCTCGGCCTCCGCATCCAGGGCGCGGAGCTCCTCAAGCTCCCTTAGAAGCAACTCAAGCCGGGAAAAGCGCTTGGATGCGAGCAAGAAAAGCAGCCGGTCCACGTTCGCCCGGGCTCGGGGTTCGAGGAGCTCGAGGTAACTCGAGCCCTCGATCAATCGCGTCCGGGCCAGTTCCTCAAAAAACCGCACCGGATCGAGCGCCCGAGCCCGCTCGGCAAGCGCAAGCAGGCGCGCCTTCACCTCCGGCCAAGCGGAAAGGGCGGCCATGGGGTCCTCGGCTCGGAGCACCGCCGCCACCGCGTCGAGCGAAAGCCCGCCAAACGGACCCCGAAGGAAGGCGCCAAGCGCGAGGCGATCCCCTGGATCGAGGGCGGCGCGGGCCGCCTGGACCAGGTCCCGCACCTCGCGAAGCCGGAAAAAGCCCCGCGCCCCCACGAAGACGTGGGGCACGCCCTCGGCGAGGAGCGCCGGCTTTAAGGCTTCATAGCTCGTCCGGCTCCGCACCAAAACCGCCATCTCCGACCACTTACGTCCGGCCTCGTGGCGCTCCCGAAGCCAGCGGGCCACCTCGCGGGCCTCGGCCTGGCGCAAAGCGGCAAGCGGCTGGGACCCTTCCACCTTGAGGGCCTCCACCCGCCCCTCCGGAGCCCCGGGCCGAGCCCGGACCTTGGGCGCCTCGGCCGGGGTGAACCCGAGCCCGCGGGCAGCAAGCTCCTGGGTGAACCGGTTCAAAAAGGCGACCAGCGCCCGGGCGTGGCGGTAGCTGGTGCCCAAGTAATGGACCCGTTCGGCCCGGCGCTGGGCCCGGCGAAAGACCTCGACGTCGGCGTTCCGGAAGGCGTAGATCGCTTGCTTAGGATCCCCCACCACCAAAAGCCTCACGCCCAAGCCCTCGAGCCGTTCGAAAACCCGCCCTTGAAGAGGGCTCGTGTCCTGGTACTCGTCCACGAAGACCCAGGCGAGCCGCGCGCGAATGCGTCCGGCGAGCTCGGCGTCCCGCTCCGCCCAAGCGAGGAGCCGATCGGCGGCGAGCTCGATCTCAGTGGGACCGAGCGCCTCGCCCCCAAGCCGCGCCCAGTAGCGCCGCCAGACTGCCTCAAAGAGCCGCCCCCGCTCCCTTCCGAACGCATCCGCCGGCAAAAGCTCCTCCGCCAAGGAGCGCCGGGCATAAAGCGCGACCAGATCCAAAAGGGCGTCGGGATCGGGGTGGCCGAGGGTTTCAAAGAGGTGGCTCCGGGCCTCCTCGTCGAAAAGCAGCGCGGCCTCGTCGGCCTCGATGCGAAGGAACTCGGGGTCGAGCCCAAGCCAGGGGGCAGCGAGCCGGAGAAGCTCAGCAAAGAAGGCGTGGATCGTGCCGATGGGCGCAGCCGATATCGCCTCGGCGTAGGCCCGGGCGCGAGGGGCAAGGGGATCGTCGGTTTTCTCGAGCCCAAGAAGCCGCTCCCGGATCCGAAGGGCGAGCTCCGCCGCCGCCGCCCGGGTGAAGGTCACCGCCGCCAGGCGATAGGGCGGGTGAAGGCGGAGGGCCTCGAGGTAGCGCTCGACCAGCGCGTGGGTCTTTCCGGTACCGGCGGAAGCGAGGTAGACCTCCATCACGCCCTCCGGCAGAGATCGGCGTAAGGGCAGGTCCGGCAGTGCCAGCCCGGGCGGGGGGAGGCATCGGCCTCCTGCCAGGCAGCAAGGAGCTCCTCGGCCCGCGCGCGGCGGCTTGCCACCAGGGTCTGGATCCGGGGGTGTGAGAGATCAAGCTGCCAGGCCCGCACCGGCCGCCCTCCAAGTCCCCAGAGCCAAACCTCGCTCGCCCCCTTCTCGGCGAGCGCCGCCGCCGCCAGGACCTCGCTCAAGTGGCCGGAAAAACGCTTCCGGGCCTCGGCGGGCTTTTCCGCCGGCTCGTCGTCGAAACGATAGACGCGGAAGACCCGGCCGCGCTTTTCCATCGCGTGTACCACCGCCGCCACCGGGAAGCCCGGGATCGCGACCCGGTTGCCAAAGCCCATCCGGGACCATTCCTCCTCTCGCATCTGCAGGGTAGCGCGGGCTTCCTCGGGCAACGGCGCGCCCTCGCGCTTGGCCCGGGCGAGCAAGCGCCAAAGGCGGCGCCAGCCCTCGTCCTCCCAGGGGCCATGGGGCGGGTGGATGCCCAACCGATCCAGGTAGGCCTTAAAGCCACAGCGGCCAAACTGGGCCCATCGTTCCAGCTCTCCGAGGCTCCGCGGCGCAGGCAGCGGCGGATACGTTTCGATCCTCGGGGGCCGGGGCCTGTAACCGAAGGCCGAGGCCCGCCGTGGGGGCGGCATCGGCCTTGGCTCCTCGGTCACGAGACCGGGCTCGGGGCGCACCGGCTGCCCTCCTTCGGTGGCCGGATAGCTCACCACGAGCTCCTCCGCTAGCGAACCGAGCACGGCAAAAAGCCGGGCGTCGCGGCCGCGGATCCTCCGCGGAAGCCCCGCGCGTGCCTCCCCAAAGAGCGCGGGCCAGGTGAGCCTTAGCTCCTCGGGGAAGAAATACCCTTCCCGCTCCCCTACCCCATAGGCCCCGCTCGCGGCGTAGACCAGGTAAGCCTTTCGGTAGCGCCGGCCGGCCGCCGCGTCCGGTGTCAAAAGCGCCACTCCTGCGGGCTCCCGCTCCTTTGCCCGCACGCGCTCCAGAAGGCTCGCCCACCACTTCACGAAGTCGCGCCCGCCCCCGGCCCGATAGGCCTCGCGGGCGCGCTCCTCGAAAGCGGGGCGCAAAGGGCTATTCCGGAGCACGGGGTCGCTTTCGAGAAAGGCCTCGGCCCAGGCGAGCGGGTCCTCCCCCGGCTGAAAGCGATCGAAGAGCGCACGCAGGGCTTCGGCCTGCCCGAGCTCCTCGGCCAGGCGAAGGATCGCCTCCCGCCCGGCGAGCCCAAGCGCCACAGCCCGCCGGGCGAGCTCCTCAAACCCAGGAAAGAGGAAAAGGCGCTCACCGGTGGGCCGTTCGGCGAACGCGAGAAGCTCGAAGAGCCGCCGGCCGTCCTCGGTTTCGGCCAGGGCCCGATAGGCCTCGTTGGCAAGGGGCACCCCATACTCTCGGGCGAGCAAGAGGAGCTCCGGGATCCGACCCTCGGGCGCCACCACCGCGAGCTCCCTGGGGGAGTAGCCCCGCTCGAGGAGATCGGCCTTGATCTCGGCCAGTACAAACCGAAGCTCGTGAACCGGGTTCTCCGCCACCCAGTGGGTACGCCGGGCGGGGAGGGGGGGAAGGGGCTTAAGCCCGAGCCCGGGGTCCTCAGGAAGCGCCACCGCCACCGGCTGCGTCCGGCCAACCGCCCGCAAAAAACGCACCTCCCGGGGAGCGAGCTCGAGAAACCCCCCGGCAAAGAGCGCGTCCGCTCCGGGCACCGCCGACCCGGCCTCGACCCGGCGCACCGCCTCCCAGGCCAGGTCGTCGGGGTCAAAAAGCCCGCCGCGATCCTCCTCGTAAGCGCGGTAGACCTCGGCGAGCCGGCGGGTTTCTCGATCCACCCGCGGCACCGCCTCGGGGGACACGCCAAAGCGCTTCAGCTCGGCGATCGCCCGGGCAAAGAGCCTCGCCTCCCCGGGCGACTTCAACCAACCCCTTTGGTAGAGGATCTCGGCCACCCGGGCGACCCGCTCGCCGGTGCCGATCATCCCCGGCGGCGGGTCCCAGGCGGTCGCCACCCGTTGATAGAGCGCCTGAAAGTGCAAGACCTCGACCCCGAGCAAGGGCCCCCGCTCGGCCAGGCGCTCGAGGAAGTAGTCGCGCAGGGAGGGAAGGGTGAGCCAAACGACGCGCTCTCCCGCCCGGGCGCGATCCCGGGCTTCGGAGAGCAGCGCGAGCACCCCGCCGGCGAGCCCTGGATCGCGATACCCCCGCATCGCCCGCATCCTACCCTTGACAAGCATCGGCCCTGGGATTACCATACTCCTCGGAGGTGTAATGATTATGGAAGTTAAGGAAACCCCAACCGCACCCACCCTGCCGAAGATCGGCGAACCGGCTCCGGAGTTCGAGGCCAAGACCACCAAGGGCATCATCAAGCTCTCGGACTTCAAGGGCAAATGGGTGGTGCTTTTCTCCCACCCCGCCGACTTCACCCCGGTCTGCTCGACCGAGTTCATGGCCTTCGCGAGCCGCCAGAAAGACTTCGAGGCCCGCAACGTCCAGCTGATCGGCCTCTCCATCGACTCGATCTACAGCCACCTGGCCTGGGTGAAGGACCTTGAGGAGATGAGCGGCGTGACCATCGACTTCCCGGTCATCGCCGACCTGGACATGAAGGTCGCTTCGAAGTACGGGATGATCCACCCGGCCCAGTCCGAGACCGCGGCGGTGCGGGCGGTCTTCATCATCGACCCCGAGCAGATCGTGCGCGGCATCCTCTACTACCCGCTCTCCACCGGCCGCAACATCGACGAGATCCTCCGCTTCATCGACGCCCTGCAGTTCACCGACAAGACCGGCCTGGCCACGCCGGCGAACTGGCAGCCCGGGGAGCCGGCGATCGTCCCGCCGCCCGCCACCATCGAGGACGTCAAGAAGGACGAGGCCAAGAAGGACGAGTACGTCGAGTTCAAGCGGTGGTACCTGCGGTACAAGAAGGCGTAAACGAAGTGCGTAGTGGGTAGCGGGGCGCCCTCTGGGCGCCCCGCTACTCGTTCTTGGGAAGGCCTAAGGGAAAACGGGCAAGCTCGACGAGCTCGCCGTCGTCCACGTCCTGAACCAGGGCCACTTCCTTCACGGTAAAGGAGCCGATCGGCGGGGGCGGGAGCTTTTTCGCGAGCGCCTCCGCCTCCTCGGGATCGAGCCCCAGGGCCAGGGTGAAGTGGGGGATGTAGGAAGGACCTTCGATCTCGGCCTCGGGTGGCGCGAGGGGCTCGAGCGCCCGGTGCAACCGGTCGAAAGCCGAACCCCCGTAGGCCCGGAGGTAGACCACCCCCGAGTTGAAAGTGCGCCAGTCCCCGAGCTTGACCCGGAAAGGGTCGTGACCCCGCAGGATGCCTTCGACCCCGCGCTTTAAGGCCTCCTGGCTAAACCGCCAGCGAAAGGGCTGGCGCAGGTTCAAGTGCGGGGGACCATAGCCCCGGACGCCGTGCTCTTTTTGAAGCTCTTCCATCCATTCGCGAAGGGCGTCCGGCGGCCAGGCCAAAATCCCGTACACGGGGGAGAGTATAGCACCGCCCTAGTGGACCCAACTCTCGGGGTCCCAAGGATAAACGATCCAGTCCTCGGTCTCGATCGCGTAGTGGTCGGGCCCGTCCCCCGGGAAGGCATTGTTCTTGGGCTTGAAGTGGAGCACGGCCACCTCGGGGATCCCCCCCGCCGCTTTCACCCGCTCGCGCACCGCCACCGCGGTCCGCCCCGAGTCCCAGACGTCGTCCACGATCAGCACCTTCTTGTCGAGAATCAGGGCGTCCACTGGGAACTGCAGGAAATGGGGCTCCTCGTGAGCGCGCTCGGTGTCGTCGTAGAGCATCACCGCCGCGGTAAGCACGTTGCGGATCCCGAGCGCCTCGGCAAGCAACGCTCCGGGAACCATGCCCCCGCGAGTGACCGCGAGGAGCGCGTCGTAGTGGTGGTCCTCGAGGCGCTTTAGGAGCATGCGGGCGTGCTCGAGGATGTCGTCCCAGGCGTAGTAGACCTTCTTCATTCCCGAGCCTCCTCGGGCAGGGGCTTGTCGAGCTCGAAGGCGGAGTGCACCGCCCGGAGCGCGGGCTCGGCGAACGCTTCGTCGATGATCACGCTTACCCGGACCTCGCTGGTGGCGATCATGTGGATGTTCGCACCCACCGAGGAAACCGCCTGGAACATCTTGGCCGGGATTCCCGGGGTACTCGCGAGCTGCACGCCGACGATGGAGAGCTTTGCGATCTTCGGGTTCACGGTGAGCTCGCCGCCGAGCTCGGCGAGCACGGGCTTCAACGCGTCCACGGCGTCGTCCACGTAGTCCTTGGGAACGGTGAAGGCCATCTGGGTCCGGCTCGCCTCGTGCCCGGGCACCCCTTGGATGATCATGTCCACCGCCACTCCGGCGTCGGCCAGGGCCTCAAAGACCCTGGCTGCAATCCCAGGTTGGTCGGGAATGCCCACGAGTCCGATCTCTGCCTGCCCCATGTCGAGGGCGGCGCCGGTCACCGGCCTGGATAGCTTCATGCTTCCCTCCTCCGCGACGATGGTTCCGGGGTTATAGGAAAAGCTCGAGCGCACGTGCAAGCGCACCCCGTAGCGCTTGGCGTACCAGACCGCCCGGGGGTGCAGCACCTTGGCCCCCAGCGCGGCCATCTCCAGCATCTGGTCGTACCCGATGTAAGGAAGCTTTTGGGCCTCGGGGATCAGGTGGGGGTCGGTGGTGTACACCCCCTCGGTATCGGTGAAGATCTCGGCCTCCCTCGCCCCCACCGCCGCCGCGATCGCCACCGCGGTGGTATCGGACCCGCCCCGGCCGAGCGTGGTGATCTCCCCCTCCGGGGTCGTTCCCATAAACCCCCCGACCACCGCCACCATTCCCTCGCGCACCGCCTCCAGGATGCGGCGGGG
>CAYYAB010000041.1:0-12799 GCA_964469895.1 uncultured bacterium | reverse complement strand
GCTTCCCACCCTGGCCCAGGCCTACGAGAACCAGATCGCGCTCTACCTCGAGGCCGACGCGGTGGTGCCGGTACAGGCGCTTGGAGTGCGCCTCGAGGGCTTGAATCCGATCTTCGTCAACGCCGTGCGCTTCGGGGGCCTCGTCTACGGCGTGCCCTTCAACAAGTCGGTCCAGGTGCTCTACTACAATCGCGACCTCCTCAGGAAGTACGGCGTCACCGTTCCCAAGACGATCGACGCGTTCATTGAGACCGCCAAGATGCTCTCCGAGAAAGAGGGGAGCCCGGTCTACTGGTTCCGCCCCGACACCTCCACCTTCGGGTACTGGTTCTTCACCCTGGGCGGCGAATACATGAAGGACGGCAAGCTGGTGGTGAACTCCCCGGAGGCCAAAGCCGCCCTCAAGATTCTGGTGGACAGCGTCAAGCAGGGCTGGGGTAAGGCGATCACCTCCGGCTACATCAACCAGAACTTCGGCAAGGGGACCTACGGCTTTTCCACCGACACCTCGGCGGGCTACAAGTACTACCAGCGGGCGGCGAAATTTGACCTTGGACTTTCCACCCTGCCCGGAAAGACCGCCGACCAGCCCGGCTACGCCGTGGTCCAGGGCACCAACCTGATCGTCTTCCGCTCGGCGAGCGAGGCGCAAAAGAAGGCGGCCGCCGCTTTCCTAAACTTCGTCGTCACCCCGGAGGTGCAGGCGATCTTCTCGGCGGCTACCGGCTATGTACCGGTGAACCCCAAGGCGATCGAGATGCCCGAGATGCAGGACCGCCTGATGGAGGACCCGAACTTGAATGCGGTCCTCAAGCAGGCGAACTACGCCAAGTACGAGCCCCAGATCCCGCAGTGGGAGCAGATCCGCTTCGACATCTTGGGGCAGGCGATCACCGAGGCGGTGCTCGGCAAGGCCAGCGTGGACGAGGCGTTGGATCGGGCGCAACAGCTCGTGGATAAGCTCCTTTCGGGCCAGATCCGCTAAGCGAAGGCAAGCGGGCAACGCGGGGGCCGTTGGGCCCCCGTTTTTCCGCGTAAGATGGGGCCGGAGGTGGAACGATGCGGGTAGGCATCAACGGATTTGGCAGGATCGGGCGCCAGGTCTTCCGGATCCTTTTGGACAAGGGCATCGAGGTCGCGCTCGTCAACGACCTTACCGACAACAAGACGCTTGCGCACCTGCTCAAGTACGACTCGAACTACGGCCGTTTTCCTGGCGAGGTGGCCTACGACGACGAACACATCATTGTGAACGGCAAGAAGGTCAAGGCCACCGCCGAGCCCGATCCGGAAAAACTCCCCTGGGGCGAGCTTGGGGTGGACATCGTGGTGGAGGCCACCGGCCATTTTCGCGACCGCAAGGGGGCGGAAAAACACCTAAAGGCCGGTGCTCAAAAGGTGATCATCACCGCGCCCGCCAAGGAGCCGGACATCACCGTGGTGATCGGCGTCAACCACAAGGAGCTAAGGCCTGAGCACAAGATCATCTCCAACGCCTCCTGCACCACGAACTCCTTAGCTCCGGTTATGAAAGTGCTCGAAGAGCGCTTTGGCGTCGAGCGAGCGCTGATGACCACGGTCCACTCCTACACCAACGACCAGCGCATCCTCGATCTGCCCCACAAGGACCTGCGTCGGGCACGGGCCGCGGCGGTGAACATTATTCCCACCACCACCGGGGCCGCGGTCGCCACTGCGCTCACGCTGCCGAGCCTGAAGGGCAAGTTTGACGGGATGTCGCTTCGGGTTCCTACTCCCACCGGTTCGATCTCGGACATCGTCGCCTTGCTCAAGCGCGAGGTCACCGCCGAGGAGGTGAACGCCGCCCTTAAGGAGGCGGCCGAGGGAGAGCTCAAGGGAATTCTCGAGTACAGCGAGGAGGAGCTCGTCCGCACCGACATCGTGATGAACCCGCATTCCTCGATCGTGGACGGCAAGCTCACCAAGGCCCTCGGTCCCTTGGTCAAGGTCTTCGCCTGGTACGACAACGAGTGGGGGTACGCGAACCGCGTCGCCGATCTGGTGGAGATCCTGAAGCCCATGCTTTAGGGGGATAGATGCGCACCCTCAAGGAACTCGACGCGCGAAATAAGCGCGTGCTCGTGCGGGTGGACTATAACGTCCCTCTCAAAGGTGGGGAGGTCGCCGACGATACCCGCATCCGGGCAAGCCTCCCCACCCTCCAGCACCTGCTTGATCAAAACGCCGCCGTGGTTTTGATGAGCCACCTGGGGCGGCCCAAGGGCTTGGACCCCGCCTACCGCCTCAGACCCGTGGCCTTCCGGCTCGAGGAGCTCCTCCGCCAGCCGGTGCACTACGTGCCCTTCCCGCCAGGGTCGGACCAAACCTACGAGGTGGTTCAAAACTTCGGCCCGGGCACCGTGACCCTGCTTGAAAACGTCCGCTTCGAGCCCGGGGAGACGAAGAACGACCCCGAGCTCGCCCGCCGCTACGCAAGGCTTGGAGAGGCCTTCGTCCTCGACGCTTTTGGTAGCGCCCACCGCGAGCACGCCTCGGTGGTGGGGGTGGCGAGGCTTTTGCCCAGCTACGCCGGGTTGCTTTTTGAAAAGGAGGTGCAGGCGCTTTCGAAGCTCCTTTCCGGCTACGAGGTTCCTTACGCCGTCGTCCTCGGCGGGGCCAAGGTCTCGGACAAGATCGGGGTGATTCGAAGTCTCCTCAAGCGGGCCGATAAGCTACTCATCGGCGGGGCCATGGCGTTTACCTTCATCCGGGCGAAGGGCGGCGAGGTCGGGGGCTCCCTGGTGGAAGCGGACAAGCTTGACCTTGCCCAGACGCTCCTCGCCGAGGCCGAGGCGCTCGGAAAGCCGCTCCTATTACCCGAGGACGTCGTCGCCGCCCCCGAGATCCGCCCCGAAGCCCCTCGCGAGGTGGTGCCCGCGGATCGGATCCCGAAGGGGCTCATGGGCCTCGACATCGGGCCTAAGACGAGGGAGCGTTTCAAAGAGGCCCTCCAGGGCGCGAAGACCGTGTTCTGGAACGGGCCGATGGGGGTCTTCGAGGTCCCACCCTTTGACGAGGGGACGCTCGCGGTGGCGCGGGCGATCGCCGAGCTTGCGGGAGCCTACACCGTGGTCGGTGGCGGCGACTCGGTGGCGGCGGTGAACAAGCTCGGCCTCGCGGATGCCTTCAGTCACGTCTCCACCGGCGGAGGCGCGAGCCTTGCGTTTTTGGAAAAGGGCACCTTGCCGGGCATTGAGGTGCTGGGAGGTCTGCCGTGAGAAAACCGCTCGTCGCCGGCAACTGGAAGATGCACAAGACCCCGAGCGAGGCCCGGATCTGGCTCAACGAGTTTTTAGACGAGCTCGGCCCCGTTCCCCCGGAGGCGGAGATCGCGATCCTGCCCTCCTTTCCCCTGCTTCCGCTCGCGGCCGAGGAGCTCGCCGGGAGCGGGGTGTTCTTCGGCGCCCAGGACGTGAGCGCGCATACCTGGGGGGCCTTTACCGGCGAAGTTTCCGCCTTGCAAGTAGCGGATCTAGGCGCAAAGTACGCGATCGTCGGCCACTCCGAACGCCGGAAGTACTGGCGAGAGGATTCCGCGATCGTCGCCGAGAAAGCGAAGCGGGCACTCGAGGCGGGCCTTGTCCCCATTCTTTGCGTGGGCGAGGAACTCGAGGTACGTGAGCGGGGCGAGGCGATCCCCTTCGTAGTGAACCAGCTCCTCGACTCCTTGGCCGGCGTCGAGCCCGGGGAACCGGAACGGCTCGTCATCGCCTACGAACCGGTCTGGGCGATCGGCACGGGAAAGACCGCCACTCCCGGGGACGCCGAGGTCATGGCCGAAGCCATCCGCTCTGCCCTTGCTACCCGGTACGGCGAAGATTTTTCCGGGGCCGTTCGGGTGCTTTACGGGGGCTCGATCAAGCCTGAGAACTTCGCTCAGATCCTCGCCGGCCCCAACGTAGACGGCGGGCTCGTGGGCGGTGCAAGCCTTGAGGTGGCCTCTTTTGTGGCGCTTTCCCGTTTGGCGGCAGGTTTGTGAAATGGGGAAGGAGCTCCAGTTCGTGAACGATTTCACAGCATTGCTTGCGAACCTCGACGCCCTCCTCATCACCCAGCCCGCCAACGTCCGCTACCTGACCGGCTTTCCCCATGCGGAGGACGCCTGGCTCTGGATCGACGGCACGGGGCCCCGGCTCCTCGCAAGCCCCCTTTACGAGAACGATCTCAAGGACTTCGGCCTCCCCTACCTGCTCGGGCGGCCCAAAGACTGGCCCCGGCTCCTCGCCGAACGCGCCCGCGGGCGGGTGGGCTTCGAAAGCACACATCTCTCCTACGGGGATTTCCAAAGACTGAGCGAGTCTTTGAAAGGAGCCGAGCTCGTGCCCACCGAGGGACGGGTGGAAGCGCTCCGGGTCAAAAAACGCCCCGATGAAGTGGAAAAGATCCGCGTAGCCATGAGGATCGCCCGGGAGGCCTACCGGGAAGCGCTGACCGAGGTCCGCCCCGGGGTCCGGGAACGGGAGGTGGCGGCGGCCCTGGAGTGCGCCATGCGGCGGCGGGGGGCCGAGGGGCGGGCATTCCCCACCATCGTCGCCTCCGGCGAAAACGGCGCCTTTCCCCACGCCGGAGCGAGCGAAAGACCCCTTCGGGAAGGCGAGCTCGTGACCCTCGACTTCGGTGCTCGCCACCAGGGGTACCACTCCGACGTGACCCGTACCCTGCCCCTCGGCCGGATCGCCCCCGAGCTTTCCCGCCTCCTCCGGGCGGTCCAGGATGCGCTTTCGGCGGCGCTCGAGCACATCGGCCCGGGCCGTCCCCTCGCCGAGCCCGACCGCGCCGCCCGAGCCGTGCTCGAGGCCGAGGGCCTCCTCCGCTACTACCCCCACGCCCTCGGCCACGGGGTGGGGCTCGAGGTCCACGAAGCCCCCCGCATCAGCCACGAGAGCGGGGGAAGGTTCGAACCCGGCATGGTGGTCACGATCGAACCCGGGGTCTACATCCCGGGGCTCGGAGGGGCACGGGTGGAAGAGCTCGTCCTCATCACCGAAAACGGGTTTTTGATACTCTCGAACGACCTATGAGGCTTCAAGGGACCCTGCTCTTGCTCTTTCTTATTGGTGCCTGCGCCCCGGTCCCGAAAACCGAGCCCCTGCCAAAGGTAGCGCCCCCATCCCCCAAAGTTCTTTTGCACGTGGTCCGGCCGGGGGAAACCCTCTACCGGGTGGCGCTTTACTTCGGGACCTCCGTGGAGGCGCTCATGCGCGCAAACGGTCTTACCAGCACCCGGATCCACCCCGGGCAGAGGCTTATCCTCCCCTGGCCCAAAGCAGCGCGCTTTTACGAGCGGGGTACGGCGAGCTGGTACGGCCCCGGCTTCCACGGGCGCCGCACCGCAAGCGGCGAACGCTTCGACCAGGAGGCGCTCACCGCCGCCCACCCCCACCTCCCCTTCGGCACCCGGGTGCTCGTTCGCCGGGAGGACACCGGGGAGACCGTGGTGGTGCGGATCAACGACCGCGGCCCCTTCAAAAAGAGAAGGATCATCGACCTCTCCTACGCCGCCGCCCGGGCGATCGGGATGGACCGAAGCGGAACCGCCCCGGTAGCGCTCTATCTGCTGCCATGATCCACGGATTCCACTTCTCGATCGGGGGCAAGGAAAGCTACCTTACCGCGCTCCGGGAGGCCGAGAAACTTGGGGTGAACGCGGTCCAGATCTTCGCCAAGAGCCCCCGCGCTTGGCGGAAAAAGGCACTTCCCAAGGCCCTCGCCGAGCGTTTCCAGGCAACGCGGGAGCTGCTCGGAATCCAGAGCCTCGTCATTCACGCGAGCTATCTCGTGAACCTGGGAGCCGAAGGCGAGCTCTTCGAAAAGAGCGTGCATTCGCTCGCCGACGACCTGGAGAAAGCCCGGCTTCTCGGGGCCGAGGGGGTGGTGGTGCACCCGGGCTCGGGGGAGCTCGCCCGGATTCGAGAAGGGCTTTTTGCCGCGGCGAAACTCGCCCCGAGCCCGGCCCGGCTCCTCGTGGAGAACACCGTGGGCGGAGGAAAGAAGCGGGGCGCGACCCCCGAGGAGCTCGCGGAGCTCGTCCGTGACACCCCCTTCGGCCTTGCCCTCGACACCGCCCACGCCTGGGCGATGGGCTACCACCCGGTGGCGTTTTTAGACGCGCTCGAACGGCTCGGCCTCCTCCCCCGCCTCGCCCTCGTCCATTTCAACGACGCCAGGTACGAGCGGGGCAGCCGGCGCGACGTCCACGCCTCCCTCGGGGAAGGAACGATGGGCCAAGCCCTCAGGGAACTTCTCCAAGACCCCCGTGTCCAGAGCCTCCCCTTCATCATGGAGACCCCCAAGGCCGAGGACGCGAGGAACCTCGCCACCTTCCGTAGCTGGATTCCAGGCGGAGACTAAGAAAGTACCTCCCACCCCCGATCCCCCTCGCGAATCCGGGCAAAAGGGATCCTTGGATCGTGGGGGGTGACCACGAGGTAGCCCTCCCCCGCCCAGCGGGGGTAGTGCTTCTTGCGGGTCTCGAGCGTGGTCACCGGGTAGAGGTCGTAGGCCATGATGTAGGGAAGCGGAAGGTGGGCAAAGGTAGGGAGTAGGTCGGCGGTGTAGACAAGCCTTTCCCCTTCCGACTCGAGCTCCACCCCCTGCTGCCCGAGCGTATGGCCGGGGAGGGGAACCAGCCGAAGCCCGGGCAAAACCTCGACCTCGCCCTCGACGAACTCAAAGAGCCCCGCCTCGGCCACCGGCTCGACGTTCTCCGGCAGGTAGCTCCCACGGTTTCGCTCGTGGGGATGGGTGGCCTCATAAAACTCCTCGCGCTGGACCAGGTAGCGGGCGTTTTTGAAAAGGGGAACCAGGCCCTCCTCGGTCTGCACCACGTTCAGCCCGGCGTGGTCGAAGTGAAGGTGGGTGTTGATCACGAGGTCGATGTCCTCGGGCCCCAGCCCGAGCTGCTTCAGAGCGGAAAGCAGTTTGCCCGCCTCCTCGATGCGGTAGATCTTCCGGTGCTTTTCCCCGGGCTTCGTGTCCACGCCGGTCTCGACCAGGACCCAATGCTCCCCCGCCCGCACCAGCATCGGGCGGATCACGAGGGGGATGCGGTTTTGCTCGTCGGACTCGGTTTTCTTCGACCAAAGGGCCTTGGGGACGATGCCAAACATCGCCCCACCATCGAGCCAAAACCGCCCGTCCTCGATCAGGTAGACCTCGAAGCGGCCGACTTTTAAAAGCTCCATACCTAGAGCGTAGCCCCTTTCCGAACCGCTTGGAGCACCCGGCGGGGGTCCTCCCCCGCCTCGATCGCCCGGATCAGGGCAGAACCCACCACCACCCCGTCGGCCCCGGCGGCCGCCGCCTGGCGAGCGGTTTCCTCGCCGGAGATCCCGAAGCCGATCGCCACCGGGAGCTCGGTTTTCGCCTTCACCCGGCGAACCAGCGCGCCGATCTCCTCGGGCAGGCGGTCGCGGGCACCGGTCACCCCGGTGACGCTCACCGCGTAAACGAACCCGGTGGTGTAGCCGGTGACCACCTCGATGCGGCGATCGGTGGAGGTGGGAGCGAGGAGGAAGATGGTGGCGAGTCCCGCCTCCCAAGCGGCCTCGGCCACCTCAGGGTCCTCGTCCGGGGGAAGGTCGGGGAGGATCACGCCCTTTATCCCGGCGGCGGCAAAGTCTTTGAAAAAGCGCTCCTTCCCGTAGGCGAGGACGGGATTGAGGTAGGTCATGAGAAGTAGCGGCACGTCGGTCCTCTCGGCGAGCTTCGCCACGAGCTCCAGCACCTTCCCCGTACGCACCCCCTGCCGAAGGGCCGCCTCGCTCGCCCGCTGGATCACCGGCCCGTCGCCCAGGGGATCGGAGAAGGGAAGCCCGACCTCGAAGAGGTCCGCCTCCTCGGCGAGCGCCCGGGCGTAGTCTAGGAACTTCTCGGGGCTCGGATAGCCCGCGGTGAGGTAGGGGATCACCGCTCGTCGGCCCTCGGCCCGGGCTTTTTGGAAAGCCTCCTTAACCGCGTTCATCGTCCTTCCCCCAGAATGCGCTTGACCTCGGCGACGTCCTTGTCGCCGCGGCCCGAGATGTTGATGACCACGATCTCGTCCCGGTCCATCTCGGGCACCACTTTGGCGGCGTAGGCCACCGCGTGGGCCGACTCCAAGGCAGGGATGATCCCCTCGGTCCGGGCAAGGAGCTTAAAGCCCTCTAGCGCCTCCTCATCGGTCACCGCAGCGTATTCCACCGCCCCGATATCGGCGAGGTAGCTGTGTTCGGGGCCCACCCCCGGGTAGTCGAGCCCGGCCGAGACCGAGTGGGCGGGGGCGATCTGGCCGTCCTCGTCCTGAAGCAGGTACATGTAGCTGCCGTGGAGCACGCCCCGCTTTCCGGCCGCGATGCTGGCGGCGTGGTGGCCGGTATCGAGCCCCTCCCCCGCCGCCTCGACCCCGATCAAACGGGGCCTTGGTTCCTCGTAAGCGAAGGGAGCGAAGGCGCCGATCGCGTTCGAGCCTCCTCCGACGCAGGCGATGATCGCATCCGGCACCGCGCGGCCCTCTTTTTTTAGAAGGGAAGCCCGGATCTCCTGCCCGATCACGCTCTGAAAGTCGCGGACCATCCGGGGATAAGGATGCGGCCCGACCACCGAGCCGAGGATGTAGAAGGTCGTCCGCACGTTCGTGACCCAATCGCGGATCGCTTCGTTGGTCGCGTCCTTTAGGGTTTTCGTTCCGGAAGCGACGGGTACCACCTTGGCGCCCAAAAGCTCCATGCGAAAGACGTTCAGGGCCTGGCGGCGTACATCCTCCTCCCCCATGTAGATCACCGCCTCGAGCCCGAACATCGCCGCCACCGTGGCCACGCTCACCCCGTGCTGGCCGGCACCGGTCTCGGCGATCACCCGTTTTTTCCCCATGCGCCTCGCCAAGAGGGCCTGGCCCAGGGTGTTGTTGATCTTGTGGGCGCCGGTGTGGGCGAGATCCTCGCGCTTCAGATAAACCTTGGCCCCGCCGAGCTCCCAGGTGAGCCGCTCGGCGAAGTAAAGAGGCGTGGGCCTGCCGGCGTAGTCCTTCAGGTACTGGCGGTAGACCGCGAGGAACTCGGGGTCGCGTCGGGCCTCTTCGAAGGCTGCCTCGAGCTCCTCGAGTGCCGGAATCAAAGTCTCCGGCACGTAGCGCCCGCCATAGGGGCCAAAGCGCCCCCGCTCGTCGGGTACGGGAAAATCCAAAAACCGAAAACCTTCCACAAGCTTCCTCCTTTCTTAGGGTTTTTCGGGGATCGGGGGGATCAAAGCCCTTTGGGCCTAGCCGTGGTGGAAGGCCCACTTGTAGCTCCTCGGGGTCCGCACCCGGGGACGGGCTCGCATGCCCCGAGCCTACCCGAGCCTGGCGGGAGGCGCAATCCCTTATCCTCGGGGCATGGCCGCAATCGTGCTGGCCCTTTTTCTGGGTTTTTCCCTGCCCCCCGGCGACGAGGCCGGTGGGGTGCTTTACTGCCCCGACGGGGTCTACCTTCTTAGCGAAAAGCCCCTAGCCCTCAAAGCCTTCCGCAAGGGGACCCTGCTCCGCCTCGCCCTCCCCTACCGCCGCCCGGAGTGGCGGCTTCGCGTGCGGTATGTGTTTCGAAGGGGGCGAATGACCCGGGAAGTGCTCGAAGCGCCCCGGCCCTTTCCCAAAACCCAGATCGCACTCATCGAGGTCTGCCTCGACGGCACGTGCACGGAGAAGCCCAAACCCAGCTGGCAGACCCACTGGGACGAACAAAGCCGCACCCTCTGGATCAACCTGACCCACCAGGGGCCCTTAAAGCGGGCCGCGGTGCGCCTCACCTTCGGCGAGGGGGAGTGCGGGGGCTACCTCTATTACGAGAACAACAACCTCCCCTGGTAGCAAAAAAAGGGCCCGGAGGCCCTTTTTGGTGGAGCCGGGGGGATTCGAACCCCCGACCTCCCGCTTGCAAGGCGGGTGCTCTCCCTCTGAGCTACGGCCCCGCGCCCCGGGGGCATTTTACGGGTCAAAGGGCGTAGGCGCTAGGGGCCCTGGGTGCTATAATCGCCCCTCGGTGCGCGAGTAGGCCCCGGGGGCAGGGGGGTGTCCCCCGGAAGCGGCCCAAAGCGCCCAGGCGAACGCCTACCTCAACGCCCCCCGGAAGAGGGAGAAGATGGCTTGCAACATCACGATCAAGGAACTTTTAGAGGCCGGGGTCCACTTTGGTCACGAGACCAAGCGGTGGAACCCCAAGATGAAGCGCTACATCTACGCCGAGCGCGGCGGCATCTTCATCATCGACCTGCAGAAGACGCTGCCTTTGATGCAGGCGGCCTGCGAGTTCGCCGCCGACCTCGCCGCCCGGGGCGGGGTGATCCTCTACGTCGGCACCAAGAAGCAGGCCCAGGAGATCATCCAGATCGAGGCCGACCGCGCGGGGATGCCCTACGTCAACCAGCGCTGGCTGGGCGGGATGCTCACCAACTTCAAGACCATCGCCTCCCGGGTGAAGCGGCTTGAGGAGCTCGAGGCCCTCTTCGCCTCCGAGGAGATCCACGACCGGCCGAAAAAGGAGCAGGTCCGGCTCAAGCGGGAGCTCGAGCGGCTCGAGAAGTACCTCGGCGGGTTCCGTAAGCTGAAACGCCTGCCCGACGCGCTCTACGTCGTGGATCCGGTGAAGGAGGAGATCGCGGTCAAGGAGGCCAACAAGCTCGGCATCCCGGTGATCGCCTACGCCGACACCGACGCCGACCCCGACATGATCGACTACATCATCCCCGGCAACGACGACGCCATCCGCTCGATCCAGCTGGTCACCGGCCGCTTCACCGACGCCATCGTCGAGGCCAAGGGCGGTGGCGAGGTCGAGACCAAGGCCGAAACCGAGGGCGAAGCGGCCCCCGAGGAGGAGGAAGCATGAGCCAGATCGAACTCATTAAAAAGCTCCGCGCCGCCACCGGCGCCGGCATGATGGACGTAAAGAAGGCCCTCGAGGACGCGGGCTGGGACGAGGAAAAGGCGATCCAGCTCCTGCGTGAGCGGGGGGCGATGAAGGCCGCCAAGAAGGCCGGGCGCGAGGCCCGCGAAGGCCTGATCACCTCTTACATCCACCACAACCAGCGCCTTGGCGTGCTGCTTGAGATCAACTGCGAGACCGATTTCGTCGCCAGGAACGAGGAGTTCCAAAAGCTTGCCAAGGATATCGCGATGCACATCGCGATGGCGGCGCCGAAGTACGTCTCCAAGGAGGAGATCCCCGAAGAGGAGCTCGAGCACGAGCGCGAGATCTACAAGAAGGCGGCCATCGCCGAGGGCAAGCCCGAGCCGATCGCCGAGAAGATCGCCGAAGGCCGGCTCAAAAAGTACATCCAGGAGGTCGTGCTGCTGGAGCAGCCCTTCGTCAAGGACGACAAGATCACGGTGGGCGAACTGATCCAGCAAGCGATCGCCAAGATCGGCGAGAACATCGTGGTCCGAAGGTTTTGCCGCTTCGAGCTGGGCGGCGAGTAAGGAAAGGGGCCAAGAGGCCCCTTTCCTCTTTTAGGTCTTAGGGGTGGGGACGTGGCCTACAAAAGGGTGCTCCTTAAGCTCTCCGGCGAGTTTCTCGCCGGGAACGGTTTTGGCATCGCCCCCGACGCGAGCCGCAAGCTCGCCCGGGAGATCGCCGCCGCCAAAAGCGCGACCGGCACCGAGCTCGCGGTGGTGGTGGGGGCGGGAAACCTCTGGCGCGGAGCCCGGCAGGGCGTGGGCATGGACCGGGCCACTGCCGACTACATCGGCATGCTGGGCACGATCATGAACGCCCTCGCACTCCAGGACGCCCTCGAGGCCGAGGGGCTCGAGACCCGGGTCCAGACCGCGCTCACCATCACCGAGGTAGCCGAGCCCTACATCCGCCGCCGGGCGCTTAGGCACCTGGAGAAGGGCCGGGTGGTGATCTTTGGCGGAGGTACGGGAAACCCCTTCTTCTCTACCGACACCGCCGCTGCCCTCCGGGCGCTCGAGATCGGTGCCGACGTCGTGCTCATGGCCAAGAACAAGGTGGATGGGGTCTACGACAAAGACCCGCGCAAGCACCCCGAGGCGCACCGGTTCGACCGGCTCACCTATATGGAAGTTCTTTCAAAAGGGCTCGAGGTCATGGACCCCACCGCGGTCACCCTCTGCATGGAGGCGAGCCTCCCCATCGTCGTCTTCGATATCTTTAAGCCCGGAGCATTGGTGCAGGTTTTGCGCGGGGAACGCGTTGGTACACTAATCCATAGCTGAAAGGGGGTCTCCAAGGTGGTAAAGGAGATCGTCAAAGAGGCCCAGGACCACATGGAGAAGGCGGTGACCATCTTCCACGAACACCTGGCCGGCCTTCGCACGGGACGCGCGAACCCCGAGCTGATCGCCCACTTGAAGATCGACTACTACGGCAGCGAGATGCCCCTCAATCAGCTCGCCTCGATCACCGCCCCCGACGCCCGCACGCTGGTGGTCCAGGCCTGGGACCAAAACGCCCTGCCGATGATCGAGAAGGCGATCCGTGAAGCCGACCTGGGTCTGAATCCGAACAATAAGGGCGACGCCCTCTACATCAACATCCCGCCCCTCACCGAGGAGCGCCGTAAAGCTTTGGTGAAGACCGCCCACCAGATGGCCGAGGAGGCCCGGATCGCGATCCGGAACGTTCGCCGCCACGCCCTCGAGAAACTACGCAAGTACGCCAAGGAAGCCCATATGTCCGAAGACGAGGAGCGCCGGGTCGAGGGAGAGATCCAAAAGCTCACCGACACCTACGTGGAGAAGGTCAACGCGATGCTAGAGAAGAAGGAGTCGGAGATCCTAGGCGACTGAGATGGCCGACCCCCG
>CAYYAB010000040.1:0-13545 GCA_964469895.1 uncultured bacterium | reverse complement strand
GGGCTTGAGCGCCTGGTCGGCGGGGTTTACCCCCTTTCCGCTTGGCCCTTGGCGATCCGAACGGCGGTGTGGCGGCAGGCGGTCAAGGTGGCCTTCGCGCCCGCCGAGGAGGCGGTGCCGGTGGGGCGTCCGGCGCCGGTGCCCGCCTAAAAGGGCGGGGGGCCGGGGTGCCCGGCCCCCCTTGGGAGGCGAAGGCTTAAGCGGTGGCGAGCGCCGGTTCCTGGCGTTTGCGCTCCCAGAGCTGCCAGAGGAAGACCAGGGCGAAGATGCCAAGGCCCAGGAGGTCGTAGCTAAGCCGGGAGGTGAGCAGCAGATAGCCCGCCACCATGAGCGCGATGCGGGCGGCCCAGCCTAAGACGCCCCGCATGCGGGTGAGGAAGTAGCCCTGGTTGCCGATTACGAAGGCGGTCATGCCGATAAACCCGGTGAGCACCACCCAGACTCCTTCGAGCGGGCTCCTGAGCTCGAGCAGCAGGAGCTGCGGGTAGAAGATGAAGACGTAGGGCAAAAGCGCCGTTCGCATGTCGTAGGCGAAGCCCTGGAAGCCGGTCTTCACCGGGTCGCTGCGGGCGATGGCGGCGGCGGCGTAGGCGGCGAGGCCCACCGGCGGGGTGTCGTCGGCCAGGATGCCGAAGTAGAAGACGAAGAGGTGGATGGCGACCAGGGGCACGTCGAGGTTGTGGATCTCGGCCATGTGCATGAGCACCGGGGCCACCAGCGAGGCCATGACGATGTAGTTCGCGGTGGTGGGGAGCCCGAGGCCGAGAAGCAAGGAAGCTAGCATACTGATGAAAAGGGCCACCAGCAGGTTGCCGCCGGAGAGTGCCTCGACGATCTGGGTGAGGCCGTAGCCGACGTTGGTGATCGCCACCATGCCGACGATGATGCCGGCGGCGGCGGTGGCCACCGCGATCGTGCTCATGTTGCGGCCGGCGGCCTCGAAGGCGGCGAGCACGTCCACCACGAAGTCGCGCAGGGTGTCCTTGAGGTTGGTCCCGAGGGACCGGCCGAAGAGGGCGACCATTACGATGCCCACGAGGAGCACGAGGAGCGAGGAGTACATCACGTCGAGGTGGGTGAAGTCGATGAAGACACCCTTACTGAGCTCGAGCTCCTTCCCCTGAAGCCCCGGCACCCCGAAGAGGTAGAGCAGCACCGCCACGAAGAAGGTCAGGATCGAGGCGACGAGGAGCCGGATCTTGTCCCGGAGCGCGAACTGGAAAAACATCAACGTCATCAAGAGGAACATCGCGTTGAGCGCCGAGCGGGACGGGGTGTGCTCGAGCCCCACGAGCTCGTAGAGCAGCCAGATGATGGGCATCAGGTAGTGGAGACCGGAGAGGAGCACCTCCCGGAAGTTCGGAAGCTCGCTCCGGGGAAGCCCCTTGAGCCCGAGCTTCAACGCCTCGAGGTGCACCACCAAAAAGAGGCCGAAGTAGGTGAGGATCGCGGGCACGAAGGCGTAGACGATGAGCCGCGAGTAGGGGATTTGGAGAAAGTCGGCCATGATGAAGGCGGCGGCGCCCATCACCGGCGGCATCAGCTGGCCGTTCACCGAGGAGGCGACCTCGGTGGCGCCGGCCTTCTCCGGCGGGTAGCCCACCCGCTTCATCAGCGGGATGGTGAAGGTGCCGGTGGTCACCACGTTGGCGATCGAGGAGCCGGAGATGATGCCGGTGAGCATGCTGGCGATCACCGCCGCCTTGGCCGGTCCGCCGCGGAAGTGCCCGAGCCCGGCGTAGGCAAGGTCCACCAGATACTTGCCGGCGCCGGCCTTATCGAGCAGGGTGCCAAAAAGCACGAAGAGGTAGACGAAGGTGGCGGAAACGCCGAGGGGCACACCCCAAAAGCCTTGGTCGGTGAGGTAGAGCTGCTGGGTGATGTTGTCCCAGGTGGCGCCGTTATGGAGGTAGAGGACGTCGGGGAGCTCGAACTTGAAGACGCCGGCGGGGCCGGTCATGGCGTAGATGATCATCAACCAGGCGATGATCATCAGCGCGGGCCCCACTACCCGGAGGCCGGCGATGGTGAGCACGAAGAGGGTCAGGGTTCCGAGCACGATGTCGCGCAGGGTGGGCACGCCGCCCTGGATGACGATGATCTGTTCCAGGAAGATCGGGATTGCGAGCGTTCCCGCAAGCCCCGCGGCCAGAATCGCCCAGTCGTACCAGGGGATTTTCTCCACCGGGCCCTTGGGCGGCGTCTTCCGGGTGATCCAAAGCCCGACGACCCCCATCGCCGCCATGATGACGATCAGGTTCCAGCTAACTTCATAGGCCCCGACGGTGAAGGTCCCCAGGTTGAAGACCCGCGGGCTCAGGTAATAAAGGGCGTATCCCAAGCCAATCAAAAAGAGCCAGATATCCCGCCGGGCATTTTTCGAAGGGTAGGCAAGGAAGCTGATCGCGAAGGCGAAGGCGAGGTGCACCGCCCGGAGGACCAGGGGGTCGATCTTTCCCAGCCAGCTGGCAAAGAGCTGGAAGGCCGACCAGGAGACGGCGATCAGGAAGATGAGGAGCTTTTGCCAGTTGGCCGGGTTGCGCCCCCCGTACTCGGTCTCGATCATCAGCTGCTCGGCGTCGATCTCGGGTACACGGGTGTCGTCTTTCTGGGGCTTTTCGGCCACGGCTTCCTCCCTTCGTTGCAAGTTTAAAAGAAGAACCCGGCCGAGGGGGCCGGGTTCTTCGCCTTCATGGATACGCGCGGAGCGTTACTTGACCGGCTTGGCGATCTCGGGGATCTCGATGCCGAGCTCCTCGTAGAGCTTGGCCGCGCCCTCGTGGATGGGGATGGTCATGCCGTCGAGGGCCTTCTTGACGTCGAAGAAGGTGCCGAGCGCGGGGTGGATCTTCTTGAACTCGTCCACCTTATCCACGAAGAGGAGCTTGGCGATCTTGTAGACCACGTCGGCGGGGATGTCCTTGTGGATGATGAAGGTGGCCTTCACGCCGATGGTGGGCACGGAAACGGTCTGGCCCTCGTAGGTGTTCGGCGGAATGATGACCTGGGTGTAGTAGGGGAACTTGCTGATCAGCTTCTGGATGATGTCGAGGGGAAGCGGCACGAAGTAGGCCTTGGCGATGGTGGTGGCGTTTTGCATCGCCGCCGAGCCCGCGCCCACGGTGTAGAAGAGGGCGTCGATCTTGCCGTCCTGCAGGAGCTCGACCGCCTGGCCGACCTTACCGTGCACCGCCTGGGCCAGGTCGTCGAAGCTCATGCCCGCCGCGGCGAAGATCTGCTTGGTGGTGGCCTCCACGCCGGAGCCGATGTCGCCGACGTAGACCTTCTTGCCCTTCATGTCGTAGATGGTCTTGATGCCCGAGCCGGGGCGGGCGAGGATGTGCATGAACTCGGGGTAGAGGGCGGCGATGCCGCGGATGGACTTGATGGGCTTGTTCTTGAAGGTCTCGGTGAGGCCGTTGTAGGCGAAGTAGATCACGTCGTTCTGGGCCAGAGCGGCCTGGAGCTGGCCCTGATCGATGGCCTTGACGTTGTACTTCGAGCCCCCGGTCGAGCGGGCGTTGGCGCGGATGCCCTCCTTCGCCAGGTAGGTGTTGATCATCTTGGCGATGCCGCTCGAGACCGGGTAGTAGACACCGGTCACCGAACCGGAGCCGATGGTCAGGAAGACCTTGGCGGCCAGACCGGTGCCGCTCAGGGCAAGGGCTAAGACCGCCGCAAGGAACAGCTTGCCTTTCTTCATATGCTTCACCTCCCGAAAAGCGTTCGTTCCAAGAGGTACGATACCCTTCGGATCGCACCGGTGTCAAGCGAAAAACGTCAGGGAAGATGCATTTTTCTGCATCGAGGCGTTTAAGGCTTGGGTTGTCCGGGATTCGGCAAAGGCGTATACTAGGTATCGCTAGCTCCCGTAAGGGGGTGGGTGCTTACCCACCCCCTTTTAGGTGAAGGGCGATGACCAAGGACGAGGAACTCCGGCAGCTGGTGGAGGAGGTGCTAGGGCCGCTAGGCTTTGAGGTCCTCGAGGTCCGGCTTCAGGGGACCGGGAAGAACCGGGTGCTCCGGGTCCGGCTCGAGAACGCCGACGAGACCCCGATCACCCTCGGGGAGCTCGAGCGGGCGAGCCGGGTGCTTTCCCTCGAGCTCGACCGCGCCGACCCGATCCCCGGCGCCTACCGGCTCGAGGTCGAGTCCCCGGGCCCTGACCGGCCGCTCATCACCCGCCGCCACTTCGAGCGCTTTCAGGGGCTGAAAGCCAAGGTGCGCACCGGGGAGCGGCGGTTCACCGGGCGGATCGAGTCGGTGGGCGAGCGCACGGTGACCTTCCGCCTGCCCTCGGGGGAGGCGGAGGAGCTCGAGCTCGGCAGCTTCGAGGCCCACCTCGCCGAGTGGCCGGAGAAACCCAGGTAAGGACGAGGGTGAGAGGATGAACAAGGAGTTCGTGGACGCACTGGAAACCGTGGCGCTCGAGCGCGGGGTCAGCGTGGACGAGCTGATCGCCGCCTTTGAGGAGGCGCTCGCGAAGGCCTACCTGCGGCAAAAGGGCTACCGCCAGAAGGATATCGAGGAGGGGAAAGGGCCGCTCGTGGAGGTGAACCTCGATCCCCGGAGCGGGGTAATCGAGGTGCTCGAGATCAAGAAGGTGGTCGAGCAGGTCGAGAACCCCGAGCGGGAGATCAGCCTCGAGGAGGCCCGGAAGTACGACCCCGAGGTCCAGCTCGACGAGGAGATGGAGTTTCCGGTCGAGCCCGAGGAGTTCTCCCGCATCGCGGTGCAGACCGCCAAGAACGTGCTCACCCAGCGCCTCAAGGAGGCCGAGCGCAACCGCATCTACGAGCAGTTCAAGGACAAGGAGGGCGAGGTCCTCACCGGCCAGGTCGCCCGGGTGGACAACCGCCGCAACGTCTACGTGGACCTGGGCGGCGCCGAGGCGCTGATGCCGCCGCGGGAGCAGATCCCCACCGAGCGCTACCACCCCGGCCAGCGGGTCAAGGTCTACCTGAAAGAGGTTAAAAAGAGCGCCCGCGGCCCCTCCCTGATCGTCTCCCGGGCCCACCCCGAGCTGCTCAAGTACCTCATGCGCCAGGAGGTTCCCGAGATCGCCGAGGGCACCGTCGAGATCAAGGCGGTGGCCCGCGAGCCTGGGAGCCGCAGCAAGGTGGCGGTCATGAGCCACAACCCCAACGTCGACCCGATCGGCGCCTGCATCGGCCATAAAGGGCAGCGGATCCAGGCGGTCTCCGCCGAGCTCAACCGGGAGAAGATCGACGTCGTTCCCTGGAGCCCCGATCCCCGGGAGTTCATCAAGAACGCGCTTTCCCCCGCCGAGGTGGGCCGCATCGAGCTCGACCCCGACGAAAAACGGGCCAAGGTCTGGGTCAGCAAGGATCAGCACTCGGTGGCGATCGGCCGCGGGGGGCAGAACGTGCGGCTTGCTTCCAAGCTCACCGGCTACGAGATCGACTTCGTCGAGTCCGAGGAGATCGGGGACCTGGACGAGGCCCTCGCCCGGGCGGCCAGCGCCGAGGAGGGGATCAAGGTCAGCGAGGAGGCCAAGGCCAAGTTCGAGAGCCTCTTCGTGGACGCTTCCGAAAAAGAGGAAAGCGAGGGGTAGACCTTGGCCCGGGGGAAGCACGTTCCCATCCGGATGTGCGTGGTCTGCCGGCGTCGTCGGCCGAAGCACGAACTCCTCCGGATCGTGCGCACCCCCGAAGGGTTTATCCTCGATGAGAGGGGAAAGCTTCCCGGCCGCGGGGCCTACGTCTGCCCCGATAACCCCGCGTGCTGGGAGGAGAAAAAGCTCCGGCGCTTCGCCGGCGCCCGTGCCGGCGAGCTTGCCCGGATGCTAAAAGCGCGTTTGGGAGGAGAAGATGGCCAAGGTTAGGATCTACCAGCTCGCCCGCGAGCTCGGGATGGACTCCAAGGAGCTCCTCGAGGTCCTCGACGAGATGGGGGTGGCGTACAAGTCCCACGCCTCCACCCTCGACGAGGAGACCGCCGAGGCGGTGCGCGAGCTGGTCTACGAGCAGCGGGAGGAGGCCCGGAAGCGGGCCGAGGAGGAAAGACGCAAGGCCCTGCCCAAGCGCCCGCCGGTGGTGGTGGTCATGGGTCACGTCGACCATGGAAAGACCACCCTCCTCGACTACCTCCGGAAGACCAGGGTGGCCGAGCGGGAGGCCGGGGGGATCACCCAGCACATCGGCGCCTTCGAGGTGGAGACCCCCGAAGGCACGGTGGTCTTCATCGACACCCCGGGGCACGAGGCCTTCACCACCATCCGCGAGCGCGGGGCCAAGGTCGCCGACATCGCGGTGATCGTGATCGCCGCCGACGACGGCATCATGCCCCAGACCAAGGAGGCGATCGCCCACGCCAAGGCCGCCGGCGTGCCGATCATCTTCGCCATCAACAAGATCGACCTGCCCACCGCCAATCCCGACCGGGTGATGCAGCAGCTGATGCAAGAGGGCTTCGTTCCCGAGGCCTACGGCGGCGACGCGATCGTGGTCCCGATCAGCGCCAAGACCGGCCAGGGGGTGGACGAGCTCCTTGAGATGATCCTCCTGGTGGCGGAGATGGAGGACCTCCGCGCCGACCCGGCGGCCGAGCCCCGGGGGGTGATCCTCGAGTCCAAGATGGACAAGAAGGCCGGGCCGCTCGCCACCCTTCTGGTGCAGCAGGGCACCTTCCGGGTCGGCGACTACCTTCTCGCCGACGATGTCTGGGGCAAGATCCGGGCGATGACCGACTCCAGCGGCCGCCAGGTCAAGGAGGCGGGCCCCGGAAAGCCGGTGCAGGTGCTGGGTTTTCGCGAGGTCCCGCCCGCGGGCACGGAGGTGGAGTGGGTGCCGGACGAGGCGGCCGCCAAGGAGATCGCCGAGGAGCGCAAGGAGGAAAAGCGCGAGCGCGAGCTCAAGGAGCGCCAGGCGGCGCGGGCGAAAAACCTCGCCGATCTCCTCCGCCAGATGCAGGAGTCGGGGAAGAAGGAGGTGAATCTCATCCTCCGGGCCGACACCCAGGGCTCCTTGGAGGCGATCAAGGGCATCCTCGCCCGGGAGCAGACCGACGAGGTCAAGATCCACATCCTCCACGCCGACCTCGGCGTGCCCACCGAGGGCGACATCCTGCTCGCCTCCACCACCGAGAACGCGGCGATCTTCGCCTTCAACGTGAACCCGCCGGGCTCCTTGAAGAAGAAGGCGGAGCAAAAGGGTGTGGTCTTGAAGACCTTCCGGGTGATCTACGACCTGATCGACGAGGTGAGAAAGCTCGTCCAGATGCAGCTCGAGCCCGAGATCCGGGAGGAGGTGCTCGGCCACGCCGAGGTGCGGGCGATCTTCAAGCTCCCGAAGGGCGCCCGGGTCGCCGGGTGCTACGTCACCGACGGCAAGATCACCCGGAACGCCGAGGTTCGGGTGCTCCGGGGGGGCGAGGAGGTCTGGCGGGGCAAGATCGAGTCCTTAAAGCGCTTTAAGGAGGACGTTCGCGAGGTGCCCGCCGGCTACGAGTGCGGGATCAAGCTCGCTGGGTTCGACGACTTTGAGGAAGGGGACGTGCTCGAGGCCCTCGAGGTCGTCGAGGTCGCCCGGGCCTGACCGGTTAACATAGGGCCCGGTATGTCGGGCGGAGCCAAGCACGTGCGCCTGGGGTCGCTCTTTGTGGCCCTGGCGCTTTTCTTTGCCGCGCTTCCGACCCCGGCGCCGTCTCCGCCCCCCAGCCCAAGCGGCCTTTTCGCCCCGGGGCCCGAGCTCGTTTCCAAAGCCGGGCTCGCGGGGGGCGCGCTCGCGGCCCTGGCGCTTGCCGCCGGCGGGCTTGGGGGAGGGGCTTGGCGGCGGACCCCTAGGGCCCGGCTCCGCCTCCCCCCGCCCCGGCCCGAGCGCCGGCGGTATCTCTTTCTCTCCCGGCTTTTGCTCGAGGGCGGCTAGCCACCGGTCCCGTCGCTTTCGGTAGGCGCGAGGCTTCTTGGCTTTTGAGCAAGAAGGAGGAGGTGTAAGCATGCAGTCCGGAAAGTGGACCGGTTGGTTTTTGCTCATCGTCTTTTTGGCGGCCGTCGCCGCCATCTGGAAACCCTGGGCGCCGCCCGACGAGCCCCGCTTCCGGCTCGGGCTCGACCTGCAGGGCGGGCTCAGGATCGTACTCAAGACCACGGTGGAAAACCCCACCCAGGAGGAGCTCGAGCAGGTCCGCACCGTGCTCGAAAACCGCATCAACGCCCTGGGCGTGGCCGAGCCCGTGATCCAGGTTCAGGGGAAAAACCGGATCGTGATCGAGCTCCCGGGGCTCACCCCGGAGGACCAGGAGCGCGCCCTCAAGCTCATCGGCCAGCGGGCGGTCCTCGAGTTCCGGATCGTCAAGGAAGGGGCCGAGGGGCTCACGGTCTCGCAGATCAACCAGATGCTGCGGGAAAACCCCCGGCTGGATCGTAAGGAGCTCGAGCAAAGGCTCCTAAAGCCCGAGGACCTGGGCCCGGTCTTGATGACCGGCGCCGAGCTCAAGACCGCCCGGGTGGTCTTCGATCGGTTCGGCCGGCCCCAGGTGGCGCTCGAGTTCACCCCCGAGGGCTCGAAGAAGTTCGCCGAGATCACCCGGAAAAACATCGGCAAGCGGCTTGCCATCGTTCTCGACAACCGGGTCTACTCGGCCCCGGTGATCCGGAGCGCGATCACCGGGGGGCAGGCGGTGATCGAGGGGCTTGCCTCGGTGGAGGAAGCCACCGAGATCGCCCTGGTGCTGCGCTCGGGTTCGCTCCCGGTCGGGGTTGAAGTCGAGGAGGTACGGGCGATTGGGCCCACCCTGGGTAAGGACGCGATCCAGGCGGGGATCGTCGCCTCGCTGATCGGTGCGGCTCTGATCTTTGTCGCCCTTTTCCTCTACTACGGCCTGTGGTTCGGGGGGGTGGCCGCGATCGGGCTCATCTACATCGCGGTGCTCGTGCTCGGGATGCTCTCGGGGCTTGGGGCCACCCTAACCCTTCCCGGGATCGCCGGCTTCATCCTCACCCTGGGTGCCGCGGTGGACGGGAACGTGCTCTCCTTCGAGCGCATCAAGGAGGAGCTCAAACTCGGCAAGAAGCTCCGTCAGGCCATCCCCGACGGCTTTCGGCACTCGACGGTGACGATCCTCGACGCCAACATCTCGACCCTGCTCGCCGCCGCCGCGCTCTACAACTACGCCACCGGGCCGGTGCGCGGGTTCGCGGTGATGCTGGCGATCGGGATCGTGGCCGCGGTGTTTTCCAACCTGGTCTTTAGCCGCTGGCTCCTCGAGCGAATCGCTGCGGTGCGCGAGGTGATCCCGCCCTACTTCGTCTGGGGCACCAAGATCCCCTTCCTGAAGGAGGCCCGGATCATCACCCCGGTGACCCTGGCGCTCGCCCTTTTGATGGCCGGGGTTGTCTTCACCAAGGGTTTCAACTACGGCATCGACTTCACCGGCGGCACCGCCTACCTGCTCCGGACGCCCCTAACGGTCACCGTCTCCGACGTGCGGAAGGCGCTCGACGAGGCGGACGTTCCGGGGGTTTCCGGAAAGAAGGCGGTGATCACCGAGGTCCAGGGGCTCGCCGCCGATCACCGGGAGTTCTCGGTCAAGGTACCCTTCCTCGACCAGGAGACCCGGATCCGGCTCGCCAAGTTCTTGGAAAAGAAGCTCGACGCCACCGTGCTCCGCTCCGACACCGTGGGCCCGGCGATCGGTGCCGAGCTCCGGCGGAACACGATCCTCGCGGTTTTGGTGGGGCTTGCGCTGATCCTCGTTTACATGGCCTTCCGCTTCGACTGGGTCTTCGGCGTGGCCAGCGTGATCGCGGTGGCCCACGACGTGGCGATCACCGCCGGGGTCTTTAGCCTGCTCGGCCTTGAGTTCACCATCCCGATTGTGGCCGCGCTCCTCACCATCATCGGTTACTCGATCAACGACTCGATCATCATCTCCGACCGCATCCGGGAAAACCAGCGCACGGTGCGGGGGATGCCCTACCGGGAGATGGTGGACCTCTCGATCAACCAGACCCTCTCCCGCACGGTGATGACCTCGTTCACCACCCTGCTGCCCTTGCTTTCGCTGCTCTTTTTGGGCGGGGCGGTGCTTCGCGACTTCTCGATCGCGCTGGTGGTGGGGATCGTGGTCGGAACCTACTCCTCGATCTACGTGGTAGGGGCGCTCGTCACCTGGTGGAAGGAGCGTCGGCAGGCCCGGCTTGCCGGGAAGAAGGCGCGGGCTTAGGAGGTATGCCGAAGCGGCCCGGGGGACTTCCCCGGGCCGTATACTCTTTGGGATGCGCGTCGCCGGCTGGATCTTCACCCTGCTCCTCGGGTTCGCGGCGGGGATGGTGGCCCTACTCGCTGCGCTTTACCCCGAGGCCCGTTTCGGGGTCTTGGGGCTCGGCCCCTACCCGCTTTGGGGCTGGCTCCTTTTCGCGCTTTTACTTGGGGCCCTTTTGGTCTTCGTCTGGCTTCCCGCGCTGCACCTGCGGGCGGCGGCGGAGAAAAGGCGCCTTCGGCGGGAGCTCGCCAAGGTGCAAAAGGAGCTAGAGGACCTCAGGAAGGCCCACCCCGAGGAGGTGCCCCGCATCCCGGACCGCGAAGTCGAGGGATGAACGCCCTCTGGCGTGCCCGCCCTTGGCCCGAGCCCAGGGCGCTGCTCTCGCTGGTAGAGGCGCTCGGGGTGCACCCGCTGGTGGCGGCGGCGCTTTACGCCCGGGGTTTTCGGAGACCGGAGGACCTGGCGCCACCGCTTTCCCCATGGCGCCCTCCCGCGATGGTGGAGGCGGCCGGCCAGCTGGTGGCCGCGATCGAGGGGGGCAAGCGAATCCGGGTCCACGGGGACTACGACGCCGACGGCATCACCGGGACCGCGATCCTGGTCAAGGGGCTTTCTGCCCTTGGCGCCGACGTTCACCCCTTCATTCCCACCCGGGACGAGGGGTACGGGGTGAGCCACAAGCGGGTGTCCGAGCACGCCGAGGCCGCCGACGTCTTCGTCACCGTGGACTGCGGCATCACCAATCACGCCGAGCTCAAGAGCCTGGTGGAGGACGGGGTCGAGGTGGTGGTCACCGACCACCACCATCCAGGGGATACCCCGCCGCCTGGGGCGGTGGTGCACCCGGCCTACGACCCCGCCCTCGAGGGCCGGCCGAAGCCCACCGGGGCGGGGGTCGCGTTTTTCCTCCTGTGGGAGGTGCGGAGGCGGCTGGGTCTTCCGCCGCCCTTGGAGTTTGCCGACCTCGCGGCGGTGGGGACGATCGCCGACGTGGCGCCGCTCCTTGGGATCAACCGGGCGCTGGTGCAGGCGGGCCTTTCGCGCATACGGAACTCGGCTCACCTGGGCCTCAGGCTCCTCGCCGAACGGCTCCTCTCCCGGGGTACGGCGATCGAGGTGGCCTTTCGCATCGCCCCTCGGATCAACGCCGCCGGCCGGCTGGGGGAGCCGATGAGTGCGCTCAGGTTGCTTTTGACCGAGGACCTTTTCGAGGCGAGCGAACTTGCCGAGCGGCTCGACCGGCTGAACGCCGAGCGCCAGCGGATCGAGGAGGAAATGCTCGCGCGGGTCCTGCCGGACTTAAACCCCGAGGACCCCGCCCACGTGGTCCACGACCCCGAGGGGCATCCCGGGGTGATGGGGATCGTCGCGAGCCGGATCCTGGAAAAGACCGGGAAGCCGGTCTTCATCATCGCGAAAGGCAAGGGCTCGGTGCGGAGCCCGGCGGGGGTGAGCGCGGTGGGGGCGCTGCGGGCGGCTTCCGCACACCTGCTCGGTTTTGGCGGGCACGCCCAGGCCGCGGGGTTTTCCATCCTGGAGGAAAAGATCCCTGCCTTCCGGGAGGCGATCCACGCCTACGTGCGGGCGCACCCGCCGAGGCCGCCGGAGATCCTGCTCGACGGGCCGCTCTTTCGGGACGAGCTCGCCGAGGTCTGGCCCGCGCTTTTTGAGCTCGAGCCCATCGGCGAGGGAAACCCCGAGCCCCTCTTTTACTTAAAGGGGGTGCCCGAGCGGGTACGGCCCCTATCCGAAGGGCGGCACGTGAGCTTCTTTCTAAACGGGATTCGGGTGGTGCGCTGGCGGGATTCCGGAAAGGGGCTAGAGGGCGAGGTCGAGGTCGCCGCAGGGGTGGTGCTCTCGGAGTGGAACGGCGAGAAGACGCTCGAGCTCCGGGCCGAGGCCTACCGCGCTCCAAAGGGGGTGCTGGGAAGCGGGGATCGGGTGCTCGAGGTCAAGAGGCGCCCCCTCCGAGAGGCGCTCGCCGAGGTGGTGGCGGGTCGCATCGCGAGCTACGCGGTGGGGGAGGGGGCGGCCTGGCTCCGGGCCCGCGGGGTGCCGGTGGTGGCGCCGGAGGAAGCGGAGTATTGGTTCGCCGTTCCCGAGCAGTGCTTTGCGCTGAAGCCCGTGGTGCTCGCCCTCGGGGAGCAGGCCCTCTTGGCCCTCGCCCGGGCGCGGGTGAGCCGGGCGGGGTTTCAAGAGGCCCGGCGCAAACAAAGCGCCGGTCTTCCGGTGCCCCCGCCCTACGACCGGATCCTCGCCGAGGCCGCGGACGACCCCTACCAAAGCCCCACCTACCGCGCCCTTGCCCTCCTCACCGCCTACGCCCGGCGGCTCGCCTGGGCCTTTCGGGTCGGGGACGATGCCCTGCTTTCCGAGGCTTTGGTAGGCTACCGCCATGCCCTTTGCCAGCTGGAGCGCGTATGAGGCCGTGGCGGTGACCCGGGCCCACCGGATCGAGGGCAAGCTTCGCCTCCCGCCGGAGACCGCCACCGCCGCCTACTTGAACCTCGAGAACAAGGCCTTCCTCCCCCTCGAGGACGTCCGCGTCTTCCCCGGGGGCTACCGGCGGCAGGGGGAGGCGATTTTGGAAGCGGGGTTTCTCGCCGTCGCCAAGCGGCAGCTGCTCTGGATCGCCGGAGGAAAGCCGATGCGGCCCCCGGCGGGGATCGTGGTCCGGCGGCGGGCGGCGGTCTTCTTTTCCGACCACGTCTTGGTGGGGGAGGTCGAGACCCTGAAAAGCCTTGACCTCGCCGCCTTTTTCTCCCGAGCCGGGGCCTTCGCCACGCTTTTTTCCGCCGGGGTCTACCCCCTTCCCGGGTTCGGGGAAGGGCGCGCCCCCGAGGCGCGGTTTGACTTCCTCACCGTGCACCTCGGGGGCATCGAGGGGGTGCTCGAGCTCGAGCGCGCCGACGCCCACCCCCGCTGGGGCGGGCTCTACTGACCGAGCCGCCTCAAGTTCTCCTCGATCCGCTGGATCTGGGCCTCGGCCTCGGCGAGGCGCTTCCGCTCGAAGGCGACGACCTCCTCGGGTGCCCGTTCGACGAAGCCGGGGTTCTCTAGCTTCCTCCGGGCCGACTCGGCCTTTTTCCGGAGCTCCGCGAGCCGTCTCTCCTGCCGGCCCTTCCAGGCGGCGAGGTCCACGAGCCCCTCGGGCACCAGGTAGACGTTGACCTCGGGCGTCACCTCGGCGAGCGCCCGCTCGGGGGCTCCGAGCGCAGGCTTCGCCCGCGCCAAAAAGCGGAAGACCTCGGCCTCTTCGAGCACCGCCTCCGCAAGCGGCCCCTCGAGGAAGACCTCGACCTCCTGCGCGGGGTCGAGCCC
>CAYYAB010000039.1:0-13599 GCA_964469895.1 uncultured bacterium | reverse complement strand
AAAGCCGCACCGTCGCCACCCCGGCCTGGGCGAAGAACTGGTCGAGGAGGCAGGTGGCGAAAAGGGCCACCCTCACCCCAAACCTCCCCTTTCGCCCTGCATGCGAAGATTATAAGCCTGGCGAGGTTTCGAAGTCGAAACCCATCTCCGGCGAAAACATTGACAAAACGTAACCCAGGCCCTTAAAGTGACCCCGAAGCGAAATCCGCGGGGGCGGAGATGAAGGTCGAAAAGCTCACGGTCGCCCAGGCGTTGGTGCGGTTCCTCTCGGCCCAGTACACCGAGCAGGACGGCAGGCGGGAGCGGCTCGTCCAAGGCGTTTTGGGGATCTTCGGGCACGGCCAGGTGGCCGGGCTCGGGGTGGCGCTGGCGGAACGGCCCGACCTGCTGCGTTATTACCGGGTGCAGAACGAACAGGCGGCGGTGCACACGGCGATCGCCTTCGCCAAGCACAAGAGGCGGCGGGCGACCCTGGCGGTGACCAGCTCGATCGGCCCCGGGGCCACCAACCTGCTGACCGGAGCGGCAGCGGCCACGGTAAACCGGATCCCTGTGCTGCTCCTTCCCTCCGATTACTTCGCGAACCGGATCCCGGACCCCGTGCTCCAGCAGCTCGAGCACCCCACCCTCCACGACGCGAGCGTCAACGACGCCTTCCGGCCGCTCTCGCGCTTTTTCACCCGGATCTCCCGCCCCGAGCAGCTCCTCGACGCGCTCCCCCAGGCGATGCGGGTGCTCTCCGACCCGGTGGAGACCGGGGCGGTGGTGATCAGCCTGCCCGAGGATGTCCAGGCCGAGGCCTACGACTGGCCCGCCGAGTTCTTCGCCCCCCGCCTTTGGCGCATCCGCCGCCCGCCCCCGGAGCCGGAGGTGCTTGGGCGGGCGGTGGACCTTTTCAAGCGCGCCAGGAGGCCCCTGATCGTCGCCGGTGGTGGCGTACGCTATAGCGAGGCGGAAAAAGCCCTCGCCCGCTTCGCCGAGGTCTTCGGTGTCCCGGTGGTCGAGACCCAGGCGGGAAAGGGCGCCCTGCCCACGGACCACCCCTGGAACGCGGGCCCGGTGGGGGCGAACGGGGGCCTCGCGGCGAACCGCCTCGCCCGCGAGGCCGACCTGGTGCTCGCGGTGGGGACCCGGCTCGGCGACTTCGTCACCGCCTCGAAGACTGCCTTCCGAAACCCTGAAGTGCGGTTTGTCGGGATCAACGTCGCCCCCTTCGACGCCGCCAAGCTCGGCGGGCTCATGCTGGTGGCCGACGCCCGCGAGGGCCTCGCCGCGCTCGAGGAGGCCCTGGAGCAGACCGGCTACCCCGGCACCGAGCCCGCCTACCGCGAGGAGGTCGCCCGCCTCAAGGCCGAATGGGACGCCGAGGTCGAAAGGCTCACCGCCCCGGGCGAGGGGCCCCTCACCCAGGCCCGGGCGATCGGGGTGGCGAACCGGGTCTACGGCGAGGAGGCGGTGGTGATCTCGGCTGCGGGGAGCCTGCCGGGCGACCTCCTGAAGCTCTGGCGTACGAGGAACCCGCTCGGCTACCACCTGGAGTACGGCTACTCGACGATGGGCTACGAGCTCGCCGCCGGGCTCGGCGTGGCCCTCGCCGATCCCGGGGCCGAGGTGCTCGTCCTGGTAGGAGACGGCTCCTACCTGATGATGAACTCCGAGATCGTCACCGCCGTCGCCGAGGGGCTTTCGTTCACCGTGCTCCTGATCGAAAACCAGGGCTTTCAGTCGATCCACGGCCTGCAGCGCTCGGTGGGAAGCCCCTCCTTCGGCAACGAGCGGCGGTTTCGGAATCCCCAAACCGGCCTGCTCGATGGCCCCGTGGTCCCGGTGGACTTCGCCGCCCACGCCGCCAGCATGGGGGCCAGGACCTGGCGGGCGAAAACGGTGGCTGAGCTCGAAGCTGCCCTGGCCGAGGCCCGAAGGGCCCGCGGGGTCCGGGTGGTGGTCGCCGAGGTCGACCCCGAGGCCCGCGTCCCCGGCTACGAGGGCTGGTGGGACGTGCCGGTGCCCGAGGTCACGTCCCTGCCCGAGGTAGCAAGGGCGCGGAAGGCTTACGAGGAGGCCAAAGCCCGGCAACGCGCGGTATTCCCTCCCGTGGAGGAAGCATGAAGATCGCCACCAGCCCCATCAACTGGAACAACGAGGACGTTCCCGACTACCGCCCCTGGACCCCCTACCCCGAGATCCTGGACGAGATCCAAAGGGCGGGCTACCGGGCCACCGAGTGGTCCCAAAGCCTCCCCGAGGACCCCGAAAGACTGAAGGCCGAGCTCGAGGCCCGGGGCCTTCGCCTCACCGGCGCCTTCGTCGCCCTCGAGCTCAAAGACCCCGCCCGGCACCAGGGGGAGATCGCCCGGGCGCTCGAGAAGGCCCGCTTCCTGCGGGCCCTCGGGGCCGGTTATCTGGTGGTCGCCGACGCCGGCGACCCCGCCCGCCGGGCCGCCGCCGGCCACGTTGGCCCCGAGCTCGCCCTCACGGATGCCGAGCTCGCCGCCCTCGCCGAGGGGCTCGAAGCCCTCGGCGAACGGCTCGAGGAGCTCGGGATGGCGCTTGTTTTCCACAACCACGTGGGCACCTACGTCGAGACCGGGGAGGAGATCGCCCGTCTGCTCGAGGCCACCGACCCCGACCGGGTGGGCTGGTGCCTGGACACCGGCCACCTGGTCTACGGCGGGGGCGACCTGCTCGCCCTCCTCCAACGCTTTGCCCCCCGGGTCCGCTACCTGCACCTTAAGGACGTGGACCCGGGCGTGCTCGCCCAGGCCCGGGCCGAGGGCTGGAGCTTTGAGGACGCCCTTCGCCACTACGTCTTCGCTCCCCTCGGGAAGGGAGCGGTGCCGCTCGGGGAAGCCCTCCGCCGGATCCTGGAAAGCGGCTACGACGGCTGGGCGGTGATCGAGCAGGACACCACCCGGGGGGACCCCACCGAGACCGCCCGGGAAAATCGCGAGCACCTAGAAGCCCTTCTGAAGGAGCTCGGCCATGAAGCGGCGCTATAGCATCGCCCTCATCCCCGGCGATGGGATCGGAAACGAGGTGATCCCGGAAGGGGTGCGCGTCCTCCAATCCCTCGCCCGCCGGCACGGCTTTTCCCTCGAGCTCACCGAGTACCCCTTCGGCACCGACTACTACCTCGCCCACGGGGTGATGATCCCGGAGGAAGGGTTCGAGGCGCTAAAAAACCACGACGCGATCTACCTGGGGGCGGTCGGCGACCCCCGGAAGGCCCCCGACCACGTCACCCTCCGGGGTCTCCTCATCCCCTTGCGCCAGCGCTTCGAGCTCTACGTCAACCTGCGGCCCGCCCGGGCGCTCAAAGGGGTGCCCACGCCCCTGAAGGGGGATCCTGCCTTTGACTTCGAGGTGGTGCGGGAAAACGCCGAGGGGGAGTACGCCGGCGCCGGTGGCGTGCTCGCGGACGAGGTCGCGGTCCAGACCGCGATCTTCACCCGGCGGGGCACCGAGCGGATCGCCCGCTATGCCCTCGAGCGCGCCCGGATGCGCCGGGGAGACCTGGTGGTCGCCACCAAGTCGAACGCGTTGCAGCACGGCCTCGTCTTCTGGGACCGGGTGATCCGGGAGGTGGCGAGGGACTACCCCGAGGTCCGCCTCCGCTTCATGCACGCCGACGCGCTGGCGGCGGCGATGGTGAAGGACCCCCGGGCCTTCGACGTGATCCTCGCCACCAACCTGCTCGGGGACCTGCTCACCGACCTGGCCGGCGCCCTCCAGGGGAGCCTCGGCATCCCGGCGAGCGCCAACCTCAACCCCGAGCGGCGCTACCCCTCGATGTTCGAGCCGGTCCACGGCTCGGCCCCGGACATCGCCGGGAAGGGGATCGCGAACCCCATCGCCGCTCTTTGGGCGGGGGCGATGATGCTCGAGTTTTTGGGCGAGGTTGAGGCCGCCCGGGAGCTTTTCCAAGCCATCGAGGCGGTGACCGCCGAGGGCCGGGTCAAGACCCCCGACCTCGGGGGGACCGCCACCACCCGCGAGGTCACCGAAGCGGTGCTTTCCAAGCTGGGGGTGAGCGCGTGATCCTCTCCGAGGGCGAACGGCGTGAGCTCGAGCGCCTTGCCCGGCAGGTGCGCTACCTCATCCTGCGCACCGTCCAGCACTCGGGGGCGGGGCACATCGGGGGGCCGCTTTCTTCGGTGGAGCTTTTGGTGGCGCTTTACTTCAAGGTCCTTCGGATCGACCCCGAAAACCCCACCTGGCCAGACCGCGACCGCTTCATCCTCTCCAAGGGCCACGCCGCCGTCGGGCTTTACGCGGTGATGGCGCTCCGGGGCTTTTTCCCTGTGGAGGAGCTCCTCACCTTCGACAAGGGGGGCTCCCGCCTCCAGGGCCACCCGGACATGACCCGGCTCCCGGGGCTCGAGATCTCCTCGGGCTCGCTCGGCCAGGGCCTCTCCCCCGGGGTCGGCTACGCGCTCGGGGCCCGGCTCCTCGGCAAGGAGTTCCACACCTTCGTGCTCCTGGGCGACGGCGAGCTTCAAGAGGGGATGGTCTGGGAGGCGGTCCACACCGCCCGCCGGTACGCGCTCGGCAACCTCACCGCCATCCTCGACTACAACGGGCTACAGCAGTACGGCTGGCGAGGGACCGGCCGCGGGGACCGGAAGGACCCCTGGGAAGGGCTGCCGCCAGCGCGACTTTTCGCCGCCTTCGACTGGCGGGTGATCGAGATCGACGGCCACGACTTCGACGAAATCCTCGCCGCCCTCGCGCTCGCCAGGAAGGAGGCGAAAGGCCCCCGCCCCACCGCGATCGTCGCCTACACCCTAAAGGGCAAGGGGCTTTCCTTCACCGAGGGGAAGCACGCCTGGCACTCCCGGGTCCCGACCGAGGAGGACGTGCGACAAGCGATCGCGGAGCTCGGCCTCGCCCCCGAGGAGGTGCCGCTATGAAGGCGCTCCGCGAGGTCTTCGGCGAGACCCTGGTGGAGCTCGGCGCCGAGTACCCGAACCTGCTCGTCCTCGACGGCGACCTCGCCAACTCCACCAAGGCCGACCGGTTCGAGGCCGCCTTCCCCGAGCGCTTTCTCGAGATGGGGATCGCGGAGCAGAACATGCTGGGCGTCGCCGCCGGCCTCGCCTTTCTCGGGTTCATCCCCTGGCTCTCCTCGTTCACCGTCTTCTTCACCCACCGGGCGGCGGACCCCCTTAGGATGCTCGTCGCCCAGACCAAGGCCAACGTTAAGATCGGCGCCGCCTACTCCGGGCTCCTCACCGGGTATACCGGCAAGACCCACCAGGACGTCGAGGACCTGGCGATCGTGCGGGCGATGCCGGAGATGGTGGTGCTCGCGCCGCTCGATGCGGTCGAGGCCCGGGCGATGATGCACTGGGCCACCGCGTATGAAGGGCCGGTCTACCTCCGGCTCACCCGGGACCCGAGCCCGGTCGTCCTCCCCGAGGGCTACCGGTTTGCACCCGGGCGGGTGCTCGAGCTCAAGCCCGGCCGCGACCTCGCCCTGGTGGGAACCGGGGTGCAAACGGCCCGGCTCCTCGAGGCCGCCCGGCTGCTCGAGGCCGAGGGGGTCGAGGCCGGCGTCTACCACGTGGGCTCGATCAAGCCCCTGGACGAGGAGGACCTCGTCCAAAAGCTCCGCCCCTACCCCCGGGTCTTCACCGCCGAGGAGCACTCGATCTACGGCGGGCTCGGGGGACTCGTCGCCGAGGTGCTCGGGGAGCACGACCCCAAACCGGTGGTCCGGATCGGCATCGAGGACGTCTGGGGCGAGTCCGCCCCCAACGACTGGTTGCTCGACCGCTACGGCCTCTCCCCCCGCCGGGTCGCCGAGCGGGTCCTTGAGGAGGTGAAAAGATGAAGCGCCTGGGGATCGCCCTCCTCGGCGCCGGCCGCATGGGCCGTGAGCACGCAAAAGCCCTTGCCGGCATCCCCGAGGCCCGGGTGGTGGCCGTCGCCGATCCAGAGGAAAAAGCCCGGGAGGAGGCCCGCTTCCTCGCCCGGGCCGAGCGGGCCTACGCCGAGGCCCGGGAGGCGATCGAGGATCCCAAGGTCGAGGCGGTGGTGATCGTCACCCCCACCGACACCCACGCGGCCTTGATCGAGGCCGCCGCGAGGGCGGGGAAGGCCGTATTCGTCGAAAAACCCGTGGCCCTCACCCTGGCTGAGACCGAGCGGGCGCTGGCGGCGGTACGGGAGGCCGGCGTGCCCTTCCAGATCGGCTTCCAGCGCCGCTTCGACCCCGCCTACGTCCGCGCCCGGAGGCTCCTCGACGAGGGCGCGGTGGGCCGGGTGGAACAGTTCCGGACGGTGAGCCGCGACCCCGCCCCTCCCCCGCTTTCCTACCTCGAAGCCAGCGGCGGGCTCTTTCTCGACATGGCGATCCACGACTACGACCTCGCCCGCTTCCTGGTGGGCGAGGTGGCGCGGGTCCAGGCCTTCGGCGCGGTGCGGGTGGATCCCGAGATCGGAAAGCTCGGCGACGTGGACACCGCGATCACCGTGCTCTTCTTCGAGAACGGGGCCCAGGGGGTGGTGGAAAACAGCCGCCGCTCGGTCTACGGCTACGACATCCGCACCGAGGTCTTCGGCGAGGGCGGCAAGGTGGTGGTGGACGCGGTGCCCAGGACCCCGACCTGGCGCTTCCGGGAAGGGGGGCTCGAGGCCGATCACTACCACTTCTTCATGGACCGCTTCAAGGAGGCCTACCGGGCCGAGCTCGAAGCCTTCGTCGCCGCGGTAAGCGCGGGCCGGACGCCGACCCCCGGCCCCGAGGATGCCCTCGCCGCTTTGAAGATCGCCCTGGCGGCGACCAAGAGCCACCGCGAGGGCCGGCCGGTGGCGATCTCGGAGGTGCAGAATGCCTGAACTTCTCCTAAAACCCGGCGGCGCCGAGGTCAGGATCGCGGTCACGCCGGAGCGCGCGGGCTGGAAGTACCTGAGCTTTTTCGCCCTCGAGCTCAACCCCGGCGGGCGCTACCGGCACTTCAAGGAGGACGAGGAGGCGGCGCTCGTGCCCCTTTCTGGCCGGGCCAAGGTCCGGCTCGGGGAGACGGTCTTCGAAACCAGGCGAAAGAGCGTCTTCACCGAGCTCCCCGAGGTCTTCTACGCCCCCCCCGGCACCCCGATCGAGGTCGAAGCTCTGGACGCCTTCGCCTTCGCGGTGGGAAGCGCCCCCGCCGAAGGGAAGCTCCCGCCAAGGCGGATCCTCCCCAGCGAGATTCCGGTGGAGATCCGCGGCGGGGAAAACGTCACCCGCCAGATCAGTCACATCCTGGCCCCCCCGCTCCCCGCCGAGCGCCTCCTTCTCTTTGAGGTCTACACCCCGAGCGGCAACTGGTCCTCCTGGCCGCCCCACCGCCACGACGGGAGGCTGGGCTCCCCTTACCTCGAGGAGGTCTACTATTACCGGATCGAGCCCCAAAACGGCTGGGCCGTCCAGCGGGTCTACGCCGAGGATCTGGACGTAACCCTCCGGGTTCAGGACGGCCAAGCGGTGCTCGTGCCCCGGGGCTACCACCCGGTGGCGGCGGCACCGGGCTCGAACGTCTATTACCTGAACTACCTCGCCGGCGAGGAGCGCACCACCCGGGTGGTGGACGACCCCGAGTGGGCCTGGATGCGCGAGGACTGGACGGGGCGGGCGCTCCCGCTCCCGATCGGAGGGGATAAGCGATGAACGCCGCCGAGCGCCGGGCCCGGATCCTTGAGCTCCTCGCCGAACGGGGCGCGGTCCGCGCCGCCGAGCTCGCAACCGCATTCGGCGTAAGCGAGGTCACGGTGCGCAAGGACCTAGCCGCGCTCGAAGCCGAAGGGCTTTTGAAACGGGTCCACGGCGGCGCCCTTTACCGGCCCCGGGCGCTTTTTAACCCCTCCTTCGAGGAAAAACGCCACCGCCAAATCGCTCAAAAACGCGCGATCGCCGAGGAGGCCCTCGCCCGCATCGAGGAGAACGACGCCATCCTTCTGGACGCGGGTACGACCACCCTGGAACTGGCCCGGATCTTAAAAAGGCGGTTTTCCCGGCTCTTCGTGATCACCAACTCGGTGCCCATCGCCCTCGAGCTCGCGGGTACCCCCTTCGAGCTCGTCCTCACCGGCGGCACCGTCCGCCATCACTCGGGGGCGCTGATCGGGCCGCTCGCGGTGGCCGCGCTCGAGGGTTTCCAGGTGGACAAGGCCTTTCTCGGCGCCACCGGGGTCAGCCTGGAGAAGGGCTACACCACCCCAAACCCCCTCGAGGCCCAGACCAAGCGGGCGATGCTGCACGCGGCCCGGACCCGGATCGTCCTCGCCGACAGCACCAAGCTCGGCCACGCCACCCTCGCCCGCTTTGCTAAACTGGAGGAGGTCGACGAACTCATCACCGACGCCGGCGCCCCCGCCGGCTTCGTGGATCGGTTCCGCGAGCAAGGCCTGCCCCTGACCTTGGTCGAGGCAGGCCCTGCTTGAGGAAGGGAGGTTGGTGGATATGAAGGCAGGCAGGTTCGTGCTGGCAGCGGTGCTCGTTTTCGGGTTCGCGCTGGCGCAAAAGACGATCACCCTAAAGGCCTGGACGATCGGTCCCGACGACCCCTCGATCACCCGGCTCCAAAACCTCGAGGCCGCAGTGGAGCGGCTCAACGCCCTCCTCGCGATCGAGGGGGCAGACTTTAGGGTCAAGCTCGAGGGCGACTTCGACACCACCGACTGGGATCCCTACCTCCGCCGCGTCCTGCTCGCCTTCCAGTCGGGCGAGGCCCCCGATATCGTGCAGGCCTCGGCCGCCCCGCTGATCGGGGTCTGGGCCACCGCCGGTTACATCGCGCCGCTCACCGCCGAGACCAGCCGGTACGGCACCTTCAAGGATGTCTTTCCCACCCTCTGGAACGCGGTGACCTTCAAGGGCGAAGTCTTCGGCGTGCCCCAGGACACCGAGGCCCGGCCGCTTTACTTCAACAAGACCCTGCTCAAAAAGCTCGGCTGGTCCGACGCCAAGATCAATGAGCTCCCCAAGAGGATCGAGCGGGGCGAGTTCACCTGGGACGACATGCTGGCGGTGGCCAAGGAAGCCCTCGATAAGGGCGTGATCGAGCGGGGCAAGGGGTACTACCACCGGCCCAAGAACGGCCCCGACTTCCACATGTGGTACCGCGCCTTCGGCGGCACCTCTTACGACGAGGCCACCGGCAAGCTGGTCTTCGACCAAGAGGCGGCGCTCCGCTACTTCACCTGGCTCAAGAAGGCGGTGGATGCGGGGGTGCTCGAGAAGGACCGGCTCGACGGCAACTGGAGCCGCTTCCACCAGAACGTCACCGACGGCAAGGTACTCTTCTTCTCCGGCGGCACCTGGAACTGGGCCGAGTGGAAGACCCAGTGGGTGAAGGACAAGGGCGGCGAGGACTGGCTCTGGGAGAACTTCGGCTTCGCGCCCCAGCCCGCCTACAAGAAGGGGGGCAAGCCGATCACCCTCAGTAACCCTCAGGCCTACATGGTGAGCGCGAGCTCGAAGCAAAAGGCGCTCGCCGCCAAGCTCCTCGCCTTCGTGATGATGCCCGACCTCGACGCCCGCCACGCGGTGGGCTCGGGCCACCTGCCGGTGCTCCAGGCCACCGCCAGCCTCACCGGCGACCGCTTCATCCGCGAGGTGAGCTACCTCCTCAACTACACCACCTTCGCGCCCCAGCACCCCGACTTCCCCAAGTGGCAGGACGCCCTTTATCGCGGCGTCAGCGCGGTGGAGTCGGGCCAGGTGAGCCCGGAGGAGGCGGTGAAGGTGGTGGCCGCCGAGATGAAGCGGGCGCTTAAGGACCAGGTGATGATCAAGTAAACCCCCGCGGGGCCCCCGGCGGCCTCGCCGGGGGCCCTTTTGGAGAGGCCCGAGATGCGGCGCTACCTCACCCCCTTTTTGTTTTTGAGCCCGGCCACCCTCTTGATCCTGCTCTTCTTCTTCACCCCGGTGGTGGCGACGATCCTCCTCTCCTTCACCGATCTCTCCACCACCACCTTCCAAAACCCGAGCTGGGTGGGGCTAAAAAACTATCAGGACCTGCTCGCCGACCCCTTCCTCAAGAAGATCTTTTTGAACACCGTGAAGTACGTCGCCCTCACCCTCGCCTTCAACGTGGGAATGGGGCTCTTGCTCGCGCTCCTTACGAGCCTCGTCCCCGAGCGGTACGGCGACCCCTTCCGGGCGCTATGGCTCCTTCCCCGGATCCTGCCCCCGGTGGTCTACGTCTTCCTCTGGCAGGGGCTGCTCGCCGAGGCCCCGATGGGGCTCGTCTCCGACCTCCTCGGGGTTTCCAAGAACTGGCTGGTGGCCGCCCCCTGGACCGCGGTCATCCTGGCGAACGGCTTCGTGGGGGCGAGCTTCGGGATGCTGATCTTCACCTCGGCGATCCGGGCCATTCCCAGGGAGCTCTTCTACGCCGCCGCGGTGGACGGGGCCACCACCTGGCAGACGGTCCGCAAGGTGGTGCTCCCGCTCCTTGCCTGGCCGATCCTCTTCGTCACCGCCTACCAGACCCTCTCCCTCCTCACCTCGTTCGAGTACATCCTGCTCCTTACCGACGGCGGCCCGGGCTTTTACACCACCGAGGTCTGGTCGCTCAGGGCCTACCACCTGGCGCTTTCCAACTACTTCGGCAACGTCGAGTTCGGCCTGGGGGCGGCGATGGCCGCGGTGCTGGTGGTGATCGGCGTGGTGGTGAGCCTTTTCTACCTCAAGATTTTTAACTTCAAGGCGCTCGTCAGCGAGCCTAAGATCGAGGTCTACTAGGGGGACGCGATGCCGCTTTTGCCCAAGAACTGGCCGCTTTGGCTCCTCGTCCTCGTCCTGATCACGCTTCCGATCGGCGTGGGGCTCCTCTGGCTCTTCCTCACCGCGCTTTTTGACCAGGTCCACGGGCTTCGACCGGTGGGGGATTTCTCGCCGGAGAACTGGCGCTTTTTCACCGAGGGCTCGGTGGGGGGGCGGCCCTCGATCTGGGTGGCGCTTAAGAACTCGATCCTCTTCGCCGCCGCGGTGGCCACCCTCGAGGTCCTGATCGCCTCGATGGCGGCCTACGCCATCAGCCGGATGAAGTTTCCCTTCCGCACCCCCTACCTCGGGATGATCCTGGTGCTCCACGCCTTCCCGGCGGTGAGCCTCCTGATCGCGATCTACTACATCCTCCGGGTGCTCGGGCTCTTCGACACCCTGATCGGGGTGATCCTGGTCAAGGCCTCGCTCGAGCTCCCCTTAGGCATCTGGCTGATGAAGGGGTTTTTCGACCAGCTCTCCTGGGACATGGAGATGGCCGCGCTGGTGGACGGGGCGAGCCGCTGGACGGTGTTTTGGAAGGTGGCGCTGCCCCTGGTGCGGCCCGGGATCCTGGCGCTCGGGACCTTTGCGCTGCTCTCGGCCTGGGGCGAGTTCATCCTGCCCTTTACCTTCATCGTCTCGGGTAAGAGCTGGACGCTCGCGCTCTACATGCAGAGCTTCATGCGGGAGGCCTTCGTGGACTACGGGCTGATGGCGGCGGTGGGGCTTTTCTACGCCGCCCCCGTCCTCCTGCTCTTCCTGCTCGGCCAGCGCTACCTCCTCAACATCTACTCGGGAGGGGTGAAGGGATGAAGCGGGGCATTCCGGTCCGCCTCGAGGGGCTTTCCAAGCGGTTCGGCCGGGTGGAGGCGGTGAAGCGGCTCGACCTCGAGATCGAGGCGGGCGAGCTCGTCGCCTTTCTCGGCCCCTCGGGCTGCGGCAAGACCACCACCCTCTTGATGATCGCCGGCATCTACCGGCCCACCACCGGCGCCGTCTACTTCGGCGACCGCCGGGTGGACCCCCTCCACCCCCGCGACCGGGACGTGGGCATGGTCTTCCAGTCCTACGCCCTCTATCCCCACCTCACCCTCTTTGAAAACATCGCCTTCCCCTTGCGCTTAAAAAAGGTACCCGACGCCGAGGTGCGCGCGCGGGTGCAAAAGACCGCGGATCTCCTCGGGATCGGCCACATCCTCGAGCGCAAGCCCGCCCAGGTCTCGGGCGGCCAGCAGCAGCGGGCGGCGCTCGCCCGGGCGCTGGTGAAGGAACCCCAGGTCCTGCTCCTGGACGAGCCCCTTTCCAACCTCGACGCCCAGATCCGCCTCTCGGCCCGGGCCGAGATCCGGAGGCTCCAGCAGGAGCTCGGGGTCACCGCCATCCTGGTCACCCACGACCAGGCCGAGGCGCTGGCGATGGCCGACCGGGTGGCGGTCTTCTCCATGGGGGAGCTGCAGCAGTACGACACCCCCGAGGTCCTCTACCACCGGCCCAAGAACACCTTCGTCGCCGGGTTCGTGGGCTCGCCGCCGATGAACCTGATCGAGGGCACGTTTACCGGCGACGGCTTCCGCTCAGGCGAGCTTCGGATCCCCATCCCCGGCGCCCCCACCGGGAAGGGCTGGCTCGGGGTGCGGCCCGAGCACCTCGCCTTGGGCGAAGGCGGGCACCCGGCCCGGGTACTGGTGGTGGAGCCCCTTGGGCGCGAGGTGCTGGTGGTCGCCGAGGTGGCGGGGGTGCGGCTCCAGATCCTGCTGCCCGAGGACCGGCGTCCCGAGCTGGGGGGACAGGTGGGGGTGGTCTTCCCCGAGCGCGCGACGCTGCACTTCTTCGACGAGACCGGGCGTAGAATCGGCCCCGAGTGAGGCCCGCGATGGAGCCCCTGCCGACCCACCTCGACTACCAGAACCGCCGCGTCCTCCTCAAGTACCACCGGGCCCAGACCGGGGAGCGCCACCACCCGCCGAACGCCCTCTCGGCGATCCGGGAGCTGATCGCGCGGGGGGCGCGGGCGATCGAGTTCGACGTGGGCATCACCCTGGACGGGGTCTACATCCTCCTCCACGACCCCCACCTCGAGCGCGAGACCACCGGGGTGGGGCCGGTGCGGCTCGCCACCCACACCGAGATCAAGCGGCTCCACCTCCGGGGCTCGCGGGAGCGGGTGGCCACCCTGGCGGAGGCGGTGGCGGTGCTAAGGGAGGCCGAGGGGCCGCTCAAGGTCCAGGTGGACCTCAAGGAGACGGTGCCGCTCTCCGAGGAGGAGGCCGACTGGCTCTACCAGACCCTAAAGCCCCTCCTCGGCCAGAACGGGGTCGAGGTGGTGGTGGGCTGCCTCGCCGACTGGAACCTGCGGACCCTCCGGCGGGTGGCGCCGGAGCTCGAGCTCGGCTTCGACCCCGCCTTCCACCTCGACGCCCCGGTGGGGGAGTTCCTGAGGCTCCCCGTGCGCACCAACGCCTACGGCTACCTCGACGACCACCCCCTCGGCTACCGCAAGGTCCTGCCCACCCCCCGCTACCTCGCCGACCGGCTGGAGGCGACGAGCTACCTCGTCCCCGGCGTGCGGGAGTTTTACCTCCGGAAGGAGTTCGTCTTGAAGGCGCTCGACGACGGCTTCAACCCCATCGAGCACCTGCACCGCCTCCACCCCGGGGTGGCGGTGGACGTCTGGACCCTGGACGCGAGCGAGGAAAACGCCCGGGAAAAGCTCTTACGGCTCCTTCGGGCCGGGGTGGACCAGATCACCACCAACACCCCGCTCGACCTCGCCCGGCTCTTTGCGCTGGCTTCCCCCTAGACCCAGCGTCTAATATTCATTAAAATTGATAGCGGTAGACTCATGA
>CAYYAB010000038.1:7885-13956 GCA_964469895.1 uncultured bacterium | reverse complement strand
GGGGCAGCGCGTCCAGGGTGATGAGCTTGCCCTTGTCCGGCCCCTCGGCGACCACGAAGCGATCCCCCTCCTTGGGAGGTTCGGACTCGGGGGTGATCTCCTTTTTGGGCTTCAGCCCTCCAGCCACAAAGAGGCTTGAGAGGGTGGCGAGTCCCAACCCCGCGCCCAGGGACGCTTGAAGTACGGCTCTACGGGTGGTGCTCGTTTTGTCCGCCATTACCAGGGCACCTCCGAGTGTTCTTCCTCTACCAAGACCTCGTCGCCGAGGTAGTACTTCTTGTAGATCGCAAGCAACACCGCTCCCACCAGCATCATCGCGCCAAAGACCGCGCCTTGGGCGGCGGAGCTCACCGGCTCCACGGTGAGGTGGTGGAGCATCAACCGGACGAAGAAGCCTCCGAGGGCGGCCTCGATTACCGCGAGCAGCACCGCCGCCAGGGCCGCCGCAGCGCCGGGGCTGGGCACGTGGCGGCCAGGGCGGAGCTCCACGCCCTCAAGCCAGACCGAGAAGAAGCCGATGAGCGCGTAGATCAGGAAGAGGGTGGCGAAGGCGACCAGACCGATCTGGCCCTCGGAGAGCGCCTCGTGGGGCGGCTTGCCTCCGTGGAGGGCAGCGATGTGCTTGCCGTCCAGGTAGGTGGCCAGATAAAGCGCCACCGAGAAGAGGAGCGCGAAGAAGGGGCCGGTTGCGTCGTTTCGGTACATACCCTCCCCCTAACGGAGCGCCTTGACCTCGTCCTCGCTCACCGGGCCGAAGTCGTTGAGCTTGGCCCGCACGAAGCTCGCGACCGCCGCAATCTGGCGATCGCTGAGCTGGGCGAAGGAGGGCATCGCCCCCTTGCCCTTGAGGATGCGCTCGATTACGAACTTCGCGTCCTTGAGGTGGGCGTTCCCCTTGAGCGCCGGGAACATCGGGGCCATGCCCGAGCCGTCCGGCTGGTGGCAGGAGGCGCAGTTTTGCATGTAGACCTGCTCGCCCTCGGCGAGAAGCCCTTCATCCGCGGCCGGGGCTGCGGCCTCCCCGCCCCCAAGGAGTTTTTTCACCTCGTCCACGCTCACGCCGCCGAAGTGGTTGCCGAAGTCGTTCCGGATGTAGGTCAGAATGGCAGCGAGCTCCTCGGGCGAGAACTGGTTGAAGGCGGGCATGCCGTTGCCGCCCTTGGTGATTCGCTCAAGCGCCGCCTTCACATCGGCCACCACCTGGCTTCCGGCGAGGGCGGGGAAAACACCAGGAAGTCCCTTGCCATCGGCCTGGTGGCAGGAAGCGCAGTTGGCGGCGTAGAGCTCTTTCCCTTTGTTGAAAAGCGCCTCGTCCACCGGGGCGCCGCCGCCGGCCGGGGCCGCTGCTTCGGCTTTGGCGCCGCCCGAGGCTGCGGCCATCTGGGCCGCCGCCTTCTCGGCGGTGGGGCTCACCGCGAAGAAGACCCAGACCAGGGTCAGGACCAGCACGGTGGAGAGGATGTAGAGCCATGCGGAAGCCCCCGCCGGGCCCTTGGGCTTGTCGTAGTCGCCCACAAGTACGTTGAACCGGACCTGGCCCCGCACCCGCTGCCCCTCGTCGATCCCGTCCACGAAGGCGTCGGGGAGGTTGTCCACCTCGAAGGGGAGCTCCCGCTCCTCACGGCTGCCGTCTTTAAAAACGGTGACGATGCGGAGGCGGTGCTCGCCGTCGGGGAGCGTACGGGTATCCAGTTCCACCTCGAAGGGCGGCTGGGTCAGGACCTGAATCGGCTCCTTCGCCTCGTCAACGTAGACCTCGATCCGCTCGATCTTTGGATTCATAACCCTCCTCCTAGCTCCTAGCCCAAGATAACAAAGGCGCGGGGGGCCGCACCTTAGGGAAACTTAGCGAAGGATTCTTGGGTCAAATGTCCCAGGCGGCCCGGATACGGGCCCGGCTTTCCTCGAGCGCATCCTTCCCGCCCTGCACTTCGAAGGTGGCGGTCTCGGGCAAGCGACCGGGCTTCAGACGGGAAAAGGGAATACCCCCTTCGCCTACCGGGAGGTGCCGGTCTTGGTCCCCCGGGGTGTCGTTTAGGTGAAGGTGGAGGAGCCGGTCCCCGAGCCGGTCGAGGTAGGCTTGGACCCGCTCCTCGCCACCCTCGACGAAGGCGTGGCTAAAGTCGAGGCAAAAGCCATACTCCGGAAAGCGCGCAAGCAGCCGGGCGAGCTCCTGTGGCCCTTGGACGAGGTCCCGATCGTCGAGGGCGAGGTTTTCGAGCGCCACCGGGAGGGGGAGGGGGCGGAGCGCTGAAAGCGCCTCCTCCAGCCGGGCCCAGGCGGCCTCCACCACCAGGGGATGGCGCACCGGCACGCTCCCCGTGTGCAAGACCGCCACCCGTGCCCCCACCCCTTCGGCGAAGGCGAGGCCGTCCCGAGTGCGCTCGAGCGCCACCCGAAAGCTCTTCGGAAAAAGGGAGGCGAGGTTCAAGTCGGCGAACGGCAGGTGAACGGTAAGGGGAACGCCGTAGCGGCGGGAGAGCGCCCGGAGCTCCTCCGCTCCGGGGAGCGCGGGCACCGCCTCGAAGAGGTCGAAGGGGAGCTCGAGCCCCATCCCGAGCTCGGCGGCCAGGCGGAAGGCCGCCTCCATATCGAGCTGTTCGGCGTCGAGGGGGCTGAAAAAGAAGTTCACCGTGCCTCCAGGGCCTTGCGTTGCGCCTCTTCGAGCGCCACCTTGGGGTCCACCCCGCCCTTCACGCTCTTCTCCAGGGCCTCCTCGAGGTAAACCCGCCAGACCACGAACTCCGGCACCCGCGGTCGGGGCACGGCGTAGGCGAGCTGCTCGAAGGCGGCCTTGCGGTAGGGGTTCTCGGCGTAGAACTTCTCAAGGTAGCTGAGGGCGCTCTTTCGCACCGGCACGTAGTAGCTCGCCTCCACCCAGCGGGCGATGTTCTCGGGGCGCATCAAAAACTTCCAAAACGCCACCGCCCCCGATACCTGCTCGGCGCTCGCCCCCTTTAAGACCACCAGCTGGGCCCCGCCGAAGGGCACCTTGCCGCCCGGCTCCCGGGGCACCGGGGCCACCCCCAGGTCGAAAGCGAAGGAATAGTTCTCGGCCGCCGGCCAGTTGGCAATCGAGGCGAAGACCATCATTCCCTTGGTGCGGACGAAGTCGAGGAGGGCGAACTGGGCCTCGGCGAGCCGGCGCGGGATCAGGGTGCGGGCCCGGGCCATGCGGTGGAGCATCGAGAGCGCCTCGACCGCCTCCTTGGAATCGAAGTTGGGCTTCCCGTCCTCGGTGACCAGGCTCCCGCCTCGGCTCGTCACCATGGCCTCGAAGGTCCAGGACTCGAGCACCGCGATGTACCCCTTCCGCCGCCGGTCGGAGAGTCGCTTCGCCGCCGCCTCGAACTCGGCCCAGTTCCTGGGGGCGGCCACCCCCCGGGCCCGGAAGGCGCTCGCGTTGTAATAGAGCACCGGGGTCGAGGTGTTGAAGGGCAGGCCGTAGCGCCGCCCGTTCATCACCCCGTAGGCCCAGACCGCGGGGTAGAAATCGGAGATCGTCTTTTCGTCGAGGCCGAGCCGCCCGTCGAGCGGCACCGCCCGACCCTCGGCCACCAGGCGGGGGAAGAAGGCGATCTCGGCCTGGAAGAGCACCGGCTGGGTGCCGGTCCTCAGGGCGGCGATCAGCCGGGTCTCGGCCTCCCGGTAGTCGCCGACGTAGCGGGGCACGACCCGGTACTGGGCTTGCTCGCGGTTGAAGGCCTGAGCGAAGGCCTCGATCTGGCGCCCGGCGGGCCCGTCCATCGCGTGCCAGAAGGGTATCTCGACCTGGGCCAGGGCAAACCCGAAGAGGAAGACGAGGAAGAAAAGCTTCCGCATGGTTCCTATCCTTTCACGCTTCCCTCGAAGGTTTCCACGATCTTCCGCTCGAAGAGCAGGTAGAGGAGCAAAAGGGGCAGGGTGGAAAGAAGCGCCGCCGCCGAGAGCAGCCCCCAGTCGGCGGGGTAGCGGCGGGCGAGGTCGGCGATCCAGACCTGGAGCGTCCAGTAGCGCTCCCCCACCGCCACCCGGGGGAAGAGGACCAGGTTCCAGTGGGCGGCAAAGGCCAGCACCCCGGCGGCCACCAGGTTGGGAAAGACCAGGGGCGCGACCACCGAGAAAAGAATCCGCCCCTCGCCGGCGCCGTCGATCCGGGCGGCCTCGACCAGGGAATAGGGCAGCGCCCGCATCGCCTGGTAGACGAGGAGCACGGTGAAGGGGCTCGCGAAGAAGGGCAAAAGCAGCGCCCAGGGGGTATCGAGCAGCCGGAGCTGGTGCAGCACCCCGAAAAGCGGTACCAGCAAGAGCTCCGCCGGGATCGCTAGGGTGAAGAGGAAGACCGCCCAAAGCCGTACCCCGTTCCATAGCGCGTAGGCGGCGAGGAGCGCGGTCAAGACCTGGGCGAGCGCCACCGTCCCGGATACCCAGAGGGAGAAGAAAAGCCTCGGCCAAAACCCCTCGGGGGCGAGTTTCCTGAGGTTTTCGAGGGTAAACCCGAACCCTGAAAGAACGTCTCCGGAGTAGACGATCTCCGGAGGCAAAAAGGCGGCGTAGGCCATCCAGAAAAAGGGCAGGAGCACGGCAAGGACGATCACGAAGACGAGCGCGTGCCTCATCGCTCCTCCAAGAGCTTGCCCTGGGCCAGGGCCACCAGCAGGGTGAGGACGAGGAGCACGGCGGTGGCGGCGGCGGCGTAGCCCAGGCGGAAGTTCTCAAATCCAAGCTCGTAGACGAAGTAGCCGAGCACCCGCGTGGCCCCGTAGGGGCCTCCCCGAGTAAGCAGGAAGACGGCGACGTAGGACTGAAGGGCGAGCACCGAGCCCACCACCAAAAGGAAGAGCACCGCCGGGCGCAAAAGCGGGAGGACCACGTAGCGGGTGACCTCAAAAGGCCTCGCCCCGTCCACCCGGGCGGCCTCGACGAGCTCGGGGGGAATCGCCTTCAGGTGAGCGCTCACCACCAAGACCCCGTAGCCGAGGTAGCGCCAGAGGGTAAACGCCACCACCATCGCCATCGCCCAGAAGGGCTCCTGGTCCCAGGCGGGAATGGGCAAAAAGGCGGCGAGCGCCCCGTACTCGGGGGCGAGCAGGGTGTACCAGGCGGTGCTCGCCGCTCCCACGGTGACGAGGCCCGGCAAAAAGAGCGCCCCCTTGACCCAGCGCTCGTACGGCTGCCCCTCGATCAAGAAAGCGATCAGGATCGAGAGCAGGAGAAAGCTCGGCAACACCCAAAGGGCAAAGAGGAAGGTGGCCTTCGCGCTTTGCCAAAAGAGCGGGTCGGAAAAGAGCTCGGCGTAGTTTTTTAGCCCCACCGGTTCCGGCGCCCTTAGCCCCGACCAGCGCCAGGTGGAAAAGCGCACCACCTCGAGGAAGGGGTAGAAGAAAAAGACCCCGAGGAACCCGAGCGCGGGCAGGGCAAAAAGCCCGTGCTCGAGCCGGCGGAGCCGGGTACCCCTCACCACAGGTAGAGAAGGGCGGCGTAGAGCCCGAGCCGGTCGTCGGCCCCGAGCTCGAGCGCGAGCGCCTCCGCGGGGTAGGCGCGCACGCCCACCCCCCAGGCGAGCCGGAAGCCCCGGAGAAAGCCGGGGCCGGCCTGGGCGTAAAGGGCTAAGGGAAGGGGGGCGTCGAGCTCGAGCCCCCCGGCGAACCCGAGGGCAAGGCCGAGGCCTGCCCCGGACGCGTCCTTTACCCCGTCGAACCGCACGAATCCGCCGACCTCCCCGAAGGCGGGTCCCACCGCCAGGCCGGGGAAGACCAACACCCCGAGGTTCAGGTAGCCGCGTAGGTCCTCGAAACCCGGGTCCGCGGCCAGGTAGAGGCTCGCCCCGCTCTCCAGGCCCAGCGGGGCGAAGGGCAGCACCGTCCCCGCCACGACCACCCCGGCCCCGGGGTGGCGGTAGCCGAGACCGAGGGCGTTTTCAGGAAAGGGGGGAGGCGCGGCCTGGGTGACCGCGAGAAGCCAAAGTAGCCAAAGCGCGCGCTTCATGCCCCCGATGATACCGAACCCCTTCCCATTTCCGCCGGTCGCCTTTGGGTAGGCTCGGATACGTGGGCAACGCCGCGATGCACGACCTTCTCCGCCGGGCGCGG
>CAYYAB010000038.1:0-7785 GCA_964469895.1 uncultured bacterium | reverse complement strand
TAGGCTCGGATACGTGGGCAACGCCGCGATGCACGACCTTCTCCGCCGGGCGCGGGTGATCCAGGTCCTAGTCGCCCTTAAAGACCCTCCCGGCCAGCCCGCGCACCTTCGCGGGAAGGGCTACCGCATCCTCCCGGCGAACCCCCGCCTTGCCGGAGGGGCACTCTTCGGCGAGCGAATTCTGAGCGGGCTAGGCGAGGTCGAGAAGGTCCGCTCCTTGTCCGACTGCCGCCGGGGGCGCTCGAACGCGCGCCCAAGGTGGCGGGGGCACTGCCTGATGGCCGAACATCGGAGGCTCCTGGGTGAGGGCGGCTGATCGCGAGGCGCTCCTTCGCTGGTACCGAAAGCACGCCCGGGACCTCCCCTGGCGGCGGACCCGGGATCCCTGGGCGATCCTGGTCTCGGAGCTCCTTTTGCAGCAGACCCGGGTGACCCAGGCCGAGCCCTACTACCGGCGGATCCTCGCCCGCTTTCCCCGCCCCGAGGACCTGGCGCGGGCCGAGCTCTCCGAGCTCCTTTCCCTCTGGCAGGGGGCGGGGTACTACCGGCGGGCCGAGTACCTGCACCGGGCGGCGCGGAAGATCGCCGAACGGGGCTTTCCCCGAAGCTTCGAGGACCTTCTCGCCCTCCCCGGGGTGGGGCGCTACACCGCCGGGGCGGTGGCCTCGATCGCCTTCGGCGAGCCGGTTCCGGCGGTGGACGGGAACGCGCGGCGGGTGCTCGCCCGCTACTACGGCCTTGCAAACCCGAGCCCGGCTGAGCTCGAGGCCCGGGCGGCGGCGATCCTCGACCGCGAGGACCCGGGCAGTTGGAACCAGGCCCTAATCGAGCTCGGCGCCACCCTCTGCACCCCGCAAAACCCCCGCTGCGATGCCTGCCCCCTGCGCCCGGGCTGCCAGGGCAAGGCCGCGCCGGAGCGCTACCCCGCTCCCCGTTCCCGAAAGGCAAAAGCGTGGCGGCTCTTCGCCCTGTACCTCGAGGGACAGGGGGGTCCGGTACTGGAAAAACGAACCCGCGCCCCCTGGCGTGGTCTTTTTAGCCTTCCCCTGGACGAGAGCCGCGAGCGGCTCCTCGCCCGTTATCGGGTGAGCGAGGCCCGCGTGCTCGGCACGTTCCGCTACGCCCTCACCCACCGCCGGATCGAGGCCACCCTGCTCCACGCCCGGGGCGCCTGGCCCGGCACCGATCCCCAAAGCGTCCCCCTAAGCACCTTCACCCGAAGGCTCCTCGAGCTCGCCGAGCAAAAGCTCGCCGAGCCGGAACCCGGCGAGGCTCTCCTCGCGGTAGCTCCGGCCGCCGCTGGTGCAGGCGCCGACGGCGTAGAGCCCGAAAAGCCGGGGTAGGCGGAAGGTGTTCGGATCCCACTCCCCGTCGGCAAACCGGTAAAACCGCACCCGGTAGCCAGGCGCCCCCCGGAAAGGCGGTGCCTGCTGCTCGGCCGGGGCAAAGGCGAAGCCGTGGGCCTTCAAATCCTCGAAGAGGTCGTCGTAGGCGGCCTCCCCGAGCCGCCCCGCGGGCTCCTCGATCTGGCCCACGGAAAGCCGGGCCCCGAGGAAGGTCCCCACCGCGAGCACGACCCTTCCGGCGCGATAGGAGGGCCCCTCCCAGGTCCTCACCCCCACCACCCGGCCCTCCTCCACCCAAAGGGCGGTGGCGGTGGCCTGGAGGAGGTGGAGCCGGGGCCGCTCGGCCTCGAGCCGCCACTTGGCCCGGGCGTGGAGCAAAAAGGGCCGCAGGCCCTCCTCGTATACCTCGGCAAAGAGCGTCCCCTCGGCAGGAGGGTCGGCCACCGGGGTCACCGGCAAAAAGAGCGAGTCCAGGCTCTGGGTGAGGAGCAGCACCCGCCGCCCGGACCGGGCCAGCCGGTAGGCGACCTCGCTGCCGGCGAAGCCCGCTCCCACCACCAGAACCTCGAACCCTTCCACTTTGGCGATTTTACTCGCGCACCGGTCCGAGCACCGGCAACCCCGCCGAAAGCCGGAAGAAGAGGAACTCCCGCCCGGTGAAAAAAAGCCCCCAGCGTTCCCGCCCGGCCCAAAGGAGAAGGCCATAGGGCGGGCGGAGGAGCGGCTCGCCCGTAGGCTGGGGCACGTTGGCGTAGTAGCGCCGCTCGTCGTAGACGACGAGGATCTCGCCGCCCTCCTCGGCCCGGGAAAGCGCCTCCCAGACCACCCTCCGGGCCCCCCGCTCGTCCACCACCTCTGCCACCGCCGGACCGAGTCGAGCGTAGACGCCGGAAAGCGGCGCCTTGAACTCGCAGAGAATTCCGCTCGGAGCATGAAGGAGACGGGCAACCGGGTTCTCGTAGACCTGCCCGGCGATGGCCTCGCGCACGAGCTCGAGGGCGAGCACGTATCGCGGCGGAACCTCGGGCGAAAAGAGCGCGAGCTCAAGCACCCTTATCCCCTATAAAGAGCCCAGCGAGCCCCCCCGTCAAGAGCCGGATCTTGGGGGTAAAACCCGCCGCCCTCATCATCTCGGCCATTTGCTCGGGTTCGGGAAAGCGCTCCACCGACTCGGGAAGGTAGCGGTAGGCCTGGGGCTTGCCCGAGACCACCCCTCCGATCGCCGGCAGAACCCGGTGGTAGTAAAACCGCACCATCCGCCCGAACGCCCGCTTCGGGGGCGGGGGAAACTCGAGGATCACCGCCCGCCCGCCGGGGGCAAGGACGCGGTAGAACTCCCGGAGCCCAGCCTCGTAGTCGGCGAAGTTGCGAAAGCCAAAGGCCACCGTCAACACGTCGAAGCTGCCGTCGGGAAAGGGCATCGCGAGCGCGTCCCCCTCGACCAAGGTAAGCTCCACCCCGGCCCGCGCCGCCTTCTTCCGCGCCCGGCGCAGCATCCGGGGGGCGAAATCGAGCCCCACCACCTCGGCCTCCGGGCAGAGCCGCTTCAAAAGAATCGCCAGATCCCCGGTGCCGGTGGCCACGTCCAGAATCCGCCGCGGCCCCTTGGCGAGGGCGGCTTCAGCGGCGGCCCTGCGCCAGCGGCAGTCGACGCCAAAGGAGAGCAGGTGGTTCAAAAGGTCGTAGCGAGGCGCGATCTCGTCGAACATTTCGCGTACCTGGCGGGGATTCCGGCAGTTCGGGTCCACGGGCGCATCTTACGGCGGGAACTGGCGTAAAATAACCCCCCGTGAGCCGCGCCCTTGTCCCCCTGGTAAGCCTGTTCTTCGCGCTTTTTGCGGCGGTAAGCCCCTGGTTTGTAATCAAACGCGCTTTTGGCGGCAAAGGGGTGCTCCTCGCCCCCTTCGGCCTGGTCAACCCCGGGGGCATTCGCGTGCCCGCGTTCGACCTAGGCTGGGTCCCACTGGCGTTTTGGGTCTGGGTGGGGCTTGCCCTGCTCGCGAGCCTCGCTTACCTCTTGCTGAAGGGCCGGGCCCGGGTCCAGGCGCTCTATGTTCTCGGGGGGCTTGGGCTTTTGCTCTTCGCCCTGGAGGCCTACGCCTTCTACCGCCAGGTGGCCGAGGTCAACGCCGCCGCCCTCGAAGCCGGCGCGCGGAGGCCGCCCTTAAAGCGCTACTCGCTCTCGCTCGGGCTTTACCTTCAGTTTTTTTACGCCCTATTCCTTTTGGTCCTCGCGCGGATGCACACCCCAGGGGGAGCCGGGCTCTTGGTCCGTTACCGCGGGGTGGTGGTGCCGGCGGTGAGCCTTTTGCTCGCGATGGTAGCGGGGGGCGTTTTGGTCTGGCTCCTGCGGCCGATCCCCGGGCTCCGGGAGCCGCTTTCCACCTACGGCTACCTGGTGGCCAAGCTCGACCTCGTCACCTACACCTTCCAGCTCCTCTTCGGCCCGGTGCTCACGCTTCCCGGCCTTTTCCAATCGGCGCTAATCGCAACACCCCTGATCTTCACCGGGCTCAGCGTGGCCTTCGGCTTCAAGGCGGGGCTTTTTAACATCGGCGCCCCGGGGCAGCTGATCATGGGGGCGGTCTTCGCCATGTTCGCCGGGCTCTACCTCCCCGGCCCTAAGTTCCTGGTGCTTCCGGCGGCGATCGCCGCCGCCGCTTTGGGCGGGGCCTTTTGGGGGGCGATCCCAGGCTGGCTCAAGGCTCGCTTTGGGGCCCACGAGGTGATCAACACGATCATGATGAACTACATCGCCCTCTCGGTGATGCTGCTCTTGCTCTCGAAAAACGAGTGGTCGTTCTTCGGCCACGTGGTTCACTTCCCCTTCAAGGCCCCCGGCTACGAGCCGAAGAGCCTCGAGATCAGCGAGGCCGCCCGGATCCCGCTTTTCTTGAATCTGCTCGGTTTTAAAGGGGCGGGCCCCGGGGAGCTCTCGCTCGCGCTGCCGCTTGCGCTCTTGCTCCTCCTCCTCGGCTACTACCTCTTCTTCAAGAAGCTCGAGCTCGGCTCCCGCGTCCTCGCCTCGCTGGCGGCGGCGGTGGCCGGCTACTTGGTAGGCGGACTGCTTCCCGGGATCCCCGCCCAGGTGGGGGCCGACCTCGCCTCGGTGCGGCTGAATGGCGCTTTTCTGATCGCGCTCTTTTCGGTCGCCTTTTACAACTTCTACATGTGGCGCACCAAGCACGGCTACGAGCTCCGGGCCGTGGGGCTCGCCCCCAAGGCGGCGGAATACGCCGGGGTCAAGATCACCCAAAAACTCGTCCTCACCATGGCGATCGCCGGGGCGCTGGCGGGGCTCGCCGCCACCCACTACGTGCTCGGCGGGGGCATCGACGAGTACCGCTTTAAGCAGTCCATCCCCTACAACGTGGGCTTCGACGGGATCGCGGTGGCCCTGATGGGGCAGAACACCCCGATCGGGGTCACGCTCGCCGCCGGGCTTTTTGGCGTGCTCCTCACCGGCGGGCTCCAGCTCAACCTGCAGCTCGGGATCAGCCGCGAGCTCGTTTTGGTGCTCGAGGCGCTGATCGTCCTCTTCATCGCCGCCGGCGGCTTCCTGCCCCGCTACTTCACCGATCCCCTGCTCGCCGCCGAGTTCTTAAAACGCCTCGCCCCCGAGCGGGAAAAGGAGGTGGCCTAAGTGGATATCCTCTCCACCGCTTTCCTGGTCGCCCTGATCGCCGGGGCGCTAAGGCAGACCACCCCGCTCCTCTTCACCGCCCTCGGCGGCATGTTCAACGAGCGCTCGGGCGTGGTCAACATCGCGCTCGAGGCGATCATCAACTTCGGCGCCCTGGCGGCGGCGGTGACGGTGCAGCTGCTCGAGGCCCCCTACCTGGCCCAAGACCCCAACGTCCGCATCTGGTGGATTCCCTGGGTGGGGGTCCTGGCGGCGATCGTCGCCGGGGTGATCACCGCCTGGATCCACGCGGTGGTCTCGATTCGCTACCGGGCCGACCAGATCGTCTCCGGCACCGCGATCAACATGCTCTCCTTCGGCCTGCCCTCGATCGTGTTGCTCTTTCTCTACCACAACACCACCGCCAGCAAGGAGGTGGTTCACCGCATCCTGCCGATGTCGGCGTACCTCCCCTTCCTACAAGACTTCTTCGCCACGCCCCTCGGCCGGATCCTGGACCAAAGCCCCCTCGTCTACCTCGCCTTCGTGCTGGTGCCCGTCACCTACTTCGCCCTTTTTAAGACCCCCTGGGGCCTACGGCTTCGCTCGGTGGGCGAGCACCCCGAGGCCGCCGACTCCCTTGGGATCAACGTCTTTCTGATGCGCTACCAGGGGGTGTTGCTCTCCGGCGTGCTCGCGGGAATCGCCGGCGCCTACCTCTCGATCGACCAGATCAACCAGTTCATCCGGATGATGGCCGCCGGCCGCGGCTTCATCGCGCTCGCCGCCTTGATCTTCGGCAAGTGGCACCCCTTCGGCATCCTCGGGGCCACCCTGCTCTTTGGCTTCGCCGAGGCCTTCCGCATCCAGATCGAGGGGGCCGGGGTGCTGCCCTCGCCGATCCTGCAGGCCTTCCCCTACGTGCTCACCATGCTGGTGCTCGCCGGATTCATCGGCCGCGCCCGACCCCCCGCCGCGATCGGCAAGCCCTACGAGAAGTAGCGGTAAGGTAAGGGCGATGCTGGTCAAGGACGTGATGAAGCGGCCGGTGATCACCATCGGCCCGGAGGCGACCCTTCACGAAGCCCACCGCCTGATGTGGGAAAAGGGCATCCGCCACCTGCCGGTGGTGGACGCGCGGGGCGAGCTGGTGGGGATTCTCACCGATCGCGACATCCGGCTGGCCACCAGCAACCTGCGGGAAAACCCCCTACCCTGCGACGCCAAGGTCCACGAGGCGATGACCCGCCCGGTGCTCACCGCCGATCCCCTGGACCCGGTGGAGGACGCCGCCCGGCTAATGCGGGAGGAGAAGATCGGGTGCTTGCCGGTGCTCGAGGGCAAGGAGCTGGTCGGGATCATTACCGGAATCGACCTCCTTGACGCCCTGATCGTCCTCACCGGTGCCACCCGGCCGGCCGGACGGCTCGAGGTCCTCCTCCCCGACCGCCCCGGGGAACTCGCCCGGCTCACCGCTTTCTTCGCCGAAAAAAAGATCAACATCCACTCGGTGCTCACCTACCCGGTGGCGGACGACCGGGTGATGAACGTGCTCCGGGTGGAGACCCTCGAGGTCCGCCCCCTGGCCGAGGAGCTCCGGGCCCGGGGCTTCGAGGTGGTCTGGCCGCCCGAAAAGCCATGGTCCCGGTAGTCTATTCCCCCCGCTACCTGACCTACGATTTCGGTCCGGATCACCCCTTCACCCCGCGCCGGCTCGAGATGTTAACAAGCCTGCTCGAAGCGCTCGGGGAGCGCCCGCTTTGGATCGAGCCCGAACCCGCCTCCCGGGAGGAGGTGCTCAAGGTTCACGCCGAGCGCTTCGTCCGGCGGGTGGAGGCGGCGAGCCGGGGAGAGGGCGGCGCCGAGCTCGCCCATTACGGGCTCGGTACCGGCGACACCCCCGCCTTCCCCGGGATCGACGAGGCCGCCCGCGCCCTCGCGGGGGGCACCCTCGAGGCGGTCCGGCGGGTGGCCACCGGAAAGGCCCCCCGCGCCCTCCAGCTCGGCGGTGGGCTGCACCACGCCCAGTACGACCGGGCCTCGGGTTTTTGCGTTTACAACGACCTCGCGATCGCGATCCGCTGGGCACTGGACGAGGGCCTCCGGGTGGCCTACGTGGACGTGGACGTCCACCACGGCGACGGCGTGCAGTGGATCTTCTACGACGAGCCCCGGGTGCTCACCTTGAGCCTCCACGAGTCCGGCCGCTACCTCTTCCCCGGGACCGGGTTCGTCCACGAGCTGGGGCGGGGGGCAGCGGTGGGGACCAAACTGAACCTCCCCTTCGAGCCCTTCACCGAGGATGAGAGCTGGATCGAAGTCTTTGAAAGGGTCGTTCCCCAGGCGCTGGAAGCCTTTCAACCCGACTTGATCCTGGTCCAGTCCGGAGCCGACGCCCACCACCAAGACCCCCTCGCCGACCTCTTGCTCACCACCCGGGCCTATCGCCACGCGTTTTCCCGCCTGCTCGAGCTCGCCGAGACCCACGCCGGCGGCCGCATCGTCTTCACCCTGGGCGGCGGCTACTCCCTGGACGCGACTCCTCGGGTCTGGGCGCTTTTATACTTCCTGGTCCAGGGGAAAACCCCGCCCGAGGTCCTCCCCGAAGCCTGGCGGAGACATTGGGAGGCAGCGCTCGGCCAACCCCTCACCCCCACCCTCGAGGACCCCGAGCCCGCGTTCGCGATCCCCCGCCGGGCCGAGATCGAAAGACGCAACCGCCGCACCGCCGAGCGACTCCTCGCGCTGCTTCAGGAGTTCAGCCCTCCCGGTAAAACCGGCTCTTCGGATAGTAGTCGGTGAAAAGGAGCTTTAAAA
>CAYYAB010000037.1:0-14000 GCA_964469895.1 uncultured bacterium | reverse complement strand
CAGGCCCGGGTGATCATCGACACCTTCGAGGCTCCCGAGGCGATGCTCGCCAAACTCGCCGCCGGCGGCGACGCCGAGTACGACGTGGTGGTGCCGCCCGATTACTACGTCCTGGAGATGGCCCGGGCCGGGCTGATCCAAAAGCTCGACCACGCGAAGCTCAAAAATCTCAAAAACCTCGCGCCCGAGTTTCAAAACCCCCAGTACGACCCGGGAAACCGACACTCGATTCCCTACCTCTGGGGGACCACCGGAATCGCCTACGATCGTGAAGCGGTGAAAAAGCCGGTGGACTCCTGGGCAGTCTTCTTCGACCCCGAGGCCTACGCCGGCCCTTGCTTCCTCCTCGACGAGATGCGCGAGACGATCGGGGCTGCCCTTAAGTACCTCGGCTACTCCTTGAACGACACCAACCCCGATCACCTCAACGAGGCCAAAGAACTTCTTATTGGGGCAAAGAAGCGTTGTCTGGGCTTCGCAGGGGGCATCGAGGCAAGGAGTCGCCTCCTCGCCGGTGACGCGGCAGTGGTCCATGCCTACTCCGGCGACATCGTGCAAATCCAGGAGGAGGCGCCCCAGGTTCGCTACATCGTTCCCAAGGAAGGGGGCACGATCTGGACCGACGCGGTCGCGATTCCAAAGCGCGCCCCGCACCCCGAGCTCGCCTACGCCTTCCTCGACTTCATTCTCGAGCCCAAAATCGCGGCCGAGATCGCCAACTACAACGCCTACGCCACCCCGGTAGCAGCAGCGATTCCTTACCTCGATCCGGCCCTGAAGGCGAACCCGGCGATCTTCCCGCCCGAAGAGGTACGGAAAAAGCTCGAATACATCCGCGACATCGGCGACGCTATCCAGCTTTATGACCGGATCTGGACCGAGGTGAAGGCGCGATAGGGAATCATTCAGGAAGCACCCCCTTCGGGTGGCGTATAATCCCATGAGGAGGTGATGGGTATGAAGAAGTCGCTCGTTTTCATTCTGGCCCTTGCGCTCGGCGCCCTCGCGCTGGCGGCCGACGGCGAAAAGGTCTACCAGACCTACTGCATGAGCTGCCACCAGGCGAACGGCAAGGGAATCACCGGTGCCTTTCCTCCACTCGCGGAGGTGGTTCCCGGCTTCCTGGAAAAGGGCAACCCCGGCCGCCAGTTCCTCATTCACGTGGTGCTCTTCGGCCTCCAGGGCCAGATCACCGCGGGGGGCGGCACCTTCAACAGCATGATGCCCCCTTACGGCAACCAGCTCTCCGACGACCAAGTGGCGGCGGTGTTAGATTACGTCGCCAAAGCCTGGGGCAACGACAAGCTCTTGCCCAAGGACTACAAACCCTTCACCCCGGAAGAAGTGAAGGCCGAGCGGGGCAAGAAGCTCTCCCCCATGCAGGTGTACGAGGAGTGGAAGAAGCTCAACCAGTAGCCCGCGCAAGGAAGCCACGGGGGGCGTCCGCGGACGCCCCCCGTGGTTATAGGATGGCGGCGGTGCGACTCCTCTGGCTTCTCGCAATCCTGCTCGTGACACCTACGCGGGCCGAAGCCCCCCTTTTGGTCGCCGCCGCCTCGAGCCTTGGCCCGCCTCTTCGGGAACTTGCCGAGCGCTTTCGCGCCGAGCGGGGAATCCCAGTAAAGGTGGTGCTTGCTTCTTCGGGAAAGCTCTTTGCCCAGGTCCAAAAGGGTGCTCCTTACACCCTTTACCTTCCCGCCGACCCCGCCTACCTGAAAAGGCTCCCCCAAGGCAAGCTCAAGGCCAAACCCATTCCTTTCGCACGGGGACGGCTTGTCCTTTACCTACACCCGAGGCTAAGACGGAAACCGGAAGGGCCAGAAGTATTAAAAGATCCGGAAATACGCCGGATCGCGATCGCGAACCCTAATTTCGCGCCCTACGGGCGGGCAGCCCTAGCGGTACTCGAACACTATGGCCTTATCCCAGCGGTTCAGCGAAAGCTCGTCTTCACCGAAAGCGTAGCCCAGGCCGCACGCCTTGCCGCCTTCGCCGCCGACGCCGCTTGGATCGACCTCGCCTCGGCCCGCAAGCTTGGGGGCCCTTATTGGCTCGCTCCGAGCGAAATCCACCCGCCCCTCCTCTACGCAGCCGGCCTGCTCGATCCCCGGGGGAAACCGTTCCTAGCCTACCTACGAAGCCCTAAAGCCCGCGAGGTTTTCGCAAAATACGGGTTGGAGGCGCCGTGATCGAGGTGCTCTTGCGCAGCCTTCTACTGGCAGCGGCGAGCGCCGGGCTTCTCCTGCTTGTGGGCCCCTTGCTCGCTTATCTGAACCGCCGTCCCTACCCCGGCCGAACCCTGGTCGAGTCTCTGCTGCTCACGCCGCTCGCCCTTCCGCCTACGGTACTTGGTTTTTATTTGCTCCTCCTCCTGTCCCCCGGGGGCCCCATTGCCCGGATCAGCGGCCTGAGCCTTGCGTTCACGTTTCCCGGCATGGTTTTGGGTGCCTCGGTCTTCAGCCTGCCCTTCGCCTATACCGCCTACCGGGAAGCGTTCCGGGCTCTGGACGAAGATCTGCTTGAAACCGCGCGAACCCTCGGGGCAGGGCGGTTCCGGCGCGCCCGGGAGGTGATGCTACCCCTGGTCTGGCCCGGCATCGTCTCGGGAACCCTGCTCGCCTTTGCCCACGCCCTCGGCGAGTTCGGGGTGGTACTCATGGTCGGGGGCAACATCCCCGGGAAAACCCAGGTGGCCTCGACCTACATCTACGACCTAGTGGAGGGGCTCGAGTTTTCTGCCGCCCATCGTGCTTCGATAGTCATGCTCGCCCTCGCCTTCGCCTTCGTCTATCTCACCCGAGCGCTGGAGGAACGATGGAGATCCACTACCGGATCCACCGGCCACTCCCGCTCGCGGTAGCTTTCCGAGTCGAGGGCTTCACCGCCCTCCTCGGCCCCTCAGGCGCAGGCAAAACCACGCTTCTTAAGGCTCTCGCTGGTCTGCTCCCAGCCGAGGGCACGCCCTACGCCGGGCTGCCCCCGGAAAAGCGGCCGATCGGCTACCTCCCCCAAAACGCCGCCCTCTTCCCCCACCTCACCGCCTGGCAGAACGTAGCCTTTGCCCTTCCCCAGCTGAGGGGAGCGGACCGGGAGCGGGTGGCGCGAGCCTGGCTCCAGCGCTTCGGCCTCGCCCATCGCGCCGAGCACCGCCCCCGCGAGCTCTCCGGAGGCGAGGCCCGCCGGGTCGCGCTGGCACGGGCGCTGGCCAGGAACCCGGAACTCTTACTCCTCGACGAGCCCACCGCCGGACTCGACCGCCCCAACCGGGACCAGGTCCTGCGGGCGATCCTCTACGCCGTGGAAGAGCACGGCGTCCACGCCCTGGTGGCTACCCACGACCCCGAGCTCGCCCATGCGGCGGACCGACTCGTCGTACTCGACGCTGGCCGGATGCTGCAAGCGGGACCGGGGGACGAGGTCTACCGTCGCCCGGCCACGCTTCGGGTAGCCCGACTGCTTGGTTTCGAGAACCTGATCCCCGGAGCGGTCGCCGGATACCGCCCACCCCACGTCGAGGTGGCAACGAAGGCGGGAATCCTCCGGGTTCCGGGCAACCCGCTTCCACCGGGCACCCGGGTGGTGCTCGCGGTACGGCCCGAAGAGGTCCTGATCGTACGCGAGGACCGGCCGCTCAAGCCCCTCGACGCAGGCAACACGATCGCCGGTAGAATCCGACGCTTGCGCCGGATGGGTCCGGTGGTCGAAGCGGAGTTCGAGGGAGCCTTCCGCCTCGTTTTAAGGCTCCCGCGCCACGTCCAGGATCGGCTCGAGCTCCGCCCCGGCGAGCCCCGCCGGATCGTCCTCAAACCCCGCTACCTTCAGCTTTTCTCCGAGGAAGAGGAGGCTTCCTTCTCCTCCGACTGACCCTCCTCGAGCCCCTTTTTGAACTCCTTGGCCGACTGCCCAAGACCGCGGGCGAGCTCGGGGAGCTTCCGCCCCCCGAAGAGCAAAAGCACGATCACCAGGATGATGAGGATTTCCCAAATCCCGAGGTTCATCTCCCCCTCCTAACCGCGCAGATACCGAAGCGCCATCCAAACCAGGATAACCGCAAACAGGGTGCGTAAAAGGGCCTCAGGGATCCCTAGCGCCAGCCGACCACCGAGAAAAGCCCCAAGCAGCACGCCGGCGAGCAGCCCGGGTACCACCTCGCGACGCACATGGCCGAGGGTCCAATGGGTGTAGGCACCAATCAGGCTAGGCAAAACCATCGCCGCCAGGCTGGTGCCCTGGGCTAGGTGTTGGTCGAGCCCGCCTCCGAGTACCAACGCGGGCACCATCACGGTGCCCCCCCCTACGCCGAGCAGTCCCGAAAGAAAACCTGCGAGCCCGCCCGCGAGGAGAAGGATTACCCAGGAAATCGCCCCAGCCCCGCCCGCACGCACGTGGGGAAGCTGATGCTTAAAAGGAAGAAGAAAGGCCACGACCAGCAAGAACGCCCCAAAAACCCGACGTAGCGTGCGCGCCCGTAGACGCCGGGTGGCCCGGGCCCCGAAGCGGGCCGCGACCATGGCAGTAACGGTAAGCATCGCCGCCGCCACCCAGTCCACCGAACCCCCGGCAGCATAAGTAAGCGTTCCCACCACCGCGGTAAGGCTCACCGCCACCAGGCTGGTGCCGTGCGCGTGGTGCTGGGGAAGGCGGAGGATCCCGGCGAGCGCGGGCACGATGAGCACGCCCCCACCCAAGCCCAAGAGCGCTCCAAAAGCGCCCGCGCCGAGTCCGATCAAAAAAGGTCCCACAACAATCGGGACTATAGCACGCGTTCGAGCCGGTCCCGGTAGACGAGCTCGACCAAGCCCACGGCCAAAAGCAACGTCACCAGGCTAGTACCGCCGTAGCTGACGAAGGGGAGCGTGATGCCGGTGACCGGCGCCACCCCCAGGGTCACCCCCACGTTGACCAGCACCTGGAAAGCGATCATCGCGAAGACCCCGGCAACCACCAGCCGGTCCTCCAGGAAGGGAAGGACGAAGGCGAGCGAGATCAGTCGCCAAAAGAGCAGCGCGTAGGCAAAAAGCAACGAGAGCGCCCCAACCAGCCCCATCTCCTCGCCCACCACCGCGAAGATGAAGTCGGTGTGGCGGAAGGGAACGAAGCCAAGCTGCGACTGGGTGCCCTGACCGTACCCTTTACCGGTGAGCCCCCCCGAGCCCACCGCAATCATCGACTGAATCACCTGAAAGCCGCTACCCAAGGGGTCGCGGGTGGGGTTTAGGGCGGTAAGGATCCGCTCCTTTTGGTGGGGCAAGAGCCGGGGCCAGACCACCGAGGGGAAAAGCACAATGGCGATCAGGGAGGCGACCATTAGGTGGCGCCAAGGCAACCCCCGGGCAAAGAAGACGCCGGCGGCGGTAGCGGCCATCACCATCGCTCCCCCAAGGTCGGGCTCGGCGGCGGTGAGGAGCACCGGCAAGGCAGCGACAAGGAGGGGGTAAGGGTAATCCCAAAGCCGCAAGAGAGGACGGCGGGCGAGCACCCGGGCGAGCATCAGGATCAGCGCGATTTTTGCGAACTCCGAGGGCTGAAAGCGAACGGGGCCGAAGACGAACCAGGCCCGGGCCCCGTTGATCTCGCGACCGAAGACCAAGACCAATGCGAGAAGCAAGAGGGAAAGGAGGTAAAGCCAGGGAGCCAAGCGAAAGAGCCGAACCTTCGAAAAAAATTGCAGGAAAACTGCGGCTAAAATCCCGATCAACAGCCAGGCGGATTGGCGCACGACATAGCTGGCGTCGGGGGCTGCGCTCGAGAGGACGAAGAGCCCGAAGGCTGCCAGCAAAAGCGCGAGGGCGAAAAGCCCGTAGTCGTAGTCCCAGCGGATTCGCAGGGTCACGGGCGAACCGGAACCTCGGCGATCAAGACCACGTTCTCGCCGCGCTCTTCAAGGCGGACCTCGACCCCGGTCTCATCGGCGGGAAAGTAGCGCTTCAAGACCTCAAGCAGCTCCGCCTTGAGCCCCTCGAGCTTACCCGGGGGCAGCTTGGCCCGGTCGTAGGCAAGGACCAGCTTCAAGCGATCGCGGGCCTTTTCCTTACTTCTCCGCCGCCGCCAGAACCACATCTACGCCCCCCCAAAGATGCGGCGGATCGCGGCCCAAAAGCCCTTCTTGTCCTCGAGCGAGGGGAAGGGAACGGACTCGCCGTGGATCCGCCGGGCCGTCTCCATAAGGGCCCGGCCCGCCGCCGAGTTCGACCTGAGCACCAGGGGCTCGCCCACGTTAGTGGAGATAAGGACGTGCTCGTCCTCGGGTACGATCCCGATGGGCTTCAGGCCGAGGATCTCGATTACGTCCTCCACCGCCAACATATCGCCCCGCTTGACCATCTCCGGCCGGATGCGGTTGATCACCAGGTAGTTCTCCTGGATCCCCATGGCTTCCAGCATCCCGATAATGCGGTCGGCGTCGCGCACGCTCGAGACCTCAGGGTTGACCACCACCAGCGCCCCCTCCGCCGGGGCGGCGGCGGTCTTAAAGCCTTTCTCGATCCCGGCCGGGGAATCGATCAGGACCCGGTCAAATCCCTCTTCTTCCAAGAGCTGGCGAACGATCTCCTTGAAACGCTCCGGGTCTAACGCCTCCTTGTCCCGGGTCTGGGCCGCGGGCAGGAGGTAGAGCCCCTCGACCCGTTTATCACGGACCAGGGCTTTTTTCAGCTCGGTCCGACCTTCGATCACGTCAATCAAGTCGAAGACCACCCGGGACTCAAGCCCCATCACCACGTCCAGGTTACGGAGACCCACGTCCACATCCACGACCGCAACCTTCTCGCCAAGATGCGCGAGCGCAGTTCCGACGTTGGCGGTGGTCGTGGTCTTACCCACCCCGCCCTTACCCGAAGTCACCACGATCGCCCGTGCTTCCACGTGGGTACCCCCTCGCGCCTAAGATACACCGGGGCCGAGGCGGGACAAAAGCGAAATTGCACCGGAATACACTCAGGGCATGGCCAAGCGGAGCGAAGCGATCCTTGAAAGGGAGCGCCGGGTCCTCTCCACCAGCTATGTGCGCCCCTATCCCTTCGTCCCCGAGCGGGGCGAGGGGGTCTGGCTCTACGACACCGACGGCCGGCGCTACCTCGACTTCATGGGCGGAATCGCGGTGAACACCACCGGATACGGCCACCCCCGGGTACTCGCGGCCGCCCGGGCCCAGATGGAAAGGTTCGTGCACGTCTGTTTCTCCGACTTTGCCCACGAGCCCAACGTCACCCTGGCCGAACGTCTGGTGGAGAAGCTCGGTGGCGGCTACCGGGTTTACTTCGGCAACTCCGGCACCGAGGCGATCGAGGCCGCCATCAAGCTGGTTCGCTACCACACCCGCCGCCCTTATCTCCTCGCCTTCACCGGCGCCTTCCACGGCAGAACGCTGGGGAGCCTCTCGCTCACGAGCTCGAACCCCAAGTACCGGGAGGGGTTCGCTCCCCTGCTCCCCGGGGTGGTCCACGTGCCTTTCCCAAGCCCCTCCCGCCCGCCTTTCGGAGTACCGCCTGCCCAGGCGGGCGAGGCGGTGCTCGACTACCTCGAGCACCTCTTCAAGACCAAGCTTCCCCCGGGCGAGGTGGCGGCGTTCTTCGCCGAGCCGATCCAGGGCGAAGGGGGGTACTTGCTCCCGGCACCGGGCTTTTTCAAGGAGCTCAAGGCCCTGCTCGAGCACCACGGCATCCTCCTCGTAGCCGACGAGATCCAGACCGGCGCCGGCCGCACCGGCACCTTCCTGGCGATGGAGCAAGAGGGGGTAAAGCCCGACCTGGTCACCCTCGCCAAGGGACTCGCCTCGGGCTTTCCCATAAGTGCCCTTCTCTTCCGCGCCGAGCTTTCCTCCTGGCCTCCCGGGGCCCACGGAACCACCTTTGGGGGCAACCCGGTAGCCGCCGCCGCGGCGATGGCGACGCTCGACCTCCTGGAAGAGGGCCTTATGGAAAACGCGCGGGAAGTCGGCGCTTTCCTGAAGGCCCGGCTCGAAACGTTGCTCAAGGACGTGCCCGGCGTGGTCGAGGTCCGGGGGCGCGGGCTTATGTTGGCGGTGGCGTTCGAAAACGGCGCGCTCCGAGACCAGGCGGTGCGGTCTGCCTTCGAGCACGGCCTGCTCACCCTACCCGCCGGCCCCGACGCGCTCCGGATCGCACCCCCCCTCATCCTCAGCCGCGAGGAGGCGGAAGAGGGGGCTCAGCGCCTGGCCAAGGCGGTACGCACCCTCGGCTAAGCTAATGGGGGTATGGTCCGGGTCCTGGGCATTAACGGCTCCACCCGAACCCACGGCCGCACCGCCTTCTTCCTGGAGGCGGTGCTCGCCGCCGCCCGCGAGGCCGGCGCCCGCACCGAGCGGGTGGACCTCGCCCGGCTCCAGATCCCCTACTGCGCCGCCAACTACTCCGAGGATCCCGCCTCCTGCGGGCCGGAACACTGCGTGCGGGGAGCCTTCGACGACTGGGGTCCCCTGGCCCAGCGGATGCTGGAAGCCGACGCGCTGGTCTTCGCCACCCCGGTCTACTGGTTTTCTCCCTCGGCCCGGATGAAGACCCTGATCGAGCGGATGACCTCGCTCGAGAACAAGGGCTTCCTCCTTGCCGGCAAACCCTATGCCCTGGTCGCCGCTGCCGAGGAGGACGGGGCCGCCCAGGCGATGGCCCAGCTCGCGGTGACGCTGGGCTTCATGGGCCTCGCCCTCGTCCCCTTAGGACTCGTCTACCATCACAGCCGCCAGGTCCCTCGCCCCGAGGACGACGCCGAAGCCCTCGCCGACGCCGCCCGAGCGGGGAGGAACCTGGTCGAGGCCGCCCGCCGCCTCAGGGGCTTTGACTGGGGGGCGGTACCCGGGAAAATCCCTCGGGGATCGGCAAAGGGCGCAGATTGAGCTTGAACCCTTGCTCGGTGCGCACCAGGGGGGGCCACCAGACGAAGTTGGCGGTCCCGGCGATCTGCTGCTCGGGGAGTGGGCCGAAGATGCGGGAGTCCTCCGAGCCCCCAAGGGTACGGTTGTCCCCCAGCACGAAGTAGTAGCCCTTGGGCAGGCGCAGGTTGGGGACGTAGAGGACCGGAAGCTCGTAGCTCTTTTTCACCAGGTCGGGGGGCGGGGGCTCGAGCATCCCCACCACCGGCCTCAGGTAGTCAGGGAGCCGTTCGAGGGGCACGAAAAGCCCCCCGATCTGGAGGGCCACCGGCTTTCCCCGGTAGAGGCGCACCAGGGGGAAGGAATCGGGATAAGGGGTGATGTGTGCGGTGATGTGGGTCTCGGGAACGGGGGCGTCGTTGACGAAGAGCTGACCGCGCTCGATCCGCACCCGATCGCCGGGGAGGGCGACGATCCGCTTGATGAAGTAGGGCCGGAACTTGAACCCGAGCACCGGGAAGGGAGCCACCGCGTTGGGCGCACCGGGAGGGGGCTTGATGATCGCAATCTCGCCTCGCTTCCAGGTGTCGAGCCCAAGCCGGACCAGCCACATCCGGTACTTGGGAACGAAGACCCGCTCGCCGTTATGCAAAGTTGGGTACATGCTGCTCCCCACCACCTGAACAGTGGTGAAAAAGTAGGTGGTCACGATCAGGGCGATAAGCAGAGCCTCGCCCACTTGGCGAAACCACTCGTGCCATAGGTAGCGTAAAAATGCGCGCGTCACGCCGCCAGTCTAAGCCATGACCGGCGTATAGTTGGAGCGTGGCCATCGTCGGAGCGCTTCTCAAAGGCCGTTACCGGGTGGTGCGGCCCATCGCCCGCGGGGCGGTGGCCACCGTCTACCTCGCCTTCGACCGATTCGGAACCCCCTATGCCCTCAAGGTCTTCCCCAAAGGGCTTGACGCCCGCGCCGACCGCGAGTGGCGGGTGGGGCGGGCGCTTTCGCACCCGAACGTGAACCCGGTGCTCGAGCGCATGGAGGTCGCCGGGCACCCCGCGGTCCTCCTCGCCTACGCCCCGGGGGAACGGCTCTCCGACTGGCGGAACGCCTACCCTAAGGCTCCCTTTCTCCCGGTCTTCCGTCAGCTCCTTGCCGCCCTCGCCCACCTCCACGCCCAAGGGCTCGTGCACCGCGACGTCAAGCCCGAGAACCTGGTGATCAATAAAAGCGGCGCCGCCCGCCTCATCGACTTCGACCTAAGCGGGCCCCGGAACGAGCGCATCGTCCGACTCAGGCTCGGCACCCTCGCCTACCTCTCCCCAGAGGAGACCTACGGCCGCGCTCCCTCCCCGGCCTCCGACGTCTACGCGGCCGGGGTCGTCCTCTACTGGGGACTTTTTGGCGAACTGCCCTTTGTCGGCCCGCCCCGCGAGGTGCTCAAGGCCCACCGCGAGGCGCCTGTGCCCCGGCCCCCCACCCTCGACCCCGAGAGCACCCTTTGGGCCTACCTCGAGCGCATGCTCGCCAAGCGCCCTGAGGACCGCTTCCCCGACGCCGGTTCGGCCCTAAAGGCGCTGCCCCTGGAACCGGGGGTCCCAGGGGCAGGAAGCAGCGTATAAGCGGTTAACCCCGCTGCTCGATGGGAATGTAGGGTTTATCGAGCTCGCCGCTGTACTTGGCCCGCGGGCGGATGAGGCGGTTGTCCTTCTCGGTGTACTCGAGGATGTGCCCCACCCAACCGGCGATGCGGGCCACCGCGAAGACCGGAGTGAAAAACTCCACTGGGATCCCGAGGTCGGAGTAGACGACGCCGGAGTAGAAGTCCACATTGGGATAGATCCCTTTCGGGGCTAGGTACTTCTCCGCTTCCTTCTCGATCGCCACCAGGATCTCGTACTCCCGGGTGCGGCCGTGGGCTTTGGCCACTTCCTCGGCGTAGCGCTTCAGGATCCGGGCACGGGGATCGTAGGCCTTGTAAACCCGGTGCCCCATGCCCATGATGCGCTCCTTCTTCTCGAGCTTCTCCTTAAACCACGCGGGCACCTGGGAGGCGTCGCCGATGCCCTGGATCATCTTGAGCACCTGCTCGTTGGCGCCGCCGTGCCGCGGGCCCTTAAGCGCCCCGATCGCGCCCACGATCGAGGAGTAGAGGTCACTGGCGGTGGCGTGGATCACCAGCGCGGTGAAGGTGGAGGCGTTCATGCCGTGGTCGGCGTGGAGGATCAGGGCCACGTCGAGGAGCTTTTCCTGCTCCTTCGAGGGCACCTCGCCGTTTAGCATGTAGTAGAAGTTCGCGGCATGGGAGAGGTCATCCCGGGGTTCAAGCGGTAGCCGGCCCTCGCGCAGGCGTTTTAGCGCCGCCACCACGGTGGGGAACTTGGCGATGAGCGAGATCCCGGTCTCCCGGAGGTTTTCAAAGCTGGTGTCCTCCTCTTTGGGGTCAAAGAGGCCGAGCTCGCTGATCGCGGTACGAAGCGCCGCCATCGGGTGGGCGTCCCGGGGGTAGTTGGCGAAGGACGCGATCTTTTCGACCCGCACCGCCCGGTTCTCCTTGAGTTTTTTGTCAAACTCCAAAAGCTCCGCTTTGGTGGGGAGCTTCCGATAGAGGAGTAGGTAGGCCACCTCCTCGTAGGTGGACTTCTCGGCAAGCTCCTCGATCGGGATCCCCAGGTAATAAAGCTTGCCCTCCGCCCCATTGATGAACGAGAGCTCGCTCTCGGTAAAGACCACGCCTTCCAGGCCGCGTTTGATTTCGACTTCGGTCATCTCCGAACCCCCTTCCTTAACTCCGTTCAAAATTCTACGCCCCGGGCCCCTGGCATTCGTCCTTGTACGTTTCCTCACGAAGTTCGGTAATCGCCGGCCGCTCCCCGCACACCGGGCAGTTCGGGTCACGGGGAAAGCGGAAGGTGCGAAAGCCCCCTTCCAGCGCGTCGTAGAAAAGGAGCCGACCGGAAAGCGGCTCCCCCAGTCCCAAAAGGACCTTGATCGCCTCCGCCGCCATCAGCGCCCCGACCACCCCGGGAAGGACCCCGAAGACCCCGGCCTCGCTGCAGGCCGGCTGGCGGGGCGGGGGCTTTTTGAAAAGGCAGCGGTAGCAAGGCCCCCCTTGGTAGTGAAAGACGGAAACCTGTCCCTCGAAGCGGTAGATCGCGCCATAGACGAGCGGCCGGTCGAAGAGCACGGCGGCGTCGTTGGCTAGGTATCGGGTGGGAAAGTTGTCGGAGGCGTCCACCAGGAGGTCGTACTCGGGGACGAGGCGCTCGGCGAGCTCCACGCCAAAGCGCTCGGGATAGGCGACCACCTCGATGTGGGGGTTCAAAGCGAGTAGCCGCTCCCGGGCCACCTCCGCCTTCTTACGGCCAAGGTCGGCCTCGGTGTAGAGGATCTGGCGGTTTAGGTTCGAGGGGTCCACCCGGTCGTGCTCGACGATCCCGATCCGCCCCACCCCGGCCGCGGCCAGGTAGTAGAGCACAGGAGCGCCCAGGCCTCCGGCGCCGATCACCAGGACCCGGGATGCTTTGAGCCTTTCCTGCCCCTCCTCCCCCACCCCGGGGAGCACCAGGTGCCGGGCGTAGCGGGCGATCTCCTCTCGACTAAAGGGCACGGTCCACCACCTCGATCAAGACCTCCTCCCCCGAGGGTAGCAGGTAGGCCCGGGCGCGATCCTCGGCCAGACCGAAGATCACGTAGGGAAGGGGCCAGTAGGCCTCGGCGCGGTCGCGCGCGCTGGGTCGCGCTAGGCCCATGGGGTGGGAGTGGTAAAAGGCAAGCACCGCCTCCCCCGCCGCCTCCGCCTCGCGCAAGAGCCGGAACAAGGCGGCCGGGTCCGCCCGGTAGGCGACGCGCGGGTCCTCGGCCACGTTGGGCAGGGGGACCGCGCGACGGGCGCATTGCCTGCCCACGAAGGCTCCTACCGCCTCCCGGGGACGCTCCCGCCGCACATGCTCCCAGGCCGCGTCCCACGCGGCTTTTCCTACGCAAAGGGTGCCGCCTGCCACCGGGTATACTCTACGCAAAAGGAGGCGACAACATGATTCGCACGGTCGCGCTCGTCGGACACAGCCAAAGCGGGAAGACCACCTTGGGCGAGGCGATGCTCTACCTTACCGGAGGCAAGGACCGGATGGGAACGGTGGAGGAGGGCACCACCACCTCGGACTACACCCCCGAGGAAAAGGCCCACCACTTCTCGATCCGAACCGCGGTCCTGCCCCTCGACTACAAGGGGCACAAGATCTTTGTCCTCGATACCCCGGGCTACGCCGACTTCGTCACCGCGATCCGCGGGGCCATGACCGCCGCCGACGGGGCGCTGGTCACGGTGAGCGCCCCGGACGGCGTGCAGATCGGCACCGAACGGGCGTGGACGGTGGCCGAGCGGCTCGCGCTCCCCCGCATGGTGGTGGTGACCAAACTCGACAAGGGCGGGGACTTCTTCGCCCTCCTCGAGGACCTTCGGCAAACCCTCGGGCATATCCTCCCGGTTCACCTGCCCTGGTACGAGGGCAAGAACTGGGTGGGGCTCTTGGACGTGCTCCATAACCGTGCCTACCGCTACGGTGAGGGCGGGAAGTACGAAACCACGGAGATCCCCGAGGGCGAGCGGGAGGTGGTGGAGAGGTTCCAAAAGGAGGTGCTCGAGTCCATTGTCGAGACCGACGAGAGCCTGCTTGAGGCCTACCTCGAAGGTGGCGAGGTCCCGCCCGATGCCCTCGCCCGTGCCTTCCACGAGGCGGTGCGAAAGGGGCAGCTCTACCCGGTGGCGATCGCCTCGGGCAAGACGCTGATCGGGGTGGAACCGCTGCTCGACCTCGTGCTCGAGGCCATCCCCTCCCCCGCCGAGCGTTTCGGCGAGGGGCCACCGCTCGCCAAGGTCTTCAAGGTCCAGGTCGAGCCCTTCGTGGGGCAAGTCGCCTACATCCGCCTCTACCGCGGCGAGCTCAAACCCGGGGACACGCTTGAAAGCGAGGCCGGCCCGGTACGCCTCCCCCACCTTTACGTCCCCAAGGGCGCCGAGCTCATCGAGGTAGACCGGGCCGAAGCCGGCTATATCCTGGCCCTGCCCAAGGCGGACGACCTCCACCGAGGCATGGCCCTTTGGAAGGAAAAGAAGGAGGAGGTCCCCACCACCCGCCCGCCCGAGCCCACCACCTTCGTCGCCCT
>CAYYAB010000036.1:0-14467 GCA_964469895.1 uncultured bacterium | reverse complement strand
CTGCCCTACTGCCGGTGTTTCGGATCCCGGTTACATGGGGTTCGGTTTCGGCAGCGGGTCGGCCGGTCGAATCGAACCGAGACGCTATTACTACGGAACGGTGTTTTTGTACCGGAGCGCCTGGGTGAGCGGCGGGGAGACCTTTGATTTCAACGTGACGGGTTCGCGTATGTATCACAAGTTCTGCCCGATAGACGACATCTGGTGCTTGGGCGCTGCCGAAACTGAGATTTTAATCTCGCAGCTAACGCCCGACCTGACCGTGGGCGTGTCGGAGGATCGTTACTGGTGAGGGACCGGGCGCCTGAATATGGGGTAGCATCTGGATCTACCGCTTTAGCACCCCTCGCCAGAGCTCCCGGAAAAAGAGCAGGTAGACCGGGATCAGCTCAATCCGGCCGGCCCACATCTCGAAGGTGAGGACGAGTTTGGTGAAGGGGTGCATCCAGGCGAAGCTGGCCATCGGCCCCACCAGCCCGAGGCCGGGTCCGATGTTGCCCACGGTGGCGGCGCTGGCGGTGAAGGCGACCACCAGGTCGCCCTCAAGCAGCGCCACCACCAGCGCCCCGGTGGCGAAGGTCACCACGTAGAGGGCCACGAAGGCCGAGACCTGGCGGAGCACGTCCTCGCCCACGGGCCGGCCGCCGAGCCTTAAGGGGATCACCGCCTGGGGGTGGAGGGTGCGCTTCAGCTCCCGGAGGATGTGGTAGAGCATGATCCGCCAGCGCACGATCTTGATCCCGCCCGCGCCCGAGCCTGCGGAGCCGCCGAGGAACATGAGCGCGACCAGGATCACCTGGGCGGGAACCGTCCACTTGGCGAAGTCGGCGCTGGCGTAGCCGGTGGTGGTGAGAATCGAGACCACCTGGAAAAACGCGTGGCGGAGGCTGGCCTCGAGCCCGTAGTCGTGGTGGCCATAGAGGTAGCCAAAAAGACCGAGGCTCGCCAGTACCACCACCAGGGCGTAGGCCCGAAACTCGGGGTCGGCGAGGAGGGGGCGGGGCTCCCTTTGGAAAAAGAGCCGGAACTGAAGCATGAAGTTGGTACCGGCGAGGAACATGAAGACCACCGCCATCCACTGGGCGAGGGGGCTGAAGGATGCGAAGGAGTCGCCTTTCGGGCTAAAGCCCCCGGCGGGGATGGTGGTAAGGGCGTGGGCTACGGCGTCGTAGAGGTTCATGCCGCCGATCAGGTAGCCGAGCATCGCGCCCAGGGTGAGGGCGATGTAGACCCGGAGCACCGCCTCGGCGGTGTGCTTGAGGCGCGGGGTCATCTTCTCCTTTTGCACCCCGGTGGACTCGGCGAAGAACATCTGGCGCCCGGCCACCGCGAGGTGAGGGAGGACGGCGATGAAGAGCAGGATGATCCCCACCCCGCCAAACCACTGGGTGAGCGCCCGCCAGAGGAAAAGGCTTTTCGTGAGGGCGCCGAAGTCGGTGAGCACGGTGGCCCCGGTGGTGGTGAAGCCGGACATGGACTCAAAGAGCGCGTCCACGAAGCCGAAGTAGCCGCCGAACCAGTAGGGGAGGGCGCCGAGGAGCGGCACGAGGAGCCAGAGCATCGCCACCGAGAAAAGCGCCTCGCTCCGGCGAGGCTCGGCCCTCGCCTCGCCGAGGTTTTGCAGGAGGTAGCCCACGCCAAGGCCGACCCCGGCGGCAAAAAGGAAGGGGAGGCCCGGTTCCTTCCAGAGGTAGGCGAGGACGGCGAAGCCAAAGAGGACCCAGCCGAGGACCCAGTAGGCAACGCCGGTGACGTAAAGAACGAAGCGGCTCATGATGCTTGCCCCAGGACCCGGGCGACCTCCTCGGTGAGTTCGCGGGGGGTGAGCACGAGGAGGCGGTCGCCTTTTCGGAGCTCGAGCTCAGGGCGCGCAAGCTCCACGGTGCGGGGCCGGAGCACCGCCACCACCACCGCCTTGGTGGGGAGCTCGAGCTCCCCGATCTTTTTCCCGGCGAGGTCTTCGGGAATGGAGACCTCGATCAGCTCCACCTTGTCCTCGATGACGGCGAGGTGCTCGACCCCGCCCGGGGCCAGGTGGTGGATCACCTCCCGCACCGCCGCCTGCCGGGGGGTGAGGGGGATGTCGATCCCCACCCGCTCAAAAAGCGGCCGGTTCTCGCTCCGGCCCACCCGGGTGATCACCTTCTCCACCCCCACCTGCTTGGCGAGGAGGGAGACGAGGAGGTTTTTCTCGTCGTTGTTGGTGACCGCGACCAGGACGTCGGTCTCCTCGATGCCCTCGGACTCGAGGAGCTCGAGATCGGTGCCGTCGCCCTCGAGCACCAGCGTGCGGGGGAGGTGTTCGGAGAGCCAGGCGGCCCTTCTCGGGTCCATCTCGATCAGCACGAGCTCGACCCCCGAGCGCTCGAGCTCCCGGGCGACCATGTACCCCACCGCCCCACCGCCCACGATCATGACCTTGCGCACCCGCTCGGTGCCGGCGAAGTAGGCGTGGAGGATGGGAAAGGAACCCCGGGTGGCGACGAAGATCAGGTGGTCGCCGGGCTCCAGGACGAGCTCGGCGAAGTCCGGCTCCCGGGCGGAGAGGAACTCCCCTTTGCGCACCACCCCGAGCAAGAGCGTCCCCTCGGGCCACTCCAGGTCGCCGAGGTAGCGGTGGGCGTAGGGACCGCCCTCCTCCACCAGGTACTCGATGAGCCGGAGCCTGCCGCCGGCGAGCTCCTCGGTGTCGAGCGCCTTCGGGATCAGGATGATCTCGAGGATCTCCTGGGCCAGGGAACGCTGGGGCCAGAGCACCCGGTCGATCCGGGTGCCGAGGATGTCCATGGTGCGAGGGTCGGTGAGCACCTCGGCGTAGTCCGCCCGGCCCACGAAGCAAAGCGCTTCCCGGGCTCCGAGCCCTTTGGCGAGCAGCGAGCTGATCAGGTTGACCTCGTCGATGCTGGTGGCGGCGATGAAGGCGTCGGCCCGCTCGACCCCGGCCTCCCGCAGGATCTCGGGGTCGGTGGCGTTGCCGATCACCACCCGCACGTCGTAGTTGGCAAGCCGTTCGGCGGCGTCGGGGGAGCGGTCGATCACCACCACGTCGTGCTCGGTGTGGAGGCTCTTTGCGAGATCCGAGCCCACCTCTCCGCCGCCGGCGATCACGAGATACATAACGCTCCTATTTTGCGCCGGGCGCGGTTTTCCAGGGTAGGGGACGGAGGACCCGGGCGAAGAGGTCGTAGGTATCGGCGTCGGTGACCCGGGCGAGGTAGCGCTGCCCCGCCTGGACGTCCTCGCCCTCGAGGTAGACGACGCCGTCCACCCCGGGGGCGTCGCCGGGGCTCCGGGCGATCCAAACCCCGTCCTCCCCGGGGGCGTCTACGATCACCGGAATGGCTTTTCCCACCCAGCGCCGCATGCGCCGGGCGCTGATCTCGGCCTGACGCTGCATCAGGCGGTGGTAGCGCTCCTCCTTGACCTCCTCGGGCACCCGGCCGGGCAGCGCGTTCGCCGCCGCCCCCTCGACCTCGGAGTAGCGGAAGGCACCCACCCGGTCGAGCTCGGCCTCCTCCAGAAAGTCGAGCAAGAGCTCGAAGTCCTCCTCGGTCTCGCCGGGGAAGCCGACGATGAAGACCGAGCGGAGGGTGAGCTCGGGGACCGCCCGCCGCCAGGCCTGGATGCGGGCGAGGTAGCGCTCGGCGTCGCCGGGGCGGCGCATCGCCTTCAGGATCTTCGGGCTCGCGTGCTGCAGGGGAACGTCGAGGTAGGGGAGGAGTTTCCCCTCCGCCATCTTTTCCACGAGCGCTTCCACCTCGGGATAGGGGTAGACGTAGAGCAGCCGGAGCCAGACCCCGAGCTCGGCGAGTTGGTCGAGGAGCCGAAGGAGCGCGCCCCGCTCGCCCCGGTCCCGGCCGTAGGCCAGGGTGTCCTGGGCGATGACGATGAGCTCGCGGGTCCCGGTGGCGACCAGGCCCTCGGCCTCCCGGATCACCTCGTCGAGCGGGCGGGAGACCTGGGGGCCCCGGAGTTTGGGGATGATGCAGAAGCTGCACTTGTTGTCGCAGCCCTCGGCGATCTTCAGGTAGGCGTAGTGGCGGGGGGTGAGCCGGACCCGAGGGGGTACGAGGGCGGTCTTCGGGTCGCGGTCGGGGGGCAGGGCCCGGGTCACCGCCTCGAGCACCCCCTCGAAATCCGCCGGCCCGGTGACCGCGAGCACCTCGGGGTGCGCCTTACGGATCACCTCCGGCCGGGCGCCGAGGCAGCCGGTGGCCACGACCCTCGGGGTCTTCTCTAGGGCGAGGCCGATCTCCTCGAGGCTCTCCTCGATCGCGGGGTTAATGAAGCCGCAGGTGTTGACGATGGCGAGGTCGGCTTCTTCGTACTCGGGCACGAGTTCGTAGCCGAGCGCCCGCAGTCGGGCGATGAGCTGCTCGCTATCGACGAGCGCCTTGGCGCAACCCAGGCTGGCAAATGCGATGCGTCCGGCCATCGGGCTGAGTCTACCGGGCTTCAAACCGCCGGGTGACGACCTCGCCGGTCTTGCCCATGGGCCCGAGGTCTTTCTCGCCGAGGAAAACCCGGACCCCGCCGGCGTTTCCGGTCCTCACTATCACCGGGAGCTCGAAGGAAAGCTCGGTCCCGGGGGCGGCGGTGCGCTCGTAAAGCCGCTTGCCCTCGGGGGTGGTCACCCGGAGCCAGCTCCGCTCGGTGATGCGGAGGGTGAGGGTTTTGGGGGGCGGCTTCTCGGCCGGCTCCTCCTTGGGTACGGGTACCAGGCGAAGGGTGAGAGCGCGGTCTTGGTTTAAGTCCACCGGCTGCTCGTGGGGGAGGTAGCCCTCGGCCTCGACCCGAAGGAGCCGGCGGCCGGCCTCGACCTCGAGCTCCACCGGCGCTTCCCCGAGGAAATAGCCGTCCAGGTAGACCTTGGCCCCTCGGGGCTCGGTGTCGACCCGCAGGCGCACCCGCTCGGGGCTGGGGGTGGGTTCGGGTTTTGCCGCCGTCTGCGCGGGTTTGGCAGGGAGTTCCCGGGCGGTTTCTTTTGCTTTCGGTCGGAGGAGCCAAAAGCCCCCGGCAACAAGGGCAAGCAGGGCCAAGAAGAGCACGGGGATCGGGGTGCGCCGCCGGGTTTTAGGGGCGGGCGGCGGAGGCGGTTTTTCCGGGGCGGGGTAGAGGGCGAGCAGGGCCTCTGGGGTAAGCCCCAGGATTCCCGCGAGCCGCCGCAGGTGCGCCCGGGTGAGGGCGGGCTCGGGCAGCTCCTCGAAGCGGCAGCCCTCGAGCGCCTCCAGGTACGCCCGGCTGAGCCGCGCCCGCCGGGCGGCCTCCTCAAGGCTGAGCCCCTTGGCTTCCCGGGCCTGCCTCAGCTTTTCCCCGAGTTCGCACACCCCGCCCATCTTACCGCGCGAGGGCGCGGGCGATCTCCCCCGCGAGCCGGGCGTTTTCGACGAGGAGCCGCCGGTTCACCCGGTCGGTGGCGCCCTTCGATTGCTCGGCGAGCCGCCTTAAGAGGAAGGGGGTGAGGGCCTTGCCCTGAATCCCCCGGCTTTGCGCTTCGGCGTTCGCCTCCTCGACCCAGGCGCGCACCTGTTCGAAGGGAAGCCCTTCGGAGACCGGGTGGAAGACGAGCACCGCCGGGGAAAGCCCGAGCCCCCGCTGGGCCCGGTAGACCGCCGCCGCCTCCTCCGGGCTTTCCACCCGCGCGGGGAGGGAGTAGGGGCTCGTGGGGCTATGGAAGGCCGGGAGGCGGTCGGTTCGGTAGCCGAGGACCGCCACCCCCAGGGTCTCGAGCCGCTCCAGGGTGGCCGCGAGGTCGAGGATGCTCTTCATCCCCGAGCTCACCACCAGGATCGGGGTCTTTGCGAGGGCGACGAGGTCCGCCGACTCGTCGAAGGGGGAAAAGTGCACCCCGCCGATCCCGCCGGTGGCGAAGACGGGGATGCCCGCCCGGTGGGCGAGGAAGGCGGTGGCGGCGACGGTGGTGCCGGCGGTGCGGCGGCTGGCCACCAGCGCGGAAAGGTTCCAAAGGCTCGCCTTCTCGGCCGCTTGGTCCTCGGCGAGGGCCTTTAGCTCCTCCTCCTCGAGCCCCACCCGGACCTCGCCCCGGACGATCGCGATCACCGCGGGCACCGCGCCCGCCTCCCGGACGGCCTCGACCATCGCCCGGGCGACCGCGAGGTTCTCCGGCCGGGCGAGGCCGTGGGTGATCACGGTGGACTCAAGCGCCACCACCGGCTGGTTTTTCGAAAGAGCCTCCGAGACAAAGGGCGCAATCCGCACGGAGCCAGTTTAGCGGAACGAAAGCTCGGCGAGTTCGACGCGCACCCGTAGGAGGGCGAATAGGGCAAGCCCTCCGCCGGAGCCGAGCTCCGCATCCCAAAGGCCGAGGTCCAGGGGCAGCATCACGCCGCCCCAGTATCCCAGGCTTTGCCCGTAGTCGTAGGCGCCCGCCCCGGCGAGGAGGAAGGCAAAGGGATCCCGCTCCCCCTCGAGGTAGTAGCCCCCGCCGAACGAAGCCCAGCTCCGCCGCCAGGGTCGGTCCTCGAGCACGAAGCCGAGCTCGCCGAGGGCATAGGGGCCCAGGTAGTCGTAGCCGACCTGAATCCGGGCGAGTCCGCCCTCGTAGGTGCGGTATTCGGCGAAACCCGCCACCCCAAGGGGCAGGAGCTGGCCCTCGAGGGCGATTCCGAGCCGGATCGTTTGTCCCAAGGCCAGACCGAAGAGCAGGAGGAGTCCGATCGCCGCGCCCCGCATGGCCCCATCCTCCCGGCCGCCCGGTTCAACGCGGGTTAAACCGTTGCACGAGCCCCACCCCAAGGAGCGCGAGCAGCCCGCCCGCCACCACCGGCGCGGTGGGCCATTCCCCGAGCCAGACCCCCGCGATCAGCACCGCCAGCACCGGGTTCAGGTAGAGGGTGCTCGCGAGCAGGCTGGCGGGCACCCGGGCGAGCGCTCGCGCCCAGAGGAAGTAGGCGAGCGCTCCGGGAAAGACCCCTAGGTAAAGGGCGGCGAGGAGGGAAGACCGGGGAGCCTCGGCGAGCGCCGCGCCAAGGCCCGGCAGGAAGACGAGCAGGGGCAGCGTTCCCGCCACCAGGGTGTAAACCGTCACCGTCTGGGCGGAGTAGCGCGCAAGTAGCGGTTTCTGGCCGACGAAGTAAAGCGAGCCCGAGAGGGCGGCGAGGAGGACCAGGATCGCCCCCGGGTCGAAGCCGAACCCTTCTCCCTCGCCGAGGGCGATCAGCCCTGCACCCAGGAAGGCAAGGGCGAGCCCCGCCCAGGCACCCGGGGAAAGCCGTTCTCCAAGGAAGAACCGGGCGAAGAGCGCGATGAAGACCGGCGAGGTGGCGATGAGAAGGCTCGCCGAGCCGGCGGTCACCGAGACCTCGCCGAAGGTGAGGGCGGTGTGGTAGCCGAAGACCCCAAGGAAACCTAGGGCGAAAAACCGAGCCCAGTCCTTTCGCGCCGGAGGGGGCAGGCGCAAAAGCCAGGCGGCCAGGATAAGAACCGCCGAGGCGGTGAGGAAGCGGGTGAGCACCAGGTGCCCGGGTGAAAGCCCCGCGAGCGCCGCCCGGATGCCGGCGAAGGCCGAGGACCAAAAGAGCAGGGCGCCCAGAGCGTAGGCCCAGGTCAGAAAGTCCACGGCGCCATGGTATAGGCTCTTTTGCGTGCGGAAGGTCATTGCGCTTTTTGGTTCCTCCCGGGCGGTGCCCGATAGCGAGGCCTACGCCCGGGCCTACGCCTTTGGTCGGACGATCGGCGCGCTCGGTTTCGACCTGGCGACTGGAGGCTACGGCGGGGTGATGGAGGCGGCGAGCCGGGGGGCGAGGGAGGCCGGGGCCCGGGTGATCGGGGTCACCGCGCCGGCGGTGTTTCCCGACCGGGCTGGGCCGAACCCCTTCGTGGAGCTCGAGCTCCCTTCCCCCAGCCTGCTCTCCCGGATCGAGCGGCTCCTCGACCTGGGTGCGGCTTATGTCGCCCTGCCCGGGGGCATCGGGACCCTCGCCGAGATCGTCGCCGCTTGGAACCGGGCCTACGTGGACCGGGCCGCCGGGCGACCGCCGCGCCCGCTTGCGGTGCACGCCGGGTGGCGGAAGCTACTCGCGCCGGCGCTCGAGATCGGGGAGGCTGAGCTCGGGCTCGTTCGCTTTTTGGAGAACGAGGCCGACCTCAGGGCTTTTCTGGAACCCTTGCGTTAGCCGAGCTGCTCGAGAAGATCTGCCCGCACCGGGCTGAAGACGTCGAGCACGACGCTCGCTTCGAGCGCCCGCACCGCGTGCCGCGCCCCCGAGGGCACCCAGACCGCATCCCCGGGGCCGAGCTCGGCTTCCTCCCCCTCGAGCACGAAGCGGATCCGCCCCGAGAGCACCAGGGTGAGCTGCTCCTCGGGGTGGGCGTGCTCGGGGACGTGGGTGCCGGGCTCGAGCTCGACGTAGTTCACCATCGCCCGCTCGCCGCCGAAGGCGGTGGCCCGGGCGCCTTCAAAGAGGGGTTTCTTCTCGGCTGCTTTTAGATTCTTACGTTTCATCGCCACTCCCGAATGGGTACGAGCTCGCCGCCTTCCACCGCCTTTCGTACCGGGCGCATCCGGCGGTCGAACCAGACCTCGAGCACCGCCCGGTCGAGGCTTTTCGGGGCCACGATCTCCTTCCTCAAGTAGTAGCCCTCCCTGCTCGGCGAGATCTCCGCCGACCTCGAGATCCGAAGCGGGACCACCTCGCCCGAGCGGGTCCGCACCCGGCAGAGGAAGAAGTTTCCCTCGCGCTTCAGGTGTTCCTCGCGGCGAAAGAACATCTAACGCCAGTCTACAAGCCGGGAAAGCAGCCGCGCGAGGAGCGCAGCCCGGGGCGCGAGGCTCGCCTTCAGGACGTGCTCGGTGGGTTGATGGGCGCCGCTGCCCACGGGCCCGAGCCCATCGAGGGTGGGCACCCCCTTGGCCTGGGTGAAGTTGCCGTCGGAGCCGCCCCCCACCTTACCCGGCTTGACCTCGAACCCGAGCGCCCGGGCCTCCTCGCGGGCGAGCTCGAAAAGGCGCATCGAGTCCGGGGTGGGCTCCATCGGGGGGCGGTTCAGCCCGCCCTCGACCCGGACCCGGGCCCCCGGGGTCTTCGGGCGGTAGCCGGTGAGGGCGGCTTCCACCCGGCGGGCCTCGGCCTCGGTCCAGGCCCGAAGATCCACGAGCAGCTCGGCCTCGGGGGCGACCACGTTGCTGGCGAAGCCGCCCCGGATCACGTTCGGGCCCACGGTGGTCCCCTTTTCCAGGTCTTCCTGGGCCTTGGCGAAGAGGACGAAGTGGGCGGCCTCCACCACCGCGTTCACCCCCTTCTCCGGCTCCACGCCCTGGTGGGCGGCCTTCCCCTTGACCACGACGCGGAAAAGCCCCACCCCTTTCCGCGCGACCTTGAGGTCGCCGTCTCGGGTGGGGGCTTCCAGGACCAGCGCCGCGTCCGCCAGGGTCGCTTCCTGCAGGATCACCTCGCGGGAGGCCTCGGAGCCGATCTCCTCGTCGGGGGTGAGGAGGATGGTGAGGTGGGGGTGCTCGAGCCCGGCGGTGATCAGGTACCGCACCGCCCAGGGGATGAAGAGCAATCCCCCCTTCATGTCGTAGATCCCGGGCCCGTAGATACGCTCCGCGTCCTCCCGCCAGAGCGTCTTCCACGAGCCCCGGGGGTGGACGGTGTCGTAGTGGGCGAGAAGGAGCACGTTCGGCCCCCGGCCCCGCCGGGTCACCTTGAGGAGCGGCCCGGTGGGGAGCTCGATCCGCTCCACCCGCCCGAGCAAGGCGAACCGGCCTTCGAGCCAGGCCGCCGCCGCCCTTAAGTGCCGCAGGCACTCGGCCCGGGCCTCCTTGGAAAGCCGGGCCGAGCAGCTCGGGGTCTCAAAGCCCACCAGGGTCTTGAGGTCGGCGAGGTAGCGGGGCAGGGTGGCCTCGAAGTCGGCGAGCGTATCGGCGGCGACGCGCGGCATTCCGGAAGGCGATTATACCCGCTTTTCCTCGTCCTTTTCGGGAAAGTTCAGGGTTTCCTCCACCAGCCAGTCCACCACCGCCCGGGCGTCCCCGGTTTCCTCGAAGATGGCAAGCTGCCGGTCGGCGGAGGTGCCCCGGTCCAGGATGGTATAGACGTGCTCCACCGCCCAGCGGGCGTCGAGCTCGTCGAGGACCTCGTCGACGAACTCGACGAGCTCGGCCATCAGGTCCCGGGCCCACTTTTCCCGCCGCTCGCCGAAGTCGATCAGCTTCCCCTCGAGCCCGTAGCGAGCTGCCCGCCAGAGGTTCTCCTCGATCATCGGGGTGGGGTAGACGCGGAAGGTGATGTTGTCCTGGCGCATCAGGTAGTGCTTGTAGACGAGCGCCTGGGCCAGGGCCGCCACCGCGATCACGTCCATCGGGTTGGTGGCGAGGTCGAAGGCGCGGAACTCGAGGGTGGGGTAGGCGTGGTGGGGGCGGATCGCCCACCAGATCCGGGAGGCGTCGGGGATGGACCCGGTCTGGATCAGCACGTCGACGAAGTGCTGGTAGGCGGCGTGGGAGTCGAAGACCACCGGGATCCCGGTGCGCGGGAGGTTGCGCCAGATCAGGTTGCGGTAGCTTTTGAACCCGGTCTTGCGGTTCCGCCAAAGGGGGCTTGAGACGGTGAGCGCGAGCAGGTGGGGAAGCATGTAGCGGAGGACGTTCATCGCGTCGATGCGGAACTCGAGATCCCCCCCGACCCCGATATGCACGTGGGTGCCGAAGATGAGTAGCGCCCGCACCGCGTCCTGGAACTCGCCGAGCAGCTCCTGGTAGCGCTCTTTTTCGGTGATCGGCACCTCTTCCCAAAGGGCGAAGGGGTGGGTGCCGGCGGCGACGATCCGCACCCCGTGCCGCTCGGCGAGCTCGGCGACCACCGTGCGCATGTCTTTCAGGAAGCGGTAGGCCTCGCGGATGTTCTCCGCCGGCGGGGTGCCGATCTCGATCATCGCTTGGTGGAGCTCGGGGTTTAAAAGCCGGGTGAGGTAGGCGGGGGCGTCCGCGAGCACCCGGCTCGCCATGGGGGCGAGGTCCCGGGTTTCGGGGTCGATGAGCTGGTATTCCTCTTCGATGCCGATGGTGAGGGGCAGACCTTCGGGCATGAAACCTCCTGGAACTGGGCTATTGTATAGCAAGTACGGCCTCGCGCCAGGCGAAAAGGGGGATGCATGTTCTGGCGGCTTTTCAAGATCACCCTGGGCGTTTTGCTGGTGTTCGCCCTGCTCGTGCTCGTGGGCGGGTACTACTACGTGAAAACCGCGACCCTGCCCCAAACCAGTGGCCGGATCGCGCTTCGTGGGCTTTCCGCCACCGCCGAGATCCAACGGGACGCCCACGGGGTGATCCGGATCGAGGCGGCGAGCCTTACCGATCTTTTCTTTGCCCAGGGCGTGGCCCACGCCCAGGAGCGGCTTTGGCAGATGGAGTTCCAAAGGCGGCTTGGGGCGGGGCGGCTCGCCGAGGTGCTCGGGGAGGCGGCGCTTCCCACCGACCGGTTCATGCGCACCCTAGGGGTCTACCGCGCCGCCGAGGAGGCCTACCGGGCCCTCTCCCCCGAGATCCGCGACCAGCTCGACGCATACATCGCCGGAATCAACGCCTACCTGAGGACGAACCCCCCGCTTCCCCTCGAGTTTCGCCTGCTCGGTTTCCGTCCCGAGCCCTGGAAACCGGCGGACGCGCTGGTCTGGGCCAAGCTGATGAGCTGGGAGCTTTCCAAAAACTACGAGGAGGAGCTCGAGCGCTACCGCCTGCTCGCCCGGGGGCTTACCAAGGAGCGGATCAACGAGCTCATGCCCCCCTACCCCGAGGACGCGCCCACGGTGCTAAAGAGCGTGGCCGCGTCGCCGGGGCCCGGCGCCGAGGCCCTCGCCGCTTCGCTTTTGGAGGCGGGCGCGCGCACCCGGGTCGGGCTCGAAGCCTCGAACAACTGGGTGGTGGCCCCCTGGCGGAGTAAAAGCGGCGGCGCCCTCCTCGCCAACGACCCCCACCTTCGCCTCACCGCCCCCTCGATCTGGATCCTGATGGAGCTCAAGGCCCCGGGCTTTTACGCGGTCGGGGCGAGCTTTCCGGGCCTTCCGGGGATCGTGATCGGGCGGAACGACCGGATCGCCTGGGGCGTGACCAACATGGGGGCGGACGTCCAGGACCTCTACGTGCTCGAGGAGGCGGAGGGGGGCTACCGCTACCAGGGAGCGATCCGGCCCTACCGGGTCCGCGAGGAGGTCATCCGGGTAAAGGGCCGCGAGCCCGAGCGGCTTCGGGTCCGTGAGACCGTGTACGGACCGGTGATCTCGGACGTGGTGGAGGCTCCCGGCGGGAAGCCGCTGGCCCTTCGCTGGGTGAGCCTGGACCCGGGGGATACCACCTTGGAGGCCTTTTTGCGGCTCCAGCGGGCCCGGAACTTTGAGGAGTTCTTGGCCGCCCTCCGCTACTACGTCGCCCCCAGCCAGAACTTCGTCTACGCCGACCGAAGCGGGAAGATCGCCTACATCGCTCCGGGCAAGATCCCCATCCGCAAGCCCGGGCACACGGGAGCCTATCCGGTGCCCGGCACCGGCGAGTGGGACTGGCAGGGCTGGATCCCCTTCGAGGCGCTTCCCCGGGTGGAGGACCCGCCCGAGGGCTATATCGTGACCGCGAACCAAAAGCCCGTGCCCAAGGACTACCCCTACCTGCTCGGCGTGGACTGGGCCGAGCCCTACCGGGCGATGCGGATCGAGGCGTTGATCCGGGCCCGGGAAAAGCACGATCTCGAGAGCCTGGCGGCGATCCAGCTTGACGAGGTGAGCCTGCTTTACGCGGTGTTCCGGCCGGTGCTCGAGCGCCTCCGCCCGAGGAGCGAGGCGGGGCGGGCCTGGCAAAAGCGGCTCCTCGCCTGGAACGGGGACACCCGGGCGAAAAGCGAGGAGGCGAGCGTCTTCGAGGCCTGGTACACCGAGCTTTCCCGCCTGCCCGAGGCCGAGGTGGGCAAGCGCTACTGGGAGGAGCCCCGCTACCTGCTCCGGGCGATGCTCGGAGGAGATCCGGCTTGCAGCGCCCGCGGCGTGGGCTGCCTGGAGTTCGCCGCCGACGCCCTGGAGGCCGCGCTAAGGCGGCTCGGCAAGGAGGTGCCGTCCTGGGGGCAGCTGCATCCGGCGGTCTTCCGCCACTTGGTGATGAGCAACGATCGCCGGGTACGCCGCCTCTTCGAGCGCCGCATCGCCCACGGGGGTGACCGATACACGGTCAACGTGGGCATCTACCGCCCCGAGGATTTTCAGATGTTCTGGGGGCCGTCCTACCGCCAGCTCGTGGACCTCGGGCGCCCCGAGCAAAGCCGGTTTATTCATCCCATGGGCCAGTCGGGGAACGTGCTGAGCCGCCATTACGCCGATCTCCTGCCGCTTTGGGCCCGGGGCGCGTACCTGCCGATGGGGATGGGGGAGATGAAGAAGCGGCTGGTGCTCGAGCCCGGGCGCTAGGAGGGCGGATGAGGCTGCGGGCCCTGTGGCTTTCCTGGGTTTTCTTGTCCCAAGGCGTTGCTTGGGTTTGGAGGCGGAGGGTTCCTCCGGCGGAGGTCCGGCGACATCCTTGGGTACGGGTACCGCTTTCCCTCGATCACCCCTACTACCCCGCGCGTCGTGGCGATCGGGTGGAGTTGATTCCAAAAGACCGGTACTTCGAGGAAGTGGAACGAATCCTTTCTCAGTTGGATCCTCCTGTGTAGGTTGCCCCTAATTTAGATTTTGAAAAACAACCAAGAACAGCCGCGATTCGCGATATCTACCCGCTCGCTACAAATGTTCTCCTCGATACACTTGGAGTCGGTACGAGTTGGCAAACGCACAGCCCCTAGGCGGAGCAGGCGTTAGGCTTAGGTGATGCGTGCGACCCAGCGACTGATCGCCGCCCATCGTGAGCTTTGGGAGCGCGCCGAGCGGCATCCTTTCTTGCGGGTGCTGGAAAATCCCCCCTCAGAGCGGGCGCTAAGGCGCTGGTTTTCCTGTGAGGCGCGTTGGTACGAGCAGGCGATGGCAGCGCTTGGGTGCTTGCTCGCTGGGGTCCCCAAGAGCCACCGCTACATCTTCGCACAAGCGATTATGCTCCTCGCCGAGGAGCTCGACTGGCTGGAGGTCAACGCCGAACCTGGCCTCAGCGATCCCGCCATCGCCTACTGGGGGGAGCGGGTGCGGCGGGTGTTTTCCAAAAGCTGGGAGCAGGCGATGATCATGCTCTGGCTCGGTGCCCGGATCCAGTTCGAGGCGATGCGGAGGCTCGATCCCGAGGACGAGCTTGCCCGCGAATATTGGGAGCGCCGTACCTCTACGATGATGGAAGCTTTCGTTCACGATTTTGAGGAGCTTGCCGAGCCGGCGGTGGAGGCCATTGGCCTGGCGGACGCCTCAGGGTTGCTTCTCCAAGTGGTCGAAGGCCAGACCGCCCTTTGGGATGTAGGGTTAAAGCTGGTCGAGGGGGAGGAGTAGCGCTACGGCCCGGACCTGGATGTGCTCCAGGGCAAGCCCCTCGCTGGTCTTGAAG
>CAYYAB010000035.1:0-14983 GCA_964469895.1 uncultured bacterium | reverse complement strand
GACGAGGGCGGGATCATCGAGGTGCACGGCGGGGGCGAGGGGCGGCCGGTGCCCCTATCCGTCTACCGGCGGATGGTGGATCTCGCGCTTTTGCGCATCCCCGCCCTGGTGCGCGAGGTGCACCGGCAGATCAGGCCCGCTTCCGGTTAGCCTTTTGGGCGTGCTTTTCGACCCAGGCGGGGATCTCCGATTTGGGCATGGCAGCGGCGACGAAAAAGCCCTGCAGGTAGCGGTAGCCGAGCTCGGCCAGGCGGGCGGCCTGGGCGGGGGTCTCCACCCCCTCGGCGATGACCTCGAAACCCAGTTCCCGGGCGAACATCCGGATTCCGGAGGCGATGGCGGCGTCGGTTTTGGAGGTGTCCACCCCCTGGATGAAGACCCGGGGAACTTTTAGGAAGGAAAGCGGCAACGTGCGGACCCGCTCGATCGAGGAGTACCCGGTGCCAAAGTCGTCCACCGCGAGCCGCACCCCGAGCTGGTGGAGCCGTTTTAAAGCGCCCTCCCCCCGCGGTTCGAGGAAGGCGGACTCGGTGACCTCGAGCACAAGCCGGCTCGGGGGGATCTCGTGGGCGATCAGGAGATCGCGAAGCAGGGGGAGAAGGTCGCTGTGGTTGAGGCTTGAAGGCGCGAGGTTGACGCTGGCCGCGAGCTCGAGCCCCGCCTTTTGCCACTCGGCCAGATCGGCGACGACCTGCTCGAGGATCAGCCGGTCGAGCTCGAAGGCGAGGCCGGCCTCCTCGGCGAGCGGGACGAAGGTCGCCGGGCTCACCTGCCAGCGGGCCAGCGCCTCGAAGATCGGCACTTCGCCGCTTTCCCGGTCGAGGATCGGCTGGTAGTAGGGGCGGATCGCCCGTTCCTCGATGGCCCGGACGAGGGCGCGCTCGAGCGCGGCCCGCCCCTTTAAGGCGCGGTCGCTCCCCGCTTCGAAAAACGCCACCCCTCCCCCTTCCTTTTTCGCCTGGTACATGGCGATGTCGGCCTTGCGCAAAAGCTCGGCGATGGACGTGCCGTCGGTGGGGAAGAGGGCGACCCCGATGCTGGCCGAGAGCCGGTGGCTCTCCTCGCCGAGCAGGAAGGGTTCAGAAAGCGCCTTTTGCACGCGATGGGCGACTTTTTCCGCCACCTCCCCGCCCCCCTCGAGGAGGATCGCGAACTCGTCGCCGCCGTGACGGGCGAGCAGGTCGCGGCTGCGGGTGGCCTGGCGCAGCCGGCGGGCGGTCTCCACCAGCACCCGGTCGCCGACGACGTGCCCCAGGGTGTCGTTGATCTGCTTGAAGCGGTTCAAATCGAGGTAGAGAAGGGAAAGCGGCACCTGGCGGCGGGCGGCGGCCTCGAGCACCGCCTGCCCCCATTCGAGGAACCCGCGCCGGTTTAAAAGCCCGGTCAGCTCGTCGGTGATCGCCTGGGTGCGGAGCCGTTCCTTGAGCTCGAGGCGCTCGAGGGCGCTTCCCAGAAGGACCCCGACCTCTTCCAAAAGCTCGGCTTCCTCCCGGGCGAGGGCGCTGGGGTCGGCGGAGGTCACCGCCAGGGCCCCGCGTACCCGGCCGCCGCTCTTGATCGGCACCGCCACCACCGAGCGGTAGCCAAGAACCCGAGCCGCCTCGGCGAAGGCGTAGCGGGGAACGCGGCGAACGTCGGCGATCGCCACCGATCGGCCGGCGGCGAGGGCCTGCCCGGCTCCGGTCTTGGTCCAGTCGAGGTGCTCGAGATCGAAGGTGCGCACGGCTTTTCCCCGGTAGAGAATGGCGAGCTTTTCGCCGTCGATCGGGGCGAGGTCGTAGCCCGGTACCCCGAGTTTCCAGACCAGGGGGCGAAAACCCTTGGGGCTGCGCTCCCAGACCATGGCGAGCCGGTACCCGCCAGCTTCCACCGCGGCCTCCACCGCCCGCTCCAAAAGCTCCTCGGGGTGGGTGGCTTCCGCTGCCTTCAGCCCCACGTGTCCCAGGAAACGTAGGGCGCGCTCGCGGAAGGCGTAGAGCTCCGTGCGCCGCTTGATCCAGCCCGCGGTGGCCGCGACCAGGGCAGCGGTGGCCGGGAGCAGGAAAAGATCGGTCCCGGGGTGGCCGCTAAGGTAAAGGGGCAGGGCGGTAAGCAGCCCGAGCGCCGCCCCCGGCCAGGGCCCGAGGGCCCAGCCGAGGGGAGCGAGCCAGAGGAGGGCGAAGATCGGGGCGGCTTCCCCAAAGATGGAGTGCAGCGTGGGATACGCGGCGAAGAAGGCGATGCCCAAAGCGAGCCCCAGAAGAAGCCCAAGCCGCCTACGTTGCATTGTTCCCCCACCCTACCATTCCTCGGCGTTAAGCTGGGGATGGATGCGGGTCTTTCTCGCCACCACCAACCCCGGAAAGCTCCGGGAGCTGAAACGCGGCCTTGCCCCGCTCGGATGGACCTTCGTGACCCCGGACGAACTCCCCTACACACCCCCCGAAGAGACCGGCATGAGCTTCGAGGATAACGCCCTGCTCAAGGCGGCGGCGGCCGCCCAGCAGACCGGGCTGCCCGCGCTCGCCGACGACTCCGGCCTCGAGGTCGACGCCCTGGGCGGCGAGCCCGGTGTTTACTCGGCCCGCTACGGGGGGTTTCGCCGCGACGTCGAGCGAAACCTCTACCTGCTCGAGCGGTTGAAAGGCGTTCCACCCGAAAAACGAACCGCCCGGTTCGTCGCTGTGCTCGTCCTCGCCTACCCCGACGGGCACGTGGAGGTCTACCGCGGCGAGACCGAGGGGCGGATCCTCGAGGCGCCCCGGGGGCATCTGGGCTTCGGCTACGATCCCCTCTTCTTCGTGCCCGAGGCGGGGCGGACCTTCGCCGAGATGCTCCCGGACGAGAAGGCCCGCTACTCCCACCGGGGGAAGGCGATCCGGGCCCTGCTCGAGGCCTGGAAGCACGGCCCCCCGCCCCGGGAGATCAAGCCCATGGAGTAGGATGCGGCTCCTCGCGCCCAAGCTCGCGCTCTACCGGCTCTTCGATGTCGCCGACGAGATCGAGCTCGAGCGCCTCGACCTCCCGAGGAGCCAGCTGGTGCGGCCCCGGAGCGCGGTCCGCTTCGGCGAGCCCCCGGCCGAGCTCGATCTGGGCCCGCGGCGCTTTGCCGGATACGCGGGGCGGCTTGGCGCCCGGATCTACCCCTTCGGGGTGGTGGCGCTCCGGCTCCGGCTCGACCTCGGGGAGGAGGCGGAGCTTTCGGCCTTCCGCGAGGCTGCCCTCGCGGTTCCCGACGCCCCGGAGCTCGGGGCGTTCTTCGAGGGGGAGCTCGCCGGGCTTCGGCGCACGCTGGCCCCGGCGCTCTACCGCCCCTTCGCCGAGGCCGAGGAGGAGGAGTTCGCGGTGCTCTTTTTCGCCGGGACCGAGCCGCCCCTGCCGGCGAGCGCGCTTTTTGAGGCGCTGCCGGTGGCGGAGCTCGTGCTCGGGGAGCGGGAGCGGTTTTCCCAGGGGGTGCTCGAGGAGCTTCGCCGCTACGCCTTCTCCTACACCGAGGAGGACCTCGCCGTCCTCGGCTACGAGCGGGTTTTGCTCTTTGATTCCGAGGGGATTTGGGACGTCGCCGACCTGGTGGAGTTCGTCCACGCCGAGCTTTTGGAGCTCGCCTACTACGACCGCCTGCTCGCCGCCGCCCTCCGGGACCTGCCCGAGGCGCTCGCCCGCTACTCCCCCTGGCGCTACCGCCACTACGACCGGCTCCGCCGGCGTTTGATGCAGGTCCACGCCGAGGTCACCGAGGCCCGCTCCCGGCTCGCCGAGGTCCTGAAGGTCACCGAGGACTTCTTCTACGCCCGGGTCCTGCGGGCGGCGGGGCGGCTCTACGGCGCCGAGGAACTCGCCGAGGCCACCGCCGAAAAGCTCGCGGTCCTCGCCGACCTCCACGCCAAGATCGCCGAGGAGCAGAACTTCGCCCGGGCCCAGGCGGTGGAGATCGGGATCTTCGCGCTGATCCTCTTCGAGGTGCTCCGGGCGCTCTGGGGGAGTGGATGAAGGGGGGCTGGGCCGAGGACGCCGCCCTTCGCTTCCTCCTCGCGAAGGGCTACCGGCTCCGCGCCCGGCGGCGCCGCACCCCGTTTGGCGAGGTGGACCTTTGGATGGAGGACCGGGGGACGCCGGTCTTCGTCGAGGTCAAGCAGCGCGCAAGCCCGGGTTTTGGCAGCCCCCTCGAGGCGATCACCCCGGCGAAGCTCCGGCGCATCGTCCAAAGCGCCCTCTTCCTCCTCGGCCGCGACGACCGCCCTTTTCGGGTCGAGGCGGTGCTGGTCTACGGCACCCCGGCGCGGCATCGGATCGAGCACCGGGTGCTCGAGCTCCTCTAACGCCGCCGGGCCAGGGTCATGCCGAAGAGGGCGAGCAGGGTGGTGTAGACGAGCAGCGAGCTCACCGCGCTCGCGATGCGGAAGTCCTCCCGGAGCATCTGGAAGAGCAAAAGCGGCATGGTGATGGTGCCGAACCCGGCCACCATGCTGGTCACCTCGAACTCGCCCATGCTGATGGCGAAGACCACGAGCGCCCCCGAGAGCACCGAGGGGAGCACGTTGGGGAAGAGCACGTAGCGGAGCCGGGCAAACACCCCGGCGCCGCTCGCCGCCGCCGCCTCCATCAGGGGCCCCACCTCGATCGTCGCGAGCCCGGCGTAGACCGAGCGGAAGAAGAAGGGAAACCCCAGGGTGGCGTGGCCGAAGACCACGATCCAAAGCGTCCCCGAAAAGGCGAGCGGCGGGCGGTTGAAGGCCTGCAAGAACCCAAGCCCCACCAGGATCGGCGGGACCAAAAGGGGCAGGATCTGGAGCACCCTCCGGGCGCTCTCGCCCACCCGCCCCGAGAGCCGGTAGACGGCGTAGACCGTGGGAAACCCCACCACCACGTTGATCAAGACCGAGAGGAAGGCGATGAGGAGCGAGAGCTTCACCGCCGGCAGGTACTGAGGGTCGGAGAGGACCCGGCGGTACCACTCGAGGGTGAAGCCCTGGGGCAAAATCCCCTGCCAGACCACCGAGAAGGAATAGACCACCGGCGCCAGCAGGGGCAAAAAGAGGTAGAGCAAGAAGAAGACGAAGAAGAGCCAGCCGAGCGCCCTCACCGCCGCCACCTCCGTTCCCAGCGGGCGAGGAGCCAGAGCCCGAAGCCGCTCGTCGCCATCAGCACCACCGCCAGCGCGTCGGCCTGGGGGAGATCGAAGCTCGACTCGCTAACCAGCGAATAGATCTGCAGCGCGAGCAGGTTCTTGGCGAACCCGGTGATCGCGAGGGCGGTCCCGAAGGCCCCCATCATCAACGCCCAGACCACGCTGGAGCCGGCCAGGATCCCGGGCAGGATGTTGGGGAGGAGCACGTAGCGCCAGACCGCGAAACCCCGCGCCCCCGAGGCCCGGGCCGCCTCGACGAGCTCCCGGCCCACCTGCTCGAAGACCGGGGTCATGACCAGCGCGACCAGGGGGATGTTGTAAAAGGGAAAGACCGAAAGCAGCCCGCCCCAGCTGTAGACGTTGAAGAGCCGGGGAAGGCCGAGGGCCAAAAGGATCTGGTTGAAGACCCCGTTCCGCCCCATGAGCACGATGAAGCCAAACGCCACCACCAGGCCCGAGAGGGTGACCGGGATCGAGTAGAAGGAAAGCAGGAGGTTTTTGAGCTTTAAGGGGAGCTTCGCCGTCCAGTAGCCGACGAAGGTGCCCCCGACGGCGGCGATCAGGGTCGAGGCGGTGACGAACCAAAGCGAGTTCCGCCAGGCCTCGAGGTAGGCGGGGGCGGTGAAGGCCTTCAGGTAGCGGGCGAGGGTCAGGCCGCCGTCCTCAGCGAGCAGGCTGCGGACGGCGATCACCGCCACCGGGTAGAGGTAAAAGAGCGCGAGGAAGAAAAGCCCGGGGAGCAGGAAGAGGAGATCGGGGTGGATCCGGCGCATCCGCCTCCTTGAAGGGGGGCCGGGCCTTCGCGCCCGGCCCCCCTAGGACTCACTTAATCCGCTCGGCGTAGTACTTCTGGAGCGCCTCGGAGACCTCGGCCTCCTTCTTGTAGTCGAGGAAGACCGCGTTCTTGTAGGCCTCTTTGGGCGGGAACTTCTTCGCGATCTCAGGCGGGAGCTCGACGTCGGGACGGATCGGGCTCACGTAGCCCTTGGCGAAGAGGCTCTGGCCGTACTTGGAGAAGATGAACTCGAGGTAGAGCTTGGCGGTGTTCGGGTGCGGGGCGTTCCGTGCGGCGATGTTGCCGCCGCCGTTTGAGAGCGTGCCGTCCTCGGGGATCACCACCTCGGTGGGGAAGGGGAACTGATCGCGCCACTTGAGCAGGTTGTAGTCGTAGTTGATCAGGATCCCCACCTCGCCCCGCTCGAACTTGGCGGTGGTCACCTTGGGGTCGGTGGAGCCGATCAGGCCCATCTCGTGGAGCTCGGCGAGGAAGTCTACCCCGGCCTTGTAGTTGTAGGGGTCGCCGGTGAGGGCGTAGGCGGCGGCCATCACCGTGGCCACGCCGGTGCCGGTGGCGCGGGGGTCGAGGTAGCTAATCAGCCCCTTGTAGGCGGGGTTCTTGAGGTCGCGCCACTTCCGGGGCACCTTCTTGACCAGGTTCTTGTTGACGATCCAGCCCAGCGTGCCCTTGTAGGCCGCGTACCAGGTGGAGCCGTCCTTGCCCACGCCCCGCTGGGAGGCCGGGAGCTTGTCCCAGACGGTGACCTTGTAGGGCAGGGTGAGCCCCTTATCCGCCAGGATCATGGCGAAGGCGGGTTTGAGGTCGGCGATGTCGTTTTTCGAGGCGTTTTCCTCCTGCATCCGGGCCAGGACCACCGCGCTGCCCATGTCGATGTCCTGGTGCCGGATGCCGAAGAGCCGCTGGAACTCGGCGAAGATCTCCCCGTAGTTCGCCCAGATGTTGGGCATGCCGTAGGAGTAGATCACCCCGCCCTCGGCCCGGGCCTTCGCCGCCAGGTCCTTGATGTAGGGGGTGTCTAGCTCGGGCGGCAGCTGGGCCAGGGCCAGCCCAAGGATGCCTGCCAGGATGCCGAAAAGCCACTTCCGCATACCAAACCACCTCCCTCTTTTCGCCTAAGGGGCTTCGCCCCTTTGGGCCGATTGGGGGAAGAAGGGGGCCCGCTCGGGGAAGCGGAACCGCACCCGCGCCCCCTGCCTCGGGGCCTCGGCCGAGGGCACGTCGGCCTTGAGGATGGCGCCCTCGAAGGCGAGCTCGAGCCGGGTGAGGGGGCCGAGGTAGGTCTCGAGCCGCACCACCGCCTCGAAGGGGCCCTCGGGGTCGAGCCTTAGGGCCTCCGGCCGGAGGACGAGGATCCCCGGCCCCTCGCCCTCGACGCGGACCCCAAGGGGCCGCTCGCGGTAGTGGAAGACGCCCCCCCTCGCGACCCCTTCAAGCAGGCTCGAGCTCCCCACGAAGCGGGCCACGAAGAGGGTTTTCGGATGCTCGTAGACCTCGGTGGGCGTGCCCACCTGCTCGATCTTTCCCGCGTGCATCACCGCGATGCGGTCGGAAAGGGCGAGCGCCTCCTCCTGGTCGTGGGTGACGTAGAGGCTCGTGGTGCCGAGCCGCCGCTGCAGCCTTTTGAGCTCGCCCCTTAGCTCCTCGCGGATCTTGGCGTCGAGGGCGGAAAGCGGTTCGTCGAGGAGGAGGACGTCGGGCTCCCGGGCGAGCGCCCGGGCGAGGGCGACCCGCTGCTGCTGGCCGCCCGAGAGCTCGCGGGGGTAGCGGTGAGCGAGGCCCTCGAGGTGGACGAGCTCGAGCAGCTCACCGACCCGTTTTTTGATCGTCTCGGCGGGAAGCTTTTTGAGGCGGAGGGGAAAGGCGACGTTGCCGAACACGGTCATGTTGGGGAAAAGCGCGTAGTTTTGAAAGACCATTCCCACCGGCCGGGCCTCGGGGGGGAGGTCGGTGACGTCGGCGTCGTCGAAGTAAACCCGGCCGGCGTCGGGGCGCTCGAAGCCGGCGACCATGCGCAGGGTGGTGGTCTTGCCGCAGCCCGAGGGGCCGAGGAAGCTGAAGAACTCGCCGTCGCCGATGTCGAGGCTCACCTCCCGGGCGGCCACCACCCGCCCGAAGCGCTTGGTGAGCCGTTCGAGCCGCACCCGTGCCACCGGTACCCCCTAGAAGATCCAGGCGCCGCCGTTTATCTCGATCGCCTCGCCGGTGATGAAGTCGGAGTCGGGGCCGGCGAGGAAGGCGACCACCCCGGCGACGTCCTCGGGGCGCTCGAGCCGGCCGAGGGGGGTCTGGCGGATGTAGTCGGCGATCACCTCCTCCGGGGTGATGCCCCTTAGCTCGGCCTCCCACCGGACCTCGCGCTCCTGCATCGAGGTCCGGACGAAGCCCGGGTTCACCGCGTTGACGGTGAGCTTAAAAGGCGCGAGCTCCTTGGCCGCGGCCTGCACCAGGCCGAGGACGGCGAACTTCGAGGCCGAGTAGTGGGCGAGCAGGGGCGCGGCCTGGCGCGCCGCCATGCTGGCGGTGGCGATCAGCTTGCCGCGAAGCTCGCTGCCGGGGATGGGATCCTGGTCCTTCATCCGCCGGGCGAAGGTCTGGAGGGTGTAGAAGACCCCTTTGGCGTTGACCGCGAAGTTGAAGTCCCAGTCCTCGTCGGTGAGCTCGAGGAAGGGGCGCATCGTGCTCACCCCGGCGTTCGCCACCACCACGTCCACCCGCCCGTCCTCGGCGTAGGCGGCGTCGCGGGCGGCCTCGAGGTGCTCCCGCTTGGTGACGTCCACCTTGAAGGGGCGGGCCTTGCCTCCGGCGGCCTCGATCTCGCCGGCGACCCGGGTCGCGGCCTCGAGGTCAAGGTCGGTCACCCATACCTTTGCCCCGTCGCGGGCGAGCCTTTTCGCGATGGCCTCGCCGATGCCGCTTCCCGCTCCGGTGACGAGCGCGATCCTGCCCTCAAGCATGCTTCACCTCCAGCCTCGGATAGAGGTCCACAAGCCGCTCGTAGGTCTCGCGGAAGACGCCGTAGAGCGGGTCGTAGACCCGGGTCCAGTGGGGGTCGGGCTCGGTGACCCCGGCCGGGGTCGCGACCTCCTTGATCTGGGCGTAGTCCCACATCCCCGCCACCACCCCGGCGAGGAAGGCGGTGCCGTAGGCGCTTCCCGCCGCGCCGGTTTCCAGGTAGTAGACCGGCTCGCCGAGGACGCTCGCGGTGATCTTCCGCCAAAGGGGGCTTTTTGCCCCGCCGTCCATGACGTAAAAGCGCCGGATCGCGTGGCCCCGCGACGCGAGCACCTCGACGTGGTGGCGGAAGGCGTAGGCCACCGCCTCGAGCAGGGCGCGGTAGAGGTGGGCGGGACCGTGGGCCAGGGTGAGCCCGAGGATCGTGCCCCGGGCGTGGGGGTCGTGGATCGGGGTCTTCTCGCCGAGGAAGTAGGGGAGGACGACCAAGCCCTCGCTCCCTGCGGGCACCTCCTCGGCGGCCCGGTCGAGCTCGGCGTAGGACGATCCGGGCGCGAAGTTTTGCCTGAACCACTTGATGAGCGAGCCCGAGGTGGCCATGCAGCCGTTGATCACGTAGCGGCCGGGGACGTCGTGGTAGTCGATGAAGAGCTCGGGGAGGGGGGCGAAGGTGGGGGCGACGTAGAGGAAGTCGCCGGCGCCGCCGAACTTGAGTACCGCCTCGCCTTCTTCCAGGAGCCCCGCCGCCAGCGCGGCGGCGATGTGGTCGGCGCTGCCGGCGGTGAGGGGGGTGCCGGGGGCGAGGGGGACCTCCGGGCTTTGCACCTCGCCCACCACCTCCTGGGGAAAGCGGACGGGGCGGAGGATGCGGGCGTCGAGGCCGATGAGCTCGAGCACCTCCCCGAGCCACCGCCTTTCCTTCTCGCTCCAAAGCGCGCTTTCGAGCGCCCAGTTCGCCTCCAGGTACTCGGGGCCCCGTCCACCGAGGAGCCAGGTCACGTACTCGTAGGAACCGGAAAGCCGGTGAATCCGGCGGAAGACCTCGGGCTCGTGGCGCTGGATCCAGAGGAGCTTCGGGGGGATGACCTGGGCGTTCCAGGTCGCGCCGGTGTGGGCGAAGAGTTCTTCTTCAGGGAAGTGCTCTTTGAACCACCGGATCTCCTCGGCGTGGCGGGCGTCGTTTTGCTGGATCGAGGGCCGGAGGACCTCGCCCGTTTCGTCGAGGAGGACGAGCGCCGGCACCATCCCCGAGACCGCCACCGCCGCCACCTCGCCGGGGTCTTCGTTTTCAAAGAGCGTGCTTAGGGCGGCCTTGACCCCCCGCCACCAGTCGGCGGGGTCCTCCTCCGCCCAGCCGGGGTGGGGGCTCATTAGGTCGTGGGGGTGGCTGGCCTCGGCCACCACCCGGGCCTGCTCGTCGAGCAGCAGGGCCTTGACCGCGGTGGTGCCGACGTCGATCCCGAGCGCCCTCATCCGCCCCGCACCTCCCGCACCCGGGCCATGAAGGCCCGGGCCCGCTCGGGGTCCACCGGGTTGAAGGTCTTGCCGTCCACCTTGAGCGCGGTGCCGACAATGCAGCCGTCGGCGAGCGCCAGGACCTCGGCGACGTTCTCGTGGCGGACCCCGGTGTTGGCGAGCACCGGGACCTCGGGCACCGCTTCCTTCACCGCCTCGAGGTGGGAAAGCGGGGCCGGCTCGCCGGTCATCGGGCCGGAGACGAGGAGGGCGTCGGCGAGGCTCGAGAACACCGCGCTCTTCGCCCGCTCGGGGAGGCTCCGGGAATCGAGGGGCGAGGCGAACTCGGCGGAGACGTTATAGAGCAGGAAGAGATCGTTCCGCCCGAGCCGCCTCCGGTAGCGGAGCGCCTTCGCCGCCCGCCCCTGCCAAAGCCCCATGTCGGAGCCATACAGCCCGGTGAAGATCTCCCGGGCAAAGGCCGCGCCGGTGGCCGCGGCCACCGCCATGGTGAGCATCGGGTCCCAGAGCACGTCCACGCCGAAGGGAAGGGTGAGCTCGTCCTTGAGCCGGCCGATCACGTAGGCCATGGCGGCGGCGCTGGCGGGATCGACCTCGAGCTCATAGGGCCGGTCGTTCTCGTTGCCGAACATCACCGCGTCCACCCCGGCGGCCTTGAGGGCGAGGAGGTCCGCCCGCGCCGCCTCGACCACCGCCTCCATCCCCCCGGCCTCGTCGTAAAGGGGCGTGCCGGGCAGGGCCCGGAGGTGCACCATGGCGATGACCGGCTTGCTCGTGCCGAAGAGTTTCCTAAAGCGTTCAAACGCCTCCATACCGCCCCCTTCGCTACACCAGCTCGACGAAGCCCGGGACCCGCTCTTGGAGCACCGGCAGAAAGCCCCGCGCCCCCCGGTCGGAGATCACCCCGGAAAGCGCCTCGAGCGGCAGCACCCGGGCGAGCGCCCGGCGGCCGAACTTGGTGTGGTCGGCGATCAGGATCGTCCGCTTGGCGGCGCCGGCGGCCCGCTTTTTCACCGCCGCCTCCTCGAGGGTGGCGTTCGTCACCCCCTCCTCGTCCACCGCGTCGGCGCCCAGGAAGAAGAGGTCGGCGTGGACCTCGGCGAGGAGGGATTCGGTCCAGGGACCGACCAGGCTGAAAAGCCCGTTCCGCGCCCGCCCCCCCACGATCCAGACCTCGGCCCGACCCCGGGCCAGCGCTTCCGCCACCTTGAGGTCGAGGGCGATCACCGTCACCGGCCGATCGGCGAGTTTGCGCGCAAGCGCCAGTGCGGTGGTGCCGGAGTCGAGGATGACCGTGCTGCCGTCCATGACGCGGCGGGCGGCGGCGGCAGCGATCCGCTCCTTCTCGTGGGTCCGGTGCCGGGCCTTGAGCTCGAAGGGGGGTTCGGCGGCGGTGCTGCGCTCGAGGGGGAGCGCCCCCCCGTGGGTGCGCTCCACCCGCCCCTCGCGGGCGAGCTCGGCGAGGTCCCGGCGGACGGTGGCCTCGCTCACCCCGAGCTCCCGGGCGAGCTCGGTGGTGCGCATTCCGCCCCGGGCCTCGAGCAAGGCGAGGATCCGGCGTTTGCGTTCGGGGGATAAGCCCATTCCTGACTCCTTGTTTTCGATTATGTACGAAATTGCGCGAACTTTGCAAGACTCGCGCAAGATGGCGGGTCGGGTATCCTCTTTGCATGCTGCGGGCGGTCTTTTTTGACGTGGGTGGGACGCTGATCCACACCGATCCCCGCACCTGGCTGCCCCCGGTGCTCGCGCGCTTTGGAGCAAAGGCCGATTGGCGCCGGCTTCCCCAAGCGGCCCGGGAGGCCTACGCCTTCTACGAGGCCCATCACCTGGCCGCCCGCGACCGCGAGGCGGCGATCGCGCTCTGGCGCGAGTTCGACCGCCGGTTGCTCGCCGGGCTCGGGGTTAAAAACCCCGAGCGAATCGCCGACTGGCTGGTGGAACACTGGCGGGACCCCGGGCTTTGGCCCCGAACGCCGGGCACCCCCGAGGTCCTCGCCGAGCTCCGCCGGCGGGGGCTCCGGCTCGCCGCGGTCTCGAACTGGGACGTCCTCCTCCCGGAGATCCTTGCGGCCATGGGGCTTGCGGACTACTTCGAGAGAATCTACGCCTCCGCCGCCCTCGGGGTGCCAAAGCCCGACCCCGCGATCTACCAAAGGGCGCTAGCTGAGCTCGGGCTCCGGCCCGAAGAGGTCCTCTTCGTGGGCGACCGGCCCGAGCCCGACTACGAGGCGCCAAAGAGGCTCGGGATGCGGGCGCTCTTGGTACGGCCGGAGGAGGGCATCCTCCCGGTTTTAAAAGCGCTTTAGGGGAAATCCGTGCAGGCGGTTTTGGAACTGCTCCTGGTCCTTGCGAGCTTTGCCGTTCTCGCGCTCGCCGCCAAGCAGATCGGCGATTACTTCGCGAAATACGACCTGCCCCTCATCACCGGCTTCCTCTTCGCCGGGATCCTGATCGGGCCTTACGTGCTCGGGTTGATCGGGCACGAGGAGCTTTTGCGCCTCGCCTTCGTGGACGAGATGGCCCTGGCGGTGATCGCCTTCGCCGCCGGGGCCGAGCTTTACCTGCCGGAACTCCGGAACCGGACCCGGGCGATCCTCCTCGTGAGCCTCTTCCAGATCCTCGCGGTGCTCGGGCTCGGGGTCTGGGTGACGCTCCGCCTCCTTCCCGCGCTCCCCGAGGCCCGGGGCCTAGAGGAAGGGGCGGCCCTTGCCTTCGCCTTCCTGATGGCGGTGATCCTGCTCGCTCGCTCGCCTTCCTCGGCGATCGCGGTGATCAAGGAGCTCTCCGCCAAGGGGCCCTTCACCCAGCTGGTACTCGGGACCACGGTGGTCTCGGATGTGGTGGTCATCGCGCTCTTCGCCGTGGGGCTCGAGCTCGCCCGCTCCTGGATAGGCGGCGCCCCATTGAGCACCCTCTTCCTCCCCGTGCTCCTCACCGACCTGCTCCTCTCCCTAGCCCTCGGCTACCTGCTCTACTTTCTGCTCTTGCGCCTGCTCGCGGCCCGGCTCGCCCCGTTTTCCAAAGGGCTTGGGCTTTTGCTCCTCGGCTACGGCGCCTTCGTGCTCGCCCGGGGTCTGGAGGAGGCCACGCTGCATTGGTTCCACCAGCCGGTGACCCCGGAGCCGCTGCTCGCCAGCGTGCTCGCGGCCTTCTGGATCGTCAACGCGAGCCCCTACCGCGATGAGTTCACCCGGCTTGTCGCCGCCCTCTCGCCGGCGGTCTTCATCGCCTTCTTCACCCTGACGGGAGCCTCCCTCGCCCTCGACGTGCTGGCCGCCACCTGGCCGGTGGCGCTGGCTCTCTTTCTCGCCCGGCTGCTGGCCTTTGGGGTGGGGAGCGGTCTCGGCGCCTTGGTCGCCGGCGAACCCCCTCGGGTGGCGCTGGCCTCCGGGCTCGCCTTCGTCACCCAGGCCGGGGTGGCGCTCGGCCTCGCCAAGAAGGTCGCCGACACCTTCCCCGGGTTCGGGGAGACCTTCGCCACCCTGGTGGTGGCCCAGGTAGTGCTGAACCAGGTGGTGGGGCCCCCGATGCTCAAGCAGGCGCTGCTTTGGGTGGGGGAAGCGCGCCGCCGGGCGAGGAGCCGGCGGGTCTGGGTCTTCGGCGACGACCATCAGGCGATCGCGCTCTGCCGCAGGCTCCGGGCCTCGGGCTTTGAGCCCGAGCTTTGGACCCGGGACCCCGAGCGGGCCGAGGCCCTAAGGGGGCAGGGGCTCTCGGTGGCGGTGTACGAGGGGGCCCCCTCCGGCCGGGTGGAGGCCGCGATCTTTTTGCTCACCGACGAGGAGAACCTCGCGCTTTGCCGGGAGCTTGTGGAGCGGGGGGTTTGGCTCCGCGTCGCCCGGCGAGAGGGGAAGCTTCCCCTTTCCGCCTACAAGGAAGCCGGGTGCCAGGTGGTGGACCCCACCACCGCCACCGTGCACCTCCTCGCCCAGTACGTCCAGAGCCCGGGGGCGGTGGCGCTTTTTCTCGGCGAAGAGGAGGGTCAGCAAGTGCGCGACTTCCTCGTCGAAGATCCGGCCCTCGATGGGGTGCCCCTGCGCGAGCTGCGCCTGCCCGCCGACGTGCTCATCCTCGCCATCCACCGGGGAAACGAGGCGATCGTCACCCACGGTTACACCCAGCTCAGGCTGGGGGACCGGGTGACGGCGATGGGAAGCCCGGAGAGCCTAATGGAACTTGAGCGGGTGTTCTCAGACTAGCCGTGCCATCTTGGCGAAGCATCGTTTGGGCGATGAATCGTTGATGTTATTCCTCAGGGAGTGGGAAGAGGGAAAGTTGGCGCCGGAATACCACCCAAGTGACATGGCTCGAGCTCGGGAACTGGTAGCCCGTTATCGTAATCTTCCACTTAGTTTTGCCGACGCAATGGTGGTCGCGGCGGCAGAAAGAAAGGGTGAACGGGTATTGGCTCTGGACAATGATTTTAGGGTTCTTGCGCGGGAAGGCAGGATCACCCTTTTGCCCTAAAGTAGATCCATGGACGCACTAAAGGGCATCTGGGGCGAGGACGAGGAGAAGATTCGCGCCCGCCTCGCCGCCCTCGACCCCGACCTCGCCCGCTACATCGAAGACTTCGCCTACCGCGAGGTCCTCTCCCGCGGGGGGCTCGACCTAAAGACCCGCGAGCTCCTGGCGATCACCGCCCT